>CAXVWN010000263.1:0-7168 GCA_964263725.1 Spirosoma sp.
TCACTGCAACTCGAATTCGATGATCTGACGGCTGATTACCGTTCATTTCGGGCTCGTCTGGTTCATTGCAACGCCGATTGGCAACGCTCCGTACTGAATGACATTGAGTTTACCTACGAATACAACGACAATCCGATTACAGAATATCAGACGTCGATAAACACGAAAATTCCCTATTTTCACTATCGCTTCACCCTGCCTCGAGTAAAGCTTCCCGGCAATTATGTGCTGGTTGTTTACGACGAACGGAACCGTAACAATATCATTTTCACCCGCCGGTTCAGCACCTACCAGAACCGGGTAATCGTATCTGCCGAGGCACGCTTCTCGTCCAATCCAGCGCGTCAATTCTCCGATCAGCAAATTGACCTAAGTATCAATTACAAAGGGTATCAGGTGATTTCGCCACAAGATGATTTCAAGGTGATTGTTCGCCAAAATTACCGCGACGACCGTGAAATTCGCGGTCTGCGCCCTACCAATGTACAAGCCTTCGATCAAACACTGGACTATCGACTCATTGATCTGAGTAATAACATACCGGGCGGCAATGAGTTTCGGTTTTTTGATACACGTACTATTCTATCCCGCGCCAATTATATCGACCGTATTGATCGCCCTGCCGACCGTAATATTGCTTATGTGCAAGTCGATCGGCCACGTAATCAGGGCGTTTATGTGCAAAGCGACGATTTTAACGGTCAATTTGTGATCGACCACCGCGAAACGGGTAACGGTGGTACGAACGCCGATTATATCGAAACCATTTTTACGCTCAATACGCCCGAAGTACCGAATGTAGAGGTTTACGTCAATGGAGCATTCAATTTCTGGCAGCGGAATGATCGCACCCGCATGACGTTCGATGTACTGCTGGGTGCTTACCGGGCTACCATGTTGCTTAAACAGGGCGTTTATAATTACGATTATGTTATCGGGACAACGGGGCCACAACCAAAAGTGGATGAGAACTACATTGAAGGCAGTTTCTCATCCACTGAAAACGATTACGAAGTATTTGTCTATCATCGCCCGCCCGCTTCCCGCGCCGACCAATTGGTGGCCTATCGAAGAGTCGGGATAAACAAGCGGAAGTAGACTTGAGATTTATGCGGTTTTGAAAACCGCATCGGCGGCCCGGCTTATAGGTCTGATAAATAGTTATGCGCTGTGTAGAAACTCCATAATGTCGCCGTCCTGAACGACGTATTCTTTTCCTTCTACAGCTAATTTGCCCGCTTCGCGAACACCCGCTTCGGTCTTGAACTGCGAAAAATCGGGTAGCTTCATTACCTGCGCCCGAATAAATTTCCGCTCGAAATCGGAGTGAATAACACCGGCGGCTTGTGGTGCTTTCCAGCCCCGATGAATCGTCCAGGCGCGAACTTCCTTCACGCCCGCCGTGAAATACGTAATCAGACCCAGCAATCTGTACGATTCCTTGATGAGTTTGCTCAGACCCGATTCAGTTAGCCCATACTCACCCAGAAATAACTCGCGCTCGTCGGGATCTTCCATATCAGCAATCTGCGATTCGATACCCGCACTGATAATGACAACTTCGGCTCCTTCCTCTTTTACCGCTTCCCGAAGCGCATCCGAATACGCATTTCCGTTGGGCAACGAGCCTTCGTCTACATTCGCTACATAAATAACCGGTTTTACCGTCAGCAAGGCAATGTCGCCGATGGCCGCTTCGATTTCTTCTGGCGAAACCTGTACGGTACGGGCGCTTTTGCCCGCTTCGAGAGCCGTTTTATATAACTTTAGCGTTTCCAGTTCCGATTTCGCTTTAGCGTCTCCTGCGCGAGCACCCTTTTCGACCCGCTGAATTTTTTTATCAACCGATTCTAGATCTTTCAGTTGCAATTCGATATCAATAATTTCCTTATCTGATATAGGATTGACTTTGCCTTCAACGTGAACGATATTGTCATCTTCAAAGCATCGGATAACGTGCACAATTGCGTCTACTTCGCGGATGTTAGCCAGAAATTTGTTGCCCAGACCAGCGCCCTGACTGGCTCCTTTCACCAGCCCGGCAATGTCGACGAATTCGATAATCGTTGGCACGACTCGCTGCGGTTTTACCAGCCCCTCGAGCGCATCTAAACGTTCGTCTGGCACGGTTACGACCCCAACATTGGGTTCTATTGTACAGAATGGGTAATTGGCGGCTTCGGCCTTCCCGCTCGAAATTGCATTAAACAGCGTTGATTTCCCCACATTCGGCAAACCCACGATTCCACATTGAAGTCCCATAATTCAATTATGAAAGAGCGAAAAAGTGAATGAGCGAAAGGGCGGCCCAACTTGTGCTGCTTTATCACTCTTTCGCTTTATCACTCTTTCGCTCTTTAGTTTTTCTACAAAAATACAACAAAAAAGCCTTCGGCATGATAGGCCGAGGGCTAACTCAATGTTGAGCAGATTACCTGCTGTGTAAAATAAGAAACTAAAAAAGTAGAGTCCAGTCCATTCGTGTTTTTTTTACTCCCATTTAAGTTCGCTGGCGAAGTCATCCTGTGCATCGCGTTCGGGCTGGACGAATTGTGAAAAGTCTACCTCGGGCATAAGCTCCGTTTTAACATGATCAACGGTTTCCTTCAGGGCTTCCACAAACTTATCAAAGTCTTCCTTGTAGAGGAATATTTTATGCTTTTCATAGGTAAAGCCTTCGCCCTGTGGTTGTCGGCGGCTTTCGGTAATGGTTAAGTAGTAGTCGTTTGTGCGGGTTGATTTAACGTCAAAAAAATACGTCCGTTTCCCCGCTCGAACTCGCTTCGAATAAATTCTCTCCCGGTCTTTTTCGTCCACAATTACATTGGTTTAGTCAGTTCACAAGCCCTAAAGTACGTTCAATCGGGGAAGAACAAAAAGAATGCTGTTAAATATATTTTGGGGCTATTTTACCCCAAAAACGAACGAGGTTGTGGATGCCATTCTACAGTTTTTTGGTTAATAGCTTGGTTATAAAGCCTCTCTAACCTATCTTTGTTTTACAGGAATTGCACTTTTTGGGGGCGGATGGTATGTATGACGTTAATCAACATGCCTCCCGTCTATTTTTTTCACGTAACCAAAAGCTGTATGAGTTTAATCATGTCCATTATGTTGTTTTTTGGCAACATAAACCCGGCGGAGGCTCTTCCGAGCCTCATACAGAAAGGCAAAGCGTCTTTTTATTCCAAGAAGTTCAATGGTCGTAAGACCGCCTATGGTGAGCGCGTTAGCGCAGAATCCCTTGAAGGTGCCCACCGTCACCTACCGTTAAACACGCTGGTAGAGGTTACAAACCTAGATAATCAGCGTTCAGTAATTGTACGAATCAATGATCGGGGCCCTTTCTCCAATGGCCGTGTTATTGATCTCACCCACGCAGCTGCACATGCACTTGGCATGATTTCCAAAGGAATCGCCAATGTGTCGCTTCGGGTTGTTGGCAAAGGTCATGCCATAGCGCTGACTCCTTCTGCTTTCACAAACCCGATTGCTTTTCAGTCGATGCTGGAACCCGTTTTGTAAGCCGGTTTTGCCGAATTACCCGAACCGTTCGATATTTCCCTGTGCAATTCCTGCCGGAGATGTCGAACGGTTCGCTTTTTGCGTTATTTAGAGAGCGAAAGAGTGAATAAGCGAAAGAGCGAAGAGCCAAAGCGAGAATTTCACTCTTTCGCTCATTCATCTTTCGCTCTTTAAAGTTCATGAAACAATCCCTTAATCTGGGCCAGGTGCGTTCGTTTGGTAACGTCGAATTTTTGGCCCGTCAACTGGTCGAAGGATTCATTACAGGGCTGCATAAATCACCCTTTCATGGTTTCTCTGTAGAGTTTGCCGAACATCGGCTCTATAACACGGGCGAAACCACGCGGCACATCGACTGGAAAGTGTTTGGTAAGACAGAAAAGCTATTTGTCAAACGCTACGAGGAGGAAACGAACCTGCGCTGTCATTTGCTGATCGACATCTCGTCGTCGATGTACTATCCCGAAGTGAATTACGGTAAGATGACGTTCAGTGTGATGGCTGCTGCGTGTCTGGCGTACATGCTTCAACGCCAGAAAGACGCTGTGAGCCTAACAACTTTCGCTGATCAGATTGACCTGCAAACGCCCATAAAATCGACGCCTTCGCATGTGCATAAGCTGTTCACTCAGCTAGATCTGCTCATGCAACAGCCTAAACCCCTGCGCAAAACCTCAGCCGCTGATGTGATTCATCAGTTGGCAGAAAAGATTAACAAGCGGTCGTTGGTGGTTATTTTTAGTGATATGTTCGACAATAGCGAAAAGGCAGACGCGCTTTTTTCTGCCTTGCAACACCTTCGCCATAACCTGCATGAAGTACTCCTATTTCACGTAACGGACAAAAAAACCGAAGAGGATTTCGCATTCGATGAGCGACCTTATGAATTTATTGATCTTGAAACGGGCGAAAAAGTGAAACTTCAACCGGGACAGGTTCGCGAAACCTACCAGCAGGCCGTAAAGACCTATTTTCAGGAGTTAAAAATGCGGTGCGGCCAATATAAAATTGACTTTATTGAGGCCGACATCGCGCAAGGGTTTGACCAGATTCTGTCGGCCTATTTAGTGAAGCGGACAAAAATGAAATAAAAAAACGGACCAGATTAGAACCTGGTCCGTGATATTGCTCAAAAGAGACAAGCTTCAGCTTGGCCGAGTCTTACTTCTTCACACTCGCCTTCGCGTTAGCAGGCGCTACAGCACCTGGTTTTTTTGCGGCTGTGGCTGCCTGTTGCCGTTTGTTGAAGAGAATGAAATCTTCGATTTGTTCCGTCGGTAGTTTACGGGCAATAATTTTCTTGTTCTTGTCGAGCACATACACCGTTGGTGTTGTCCAGACGTCGTATTGATGGCGGTAATCCGTGCGGGAGCTATAATCGTAGCCGTTAATGGCGTTACCGAGTTTAAATTCCTTAATGAATTTCTTCCACTCTTCGGGGCTTTGATCAATGGCAATAGCCACCACTTCAATGCCTTTGCCTTTATAGTCGTCCACAAACTTCTTCAGCTTGGGCGCGCTTTCCCGGCAGTGTCCGCAAGTGGGCGAATAGAAAAATAAGACTGTGTAATCCGCTTTAATGTTCTGGAAAGCAATCGGTTGGCGAAGGGTGTCGCTGATTATGGGCGAAACCATCACTTTGCCCACTAGATTGGGTTTCATTGTCGCTACCCGCTCGCCAATACTTTTCAGCGTCGATGAGTCTGAAACCGTCATAACACCTGTGGCGTAGTACTTCTCGAACATGTGTACAAAAAGCCCGTCGGTACCCATCACTTTGGGTTGCTCATACTGACTGGTGATATAATAAATCGTGTAATATTTAACTTCTTTGTTTTTGCCCGCAATCGCTTTCCCCACTAAATAATCGGCCTCTTTAATGAGCGAGTCGGGCGACTGAACGGTTAATTCCTTTATGTATCGCTCTACTTTCTGTTGCAGAATAGGCGTTCTGACAAAGCGCTCGTCGGCGAAGTCAAAATCATCCCAGAAATGTTGCTTGAAGTAGTTAAACACCCATAATGAATCGGGTCGGCCATTAGAGGCTTTAGGGGCAGGCGGCACTTCGGGTTCGGCCGTTGCTTTAAACAGTTTAGCGGCAAACGTGCCCGAATTGTCTTTCAGAAACACAGTGCGATAATCGTTTGCCTGTTTTTGTAAATCGCCCAGCTGCTTATTAAGCATCGCTGTCGAAACGGCATCATTACGTATCTTTTTCTGTAAATTCAGGGCCTGAGCATCCTCAGATAGTTGACTAAGCTGTTGCTGATAGGCATAGAACAACTCGTTTTCTTTCGAGCCAGTTACCTTCATATTTTTTATGACATTGGCGGTATCGGTTTCAAACGAAAACTGCTGGTCATCGGTAATAAGAAACTGCAAGTAGCCCTTCTTGGGCATGACAACAATAAACAGCCCTTCGGGCAGACGATTTTTGCCTTCAAAAACCATATTCCCATTCCCATCCACGCGGGCCGTGTCTTTAGGAATGTATTGGGTTGCGCCAAAATAATGGGCCAGCACGCAGGTTGTATCTTTCAACCCTTTAACACGGGCTACGATTTTAAAACCATTGTCGGCCGTTTGAGCCCAGGCGATAGGTAACAAGGATAAGCCGAGCAATGTGGCTAAAAGGAGTTTTTTCATACAAGGTGGTATGTATCTTCGCAACAGAATAGGGTCAAATTTACGGTATTTTGCTGGTACGCTTGTTACCTACAAAACGCTTGCCATGTCTTGTATAGTCTATGTTTTATTTCTTTTCCAAAACGATTACTTACTTTCTCACGCCCGCCGGGTGGCTCGTGACGGCATTAGTACTGGCTTTCTTTATTAAAAGAGCTCACTATCGTCGTTGGCTGATTGGGATTGCGTTAGGTATTTTCTGGTTGTTTGGTAATGCCTTCCTGACCAATGAACTGGCTTTATGGTGGGAGTATCCTATACAGACAATAGCACCAGCACAAACAGATTCAACAGTGAGCGTTGCCGTTTTGCTAACGGGCGGCATGATCAATGGGATGAAAGAAATGCCGGTTTCAACGCAAAGCCACACGCCTGATACTCGATTTCTGCTGGGGCACGAAGCCGACCGGGCGGGTCAGGCTTTGTATTTATACAAAATTGGAGCCGTTCAGAAAATTCTGATTAGCGGTGGTACAGGCAACTTACCCTTTCAACCCAAAGACGTGAGCGACGAAGGGCAAATGACAGCTCGATTCCTACTGACGGCTGGTGTTCGGCCGGGAGATATTGTGTTAGAGAATAAGTCGCGTAACACGCACGAAAACGCGATCTTCTCCGCTCCAATGCTTCGGCAATATTTCCACACAAACCATTGTGTATTAGTCACTTCTGCCTGGCATATGCGTCGGGCAATAGCCTGTTTTCAGAAAGCAGGTGTACTTATTACTCCTTTTCCTGGCAGTTTTATCGGCACTCGCCGATCATTCCTGCCCGGTGAGTGGCTGCTTCCGCGCGAAGAGGCTTTCTTTAACTCGTACTATCTAATCCGTGAATTGGTTGGTTATGTGACGTATAAAATAGCTGGTTATGCCTAGTTCTAATATTAGGAAAATTTTTCTACTGCCCCATCGGCTCACCCCTAAATCCCCTTCAGGGCAGGGCTGTTAAGTTCTAATCC
>CAXVWN010000264.1:0-8660 GCA_964263725.1 Spirosoma sp.
CTGGACTCGCCCGGCCAAGTCCAGCTTTTAAGCTCATCCGGAAATCCCCAGGGCGATCTGGCTTCCTTCATTCCACTGGGTAGGGGCCGATGAACCAGCACTTCAATCGGACTGTTTCGCCAGACGACATTTTGGTAATAGGACGCGGCTTTCCGATTACCAATCAGATCCAAATCACCACAATGGGCGTTGAATACCGGCCAGGATGTCGGTTTAAAAAAGAACATCAGACTCATCAGGCCCTGAGGTATTTTAGTAGTTTCCGGCACCAGGGCCGGGCCACCAATGTTAGCCTCGCCGATGTAATCCATGGCCGTCCAGCTAAATCCGCCGATGACATACGGGTGCTTTTCCGCTGCATTCCAGTTTTCCAATGCGGCCGACGGATAATACTCAGTGGCCATAAACAGCTTCTGGGGATGCTTTGCATGTTCTGATTCGTACCGATGAATCGTAGCGCTATCCCGTTGCATGGGGTCGTATTTACCCCCGATGAAATAATTATACCCATCCACATCCAGGTTAGCCAGATGCGGAGCGAACTCATCCCACTTATATTTAATCTGTTGAGGCAGGTACAGCATGGCTTCCGTAACAGCCCGCGTGGGATCTAACCGGCGGGTTTCATCCGCTAATTGCTTCGCGATCCGGTATCCTGATGTGTCGGCAGCTTCCCAAATTTCATTGCCGATTCCCCACATAATGATGGATGGATGATTGCGGTCGTGAAGAATCATGGCATCCAAATCCCTCTTCCACCAAGCCTTAAAATACTGGTGATACCCGTTTTTGACACCAAGTTTTTCCTTTTCCCACATATCAAAGGCATCGGTAACCACCAGCATTCCCAATCGGTCGCAAGCCGTCAATAAGGCCGGAGCGACTGGATTATGACTTAATCGAAGGGCGTTGTAGCCTGCTTTTTTGAGGAGTTCAACCTTTCGTTCTTCCGCCCGATCAAAGCTGGCGGCTCCTAATGGCCCGTTGTCATGGTGAATGCAACCGCCTTTTAATTTGACGACTTTACCATTGAGCATAAACCCTTTTTGCCCATTAAACTCAAGGCTTCGGATGCCAAACGGAGTTGTGGTTTGATCGATATTCTTATTCCCGGCTACTAACGTCACTCTTGCTGAATACAAAGCCGGACTTTCCAGCGTCCACAACGCTGGCTTGGTGAGCGTTAATTGTTGTGTCGAAGAAACCGTACTGTTGGCGGCAAGGGTCACGGACTGTTTCTGACTAACCACAATCTGACCGGAAGAATTGAGTACATCAACCCGAACATCAATCACTTTGCGTTGGGAAGTTGCATTGGCAAGGGAGCTTTGCACGGTTACCTTAGCCGCAGCCGTCGATACGCCGGGCGTTGTCACAAAAGTGCCATCTAGTTCCGTATGTACGGGATTGACGGGCGTCAACCACACATGGCGATAGATGCCGGAACCCGCATACCAGCGACTGTTTTTGCCCAGATTTTTCGCCCGGACCGCGATGACATTCGGTTTGCCAACGGGATTCAGCAGACCCGTAAGATTGTAGGAAAACGAGGTGTAGCCGTAAGGATGATTACCAACGTGGTGACCATTTACCCAGATATCGGCATCCATATAAACCCCATCAAAAGTGATGTAGGTTTGCTTTCCTTCGTAGCGTTTGTCCAGCGAGAATGTTTTGCGATACCAGCCCACGCCCCCTTCGGTATAGCCCGTTGCCGCCTTTCCTATCGACGCTTTGGTGAATGGTCCCTGCACATTTCCTTCCTGTTGGCTGGGCAAATCTTCGATGCTCCAGTCATGGGGCAGATTCAACTTTCGCCAACCGGCATCACTATACGTTGGGCTTTCTGCCTGGATGAGACTATCCTTTTTAAATCGCCAATTGGCGTCAAACAGAACCGCTCGGGAGTCCTGTCCATACGTAGTAACCGACAATAAGTAAAACAGAGCTAATAAACCCAATTGTCTTACAGCTCCTATTTTAATAAAATAGATCATCACATTTTCTTCGTTACCGGTGGGTGCTGTCAACTGGCATTTCCGAATAGCCTAATTCATACTTGTATTGATTGATCAGGTTGTATTCTATACCCAAGGGCTTCAGCCCATGTTTCAATCTAACCCATATACGGGCTAAAGCCTATGGATACAGAATACAACCTGATCAATCAATATACCTACTTTTTAACCCGTACCGCTGTCGACTCGAACATATTGTAAAGCATTCCTTTCAAGTGGTCATCGTCTACTTTAGCCAGCTCAATCGGGATATCTCCAGCTTGAGATGAATCGAAATGGATTGTTATTTTGGTTCCTTCTTCCTCAACTTTAGTAATTGGAACGGAAGGTTTCACACCCGCTGGATCTTTCAGTTCACCGGTCAGTTTGCCGTCTTTTCGGGCTAAATCAGTTACAAATTTAGTGTCACCATCAGGCGTACCCACTACTAAAATTTCCCATTTACCGGCAAAGAAGTCGGTTGGTGGCGTGGTTGCGGTAGTGGTTTGCGAAAAGCCCTTGGTGCAAACGCCCAGGAGAAAAACGAATAGGAACAGGCTTACTTTTTTCATTATAATCATTGGTTTAAACGTGAAATTGACTAGTTAACTATTGTTTGAAAAGGGAATTCCATATTATCGTTTAACCTCCGCCCTAACCGAAGCAGACTTCGCTTCCAGCAAGCGAACCGGGCCCAGTAATCCTGATGGTAACAGGGGCGAATCAGCCTGGTAGAAGGGCATGGTGGTAAATGTAATTTTACTGGTTACACCGGCCTGGGCGTCACCGATCAGGCGATTGACCCACAGGTTTGTAACGTTTATCTGCATGGTGTTTTTACCAGGTTTCAGAGCCTCAGCAATGTCGATACGGAAGGGTTTCTTCCAGACCGTACCCACATTTTTGCCGTTGACGATCACTTCGGCAATGTTCTTCACCTCGCCCAGATCGAGAATGTACGATGCGTTTTTAGTCACGGTTGACACCTCAAACGTGTTGTTGTAAGCGGCCGTACCGGAGAAGTATTTAACCCCTGGGTCTGCGTTGTCTGTCAATGATGCCAACGTAGTAAGCGTGGCTTGCCGGGGAGCGCCCCGCCCCTCCTGAAAATTAACGGTCCAGTCACCAACCACGCTGGTAACGGGCGATTCTGTCACGGCGGGTTTGGTGTACGAAGCGATTGTCGCCTTGTCTCGGAAAACGATAAAGTAAGCGTCCCAAGAATCAAACTTAAGCGGCACAATCGTTCGACCGTCTTTGATCTGATAGGAAACGGTTTCGGTTTTACCCGTCTGGGGATTCCATAGCTCCGGCACTTTGCCCGTAACCCGGAAACTGACGGTAGCCTCATTCGGATTGTCACTACGGTTGTTGAGCCAGTAAAAGTCGCTATCGGCGGTTTGACGGTGTACGTACAGCACTTTCGATTTAGCGCCGGAAATGTCCACATCTTTCTGCAAGCCCATCTCCTTCAATACGGCCTCCACCGGCTTCGTCGATACGTTCGGGTTGCTCCAGATTTGGTTCACCAACGCGGTAAACTCAGCCGGGTTATCGCTCAAACTGGGTGAGCGTTCGGGTTTGATACCGGCCACGTTCATGCCCGACTTAACTAAATCTCCCAGTTTTTTCAGTATCGGAAGCGTCATTGTTCTTGCTGAAGAATCCAGCACCAGCAAGCGATAGCTCTGCCCGCCTGGCGCTACTAGTTTCCCGCCTTCTACTTTTAAGGCATTCTTCAGCACCGACGAGTTTGCAAAGTCAAACGCGTAGCCAGCCGGGATAGCGGGCAGTTTCTGGGCGAATACCTGCGTAATGTTGTTGTTCTCGCCGTAGTAATACAGCACGTCCACAACGGGTTTGCCCTGTTGCAAAAGAAAGCAACTCCGACTCAGATAGTCCATCCAGACGTTGGCCTGTTCGGCCCAGGTTTCCTGCCGGGTAAAATACTGCCCGAAGGGACCGAGCGAAATGCCGGGCTTTTTGTCGTCCAGGGGCTGGTGTACCGATGTATGCACCACAAAGCGGTTTAGCCCCGACGCCATTTCCAGATCGGCGGTGCGTTTGAGTTTCTCGGGATGCCAGCTAAACGCATTGCCAATGGATGTCATCGACTCGGCCGCTACCAGATTCTGCCCGTAGATATGCGCTACCGAAGCTGCTTCCCGAATGTCGGCCTCGCTACGAACTTCCTCATCTGCGCCACCAGCCAGACTACCCGGCGTCCACATGGCCGACATTGGCACATCGGCTTTTCGCTTCACATCCATACCGTCGGCCAGGTAAATCCGGCCGTTCTCGTGCGATTCGGTATAGCGTTTCATACCCCGTGCGTGCAGCGCGTCGCCAATGACCTCGTAGTGATTGTCGACAATCAGTTCACCGATTGTTTTCCGAAAATCCCACAGGAATTTCTCGCTGGCTTCGGCACTCTGCATCACCCGGCCTGTCAGTACTGGAAGCCAGGGTTTGATGTCGTAGCCGCGTCGTTTCAAAAACTCCTCAGGCATGGCTTTCGTCCAGGTCATGTGACCCGCTTCGTAACTGTCCAGCACCATGTATTGCAGCCCTTTAGCCCCCATTTGCCCACCGGTGGCATCTTTATACATATCCAGATAGGTCTCGATGTATTTTTTAACAGCTACGTTATCGAGCTTATCGACTTCCAGACCCGTAGCTTCCGGCGAAGCGGGATGGTTTTGTCGGCCCGTAATTGAGTAGCCCAATCGCATCACTACCCACTGCCCGGCTGGAGCGGTCCAGTTCAATGTACCATCGGCGCTCATTTTGGCAGTTAGATCCACTACATCCTGCGTTGGAATGGCGTCGGCATTTGTCTTTATCAACGAGTGAGTGCTTTCTTTCCAGGGACTAAAACCGGCCTTTTCTTCGAACAGGTCCACGCGGTCGGTGTTATACAAAACCAGTTCCGCGATTGGCACACCCTCTGGCTTTCCGGGTTCCGATTTCCCTCCCATCATGGCAGCAAACGGGTTGGCGGGAGGTTGTAGGGTTTTAAACGCAAACCGAAAATATTTGGCCGTAGTTGGTAAAATACCCATTGTGTTCTGAGGAACTGTACTACCTCTAATCACCACAACATCCCGGAAGTTGACCCCATCGTCGCTCACTTTCAGGGTCCGGTTGTCGGGAGCCCCGTTGAACTCAGCCAATGCGCCCCCGCTGCTGGCACCCACTAGAGCAAACGCCTTGATCGTCTGCGGGCTGTTGAACTCATATTGAATCCACATATCCTGACCCACGTCCATTGGCGGCAATACGCTGGTTTTTGCCAGATCACCGTCGGTCAAGTCGGCAAGGTTGAACGTGCCCCCACTCGACGTGATTTTAGGGTTCAACGTGTTCAGGGATTTTTCGGTTGCAGGCAATCGGTACGCGATGACGGCGGCATCGGCGTAGTAGGTTGGCAGGTTAGTTGCTGGCCCACCAAGCATACTGCCGCCGACAGGTACATTTTGAAAACTGCCCGTTGTGTTGGGCGGCTGGGGCAGTTTACCTGAGAACGGCTGCCCACCTTTAACCTGCGTTTCGGTCCAGACATACTTTTTCATGGCGTCGCTGGCAGGCACCCACGGGCCACCCGTTACGCTCCACCCCGGCGAACCGGCAATGGCCATTTCGAGCTGGAGTTTCTGGGCCAGATCGGTTGTATGCTTAAACGCATCTTTCCATTCGGGCGTCATGAACACCAGCTTTTTTGGCGTTACGGCAGGCGTAAACAGGCTGGCGTCGAAGTTTTGAAATCCGCCAATGCCGACGCGCTTCATCCACTCAAGGTCTTTGGTGATGCCGTCTTTGGTGATGTTGCCGTTCATCCAATGCCACCATACACGGGGCCTAGCCGCATTGGGTGGAGTCTGAAAGCCTTTTTGGAGTGCCAAAGGTTGTGGCGAAAGCTGCGCAAACGCTAAAACCGGGAGCATAAAGGCCAGAAAGGTGATCTTTTTCATGGGAAGTTGGTCGTTGGGTGGTTGGTTAATGGGCTCTATAAGCTCCTCTGAGAGAAGCCCATATAGGCCCATTATTACTTATTTCCCTTGAAAGACATACCTTGAACCAGCAGGGCTATTGACGTGACTTTTTTGTCTGCATCCCGACCAAATTTAAACACGGAACCACTATCTCCTTTAAATTCATCGGTTTCCGGCGCTGGCGTAAGTTCCCCTTCATTGGTTCCCGCCTTCATATACAGCCGCCCTTCTTTGGCCGTAATTTCGATGTACTCAAAAGGAAGACCAGACATTTTATATTTCCCGGCATAGGCGTCTAATTCCTGGGCAGACGGGCCTGATATTGTAGCGGATGGTGTAGCGGACGATTTCGGGTCAGTAATGGCTGATTGGCCCGTTTGAAACTCCACATCAATTAACACAAACAGGGCTTGACCGGCGGGGGCTTTGTCATTTTTAAAGACCAGATAGACATCGTGCATACCCGTTGCGCCCGCCAGTTTAGCAACGACCGGCGGGGGCATAGAGGTAACACTCGCTCCATCGGCAGGCGAAATCAACGCGGTTTCGCCAACCAGTTTACCCGTTGGCTCATCCAGCCGAACCTCAATTGTGCCACCGGCTGCGTTTAATTGGGCTTTGGGTGCCGAAGCAGTAAATTTAATCTGTTCGATGCCGGTTAAGTCGATGTTGCTAAACCCAATAGTAGAGTTCTTTACCGAGGCAATAATCACGGTGCCATACTTCATCACACCATCGGTTTTATCGGCTTTCCCGGCTGGCATTTTGGCACTACGCAGCAACAGCGTTTTCTCGGCCGTAATCGAAGGAATTCCCTGACTGCCTTTGTCGCGATAAGCGGCCCGAACCAGGTAACGGCCTTCGCCCTTGTCACCCTTGGGAATTGTCATGGTGTAACTTCCCTTGACCGGCAGCGAAGGGGCCGCCTGCTTCTTTTCGGCCAGACTCAGAATGTAGGAAACCATTTCCTGCGTATCGGTCTGCGACAATTGAGGGTGAGCGCTCATGGCAACTTCACCCCATACGCCACTACCACCCGAAATGACTTTTTTGGCCAAGCGTTCGGTCGCACCGGCATCACCTTTGTATTTGAGGGCAACTTGTTGATAGGCCGGTCCTACTGATTTTTTCTCGATGCTGTGGCAGGCCTTGCAATCATTGGCGTCAATGAGTGTGAGTCCTTTGCTTACCTGAGCAGTCGCATCGGCACTGCGGTGCCCCTGAGCAATCGTGACTAAGTCATACCCCTCCGCCAGATAATCGATAGTAACAGCGACTTCGTTGGGTTTAATTTTGCCCGGGCTGCGTCCGGCCGGAGCCGCACCCGACTTGGCCAGACTGCCATCTTCCTTATCGGTTACTTTCACCTCATAGGCGAACGGTTGACCCGGAAAGAAAAAAGTCTGGTTGCTGTTTTTGGTTTCGAACGTAAGCACGGGTTCCTCATTACCCGCCATAATCTCCACCGTTCGGCGGCTGCTGCCACCTTTGGCATCGGTTACCGTCAGGGTGGCTTTGTAAATCCCGGCTTTATCAAAGGCAACGGTCGGGTTTGCCTCTTTGAACGTTCGAGTGGTTCCTCCGGCTTGGGGAGTCACCGTCCAGACGTAGGTCAACGCATCGTTGTCAAAGTCCTTCGTACCGATCGACGAAAGCTTAGCTTTGAAGGGAATTGACCCGCCTTTTTTGGATGTGGCCACCTGAACGATTGGCTTGCGGTTGCCGCTATTGTACTCTATACGCACCAGTCGGGCGTCGTCGTTTTGGGTGAACCAGCCGCTGCCGTATTCCAGCATGTACAAATCGCCTTCCGGCCCAAACTCCATATCCATAGGGTTCGAGAATTTGTAGCTGGGCATCACCCGCTCCATAGACGCGTAATTGCCAGACGCGTCCAGCGTAA
Source organism: Spirosoma sp. (assembly GCA_964263725.1). Lineage (GTDB taxonomy): Bacteria > Bacteroidota > Bacteroidia > Cytophagales > Spirosomataceae > Spirosoma. The sequence goes on from CAXVWN010000264.1 coordinate 7,893, forward strand.
CAGCCATCAGCCAGCCGCGCATCCATTCGTAGGTGAGGAGTTTGCCGTCGTAATAATCCGGGAAAGGACGCTTGGCGGAGCTAAATTGATCTTTGTAATAGACCGGACCAGCCATGGCCGAACGACCACCGGCTCCTACCATCGGAAACTCTTTCGATTCGGCGTAAGGATACCAGATAAAGGCTTTCTGGGCCGGTGGTAACTCATTTAAACCCGTGTTATTGACCGATTTATTGACCGGTTTTGCCGGATCATACAGCGGCCCGGACTGGCTGGTGGCAAAGTCATACTGGTGATAGGGTTTGTTATCACCCACGAAATAAGGCCATCCGAAATTACCGGCTTTGCGGGCCTGTCCCACTTCATCCTGTCCGGCCGGACCACGGTCTTCCTTTGCAGATGCCGCATCGGGACCGATATCCCCCCAATAGAGAAAACTGGTTTTAGGGTCTACCGAAATTCGGAACGGATTCCGGTGGCCCATCGTATAGATTTCGGGACGGGTTTTGGTACGGTCGGAAGGCCGAACCCCCGACGGGTCGGTGCCTTTTGGGAACAGGTTGCCCTCTGGAATGGTGTAAGAACCGTCGGCTTCCGGGTGAATCCGGAGGATTTTGCCACGCAGATCGTTTGTATTGGCGGACGTCATCTGGGCATCGAAAGGCGACCGACCGGGGCGTTCATCCGACGGGCTGAAGCCATTGGATTGTTGCGGATTGATATTGTCGCCGGTAGAGATGTATAAATTCCCGTGGCTATCAAAGGTTA
>CAXVWN010000265.1:0-6373 GCA_964263725.1 Spirosoma sp.
TGAAGGCTGAAATTTTTGGTAGCTACTTATCTTGTAAGTAGAAGTGGGTTTTATGTCTAGATTGTTATGAGGAGACGGAAATAAGGCCGATAGGAAAACGTAATTTTGGCAAAACCTAGCTAGAGTCTTAGCTCGGCCAACTGGTCGTTTTTATGTATCGTATAGTCAGTTTGCTTTTTCTGGTGGTTGCTATCCCGGCATTCCTGCCCAAAGAGTCACGACCTGCTGGCCAGCCGGTTTACGAGCAATTTCTGCACGATAAAAATAAATTTCACCAGCAATTACAGCAGTTGGCCGCGTATGTCGCGGCCGATGCGCCGGTTGATTCACTAAGAGCCGCTTTTAAACGAAGTCGGCTGGACTACAAACGAATCGAATGGTTGCTGGAATACTACCAGCCCTTTCTGGCCAGTCATGTTAACGGGCCTCCGGTGGTAGAAGTTGAAGAATTGGAGCCGGGCCAGGACCCGATTATGCCCACGGGGCTGCAAGTTGTGGAACCGTACTTTTTCCCTGCCTATGATCCGTCCCGAAAAGTAAACCTCACGCACGAATTAACCACACTGACTTCGTATGCGGTTCACCTGGAACAGGGAATACCGGCCGATCGGATCACAGATTCGGACATTGTAGACGCTATTCGGCAGGAGCTGTTCAGGCTGGTAACGGGCGGGATTACCGGATACGATGCGCCCGAAGTTCGGACAGGGTTATCGGAAGCCGCTCTAACCCTAAAAACGCTTCGCGATGCGTTTCTGCCATACGCCAGGCGTCTGCCTCAATCTATGGCAATTAAACTGGAAAAGCGTTGGATGGATGCGATTCAGGTTGTCGATTCGGCTTCTGTTTTCGACCAATTCGATCGGGTATCCTTTCTCCGACAGCAACTTTATCCCCTTTGCCGGGCTTTGCAACAAGCTCGTCAGTCACTCGCTATTCCCGTGGCCACTAGTGGTCGCTTTCTGTCGCCAACCGTTGCGACGCTATCCGATTCGGGGGCTTTTCGGCCTGATTATTTAATTAATTTCGGCGAGTTTGTCAGTACACCCCAGAAAGTGGCGTTGGGTAGAACCCTGTTTTTTGATCCCCTGCTGTCGGGCAACAACGCCCGGAGTTGCGCGTCGTGCCACCAACCCGAACGAGCGTTTACGGATGGACGAGTCAAAAGCCGATCGTTTAGGGGTCGAAAATCAGTTCTTCGAAATGCACCGACATTGATTAATGCTGGTTTACAAAATGTCCAGTTTTACGATTCGCGGGTATTTTACCTTGAAGATCAAGCGCACGATGTACTGAAAAATGCACATGAGATGCGAACATCGCCCGATGAAGTAGTGCAAAAATTATCGACCAGCGCAAACTATAAAAAACAGTTTGGTGATGCTTTTTCAAGTGGTATGACTGCTTCGAATGTGCGTAATGCATTGGCGGTTTACATCCGTAGTTTAACCGGATTGAACGCCCGGTCTGATCGCTACTTGCGCGGGGAAGCGATTGCCTTTTCGGCTGATGAGCAACTGGGTTTAAATCTATTCTTGGGTAAAGCTCGTTGTGCAACCTGCCATTTCTTTCCAATTTATAACGGTTTCGTGCCGCCCCTTTACGAAAAAACGGAGAGTGAAATTATCGGCGTACCACATCGCCGAAAAATCCGAAATGCCCAAATTGACCCAGATATGGGGAAGTTTAATACCTATCGGAAAAACCTCCATCGGTTTGCCTTTAAAACGCCTGGCGTGCGCAATGTGGCGCTAACGGCTCCCTACATGCACAATGGTTCGTACAAAACGCTGGAACAGGTTGTTGATTTTTACAATCGGGGTGGAGGACGCGGAATCGGCATTCCACTTGATGGGCAGACGCTGGCTGAAGCGCCCCTCAACCTGACGGGTGGGGAACAAAAAGCGCTGGTCGCGTTTTTACAATCATTGACGGATACGACAGGGCTCACCCAACGCCCTCGCCAACTGCCCACAGTTGATGGTAATCTGGAGTGGAATAAGCGAAAACCCGGCGGTCGATATTGATAACTTCCTGATAAATTAAATTTAGCTACTATTCGCCAATCTAAACCTATAAACGAGGTTCTCATGTGAGAACGGCACTCTGGGCGATTATTGGCCCCAGAATATCCATAAAAAGCTCAGCAGGAGAACCTTTTTTGTAAGATCGTATTACATAAATGAACTCATTGCCGACTCGTTTGCCAACTCCTCTGCGTGTTCCTTACCTAAGTATCGGTCAATGAAATAGTGGGCTACGTAAAGCACTGGCGTCAGGATAATGGCCGATGTCGCCTTGTACATATAATTGATAATTCCCACCGCCAGTACCTGCGTAAGCGACCAGTTTCCGAAAATATAGAAGGCAATTCCAAGCACCACAAATGAATCGACTAATTGCGAAACCAGCGTTGAGCCGGTAGCGCGAAGCCAGATTTTCCGGTTACCCGTAATTTTTCGGAGCGAGTGAAAAATATATACGTCCAGAATTTGCCCAATCAGAAAGGCCGTCAACGACCCAATAATGATGCCCAGCCCTTGCCGAAATATCATCTGAAAAGCATTGTTAATGTTAATCGGTTGACCAGCAGCGTCTTTCGCGTTTACATCGAGCCAGAATTGTGCGGGTGGCAGCATCGTAACAGCAAAGATGATCAGGAAACTAAAGCCCACGAACCCAGCAGTCAGAAACGAAATGCGCCGGACACCCGCTTTGCCAAAATACTCGTTGATAATGTCGGAGGTGATGAACACAAATGGCCAAATAACGGCTCCGGCGGTGAGATTAAAATCCAGAATAAAATCGCCAAATAGGTGAATATGAGCCGGTTTTGTTCCTAATAATGTTTCGACCGAAAAGATTTTAACACCAATAATTTCGGCGATGAGCGCATTGGTTAGAAATACTGCGCTCAGAAAAATGTATAGATTTGTCCGTTTATTAGTAAAAGAGGCAACCATAGAGTTGGTGGTTTTATAAACCTATAAGGTTTTGGAAACCTTATAGGTTTCCAACTCACTATTTTCGTTTGTACACGCCTGCTGTGGTCGTTTTTTCATACCGAAGGGCCAACGCTGGCGCACGTTGAAACAGTTTTTCGACCACGTTTTCCCGATCTATAATATAATCGGGTGGGTCTTTCCGGAAGTGATCGAACACGTTGATGACCGATTCGTAATTGTCTAGATTTTTGAGATCATACTTCGCCAAATCCCAGTTTAGATAAGGAGTTGCCAAACGATTTTGGTGGTAAGCACTCAAGTCTTCCCCAATAATGAGTACGCGTCGGTTTGTAATGTCGTTGGGCAGGGGGGATGCCCGTACTTGTAAACTACTCAACCGGCCCAGATCGGCCCCCGGAATCAGCCCTATTGCTCCCTGATAAAACAATAAAAGCATCAGCGAAAAGGCAGTCAGGAACGTAATCTCGGCTAGCCAGGCTTTTCGGATATTCTCGAAATAATAGAAGGCAAAATAGGCCATTGGTGGTACAAAACTCAAAAATACCATTGGGGCCAGAAACGGCATTAGCAAAATGGTCAACACGGCGATAACAAACCAGAGAGCCATTATTTGCTGTATTCGTTGCTGGAAGTTAACGTATCGGCCCGCCCGGTTAAACAGGCTCAGGAAGCCTAATATGCCTAACCCCAGTGGAATAAATAACGAGGCTATGAGCGATTGAAAATCGGATAATGAATATTGTCGAACCCGAAATACTGACGCCAGCAGATTTCGATTGAAATCATCAAGACTATCGGAGAGATAATAAAATAAGACGGTGGCGGCAAATGGAAACAAAAACCCAAACAGCGAAAGTGAATACTGCCTGAACGTGGCCCCCGTATAGAATAGCAGCGACAGGATCGCCCAAAGTATAAATAAAGCCGAAGGCAGGTAAAACAGAGCAGCCAGACCAATGTAAAAACCCACTTCAAATACTTCGTCGGTGGCACCCCGGCGGTCCATCTGTTTGATGAGCGTTCCGAAGGCCAGTAAGAGAAAACTCGTTGACATCAGTACGGGCGAGAGTGTTAGACAGTCGAACGAGAGATGCATGAAGAGCATGTAAATCAGTCCCGGCCAGAACGACCGGTCTGGATACACATCCCGATTGTTGGTCAGGTAATTAAAATAAACGATTTGAAACACTGATACCAGTGTTGCGGCCCCATGAAGTACCAGTGGCGACCGGCCAAACACGCTGTTGATTCCCCAGTAAACCAGGGCCGATAATGGACTGACACTATCCCAAATGTCGCGGTAAAGTAAATTGCCCTGACTCATTTGCTCGCCTACAATCATCCAGTTTAGCTCAGGAATCAATAGCGGAAATGGATGCAGCAGGAGGGGCAACCGGATAAGCACCAGCAATCCCAGCAGACTAACGTATTGGTAGGAAAAATAAGATTGGAAAAAACGTAGCAAAGGAGTTAACAGTTATCAAGTACTGGTGAACAGTTAAGGCCGAATAGCGTATAGTAATAATTAGATATTGGTCGCTGTTCCCGGTAAAATTACAGGCAATTTCGGCAGAACGGAAAAATGGGCGGATATTTGCAAAATAGAGGTTCGGACGAATGTAAACCATTCGTTCATTCGGACCGTTCAGTTTAGTACCCAAGTACCGATAATATGGAATCGAAACGACAGCAGAAAGTATCCCGCCAGTTACAGCGAGATTTAAGTGAAATTTTTCAGCGCGACGTGCCACATTTGTTCAATGGCGCATTTATTACCGTCACGAGCGTGCGTATATCGCCCGATTTGAGTGTCGCACGAGTGTATCTTAGTTTTCTGGCTGCCAAGAATAAGCAGATGTTGCTGGACTCCATTTTGGAGAAAAGTAAGGTGCTTCGCCAGCATCTTGGCGACCGGGTACGGCATCAATTGCGCATTGTTCCCGAACTACATTTCTTTCTGGACGATACGGCTGACTATGCCGACAAAATGGACAAACTTTTCTCTGGTCTCGAAATACCACCCGCCCCAGCAGAAGAGGAAGAAGATAATTAGTGATCGGGTAAATGAAGGATTGAGTGAATAATACTCGCAGATCAATCGCTCATTCACTCATTCGCTCAATCCCTAAATAAAAAATGAACCTTCCTGTCTGGATCGCCCGTCGGTATTTTTTCTCCCCTAAAAAACGCAGTTTCATTAGCTGGTTGTCTATTTTATCGATGCTCGGTGTGGGCGTTGGTACAATGGCGCTGGTTGTGGTGCTGTCGGTGTTTAACGGCATGGAGGAGCTAAACCGACAGATTTTCAAAACCTTTGAGGCCGATATGACAGTTGCGCCAAAACAGGGCAAACGGTTTGTAGCCCCGTCTGCCTTGCTAACGCGTCTGCGTCAGACCACGGGGGTTAGCCTGTTGACGCCCGTTGCGCAAGATAATGCGCTGGCCCGCTACGGTAATGCTCAGACCGTTGTGCGCCTAAAAGGGGTGGATGATAATTACCTCCAGCGCAAGCAACTCGACTCATCTCTACTGGAAGGTAAACTACTTCTTCGCCGGGATGGCGTGAATTATGCGATTGTGGCCGATGGCGTTCGGAATGACCTGACTATTTCGCCGGTCGATATTTTAACGCCCCTGGAGATTCTTTATCCGCAGAGTGGGAAAACTCTCAGCGTGCTTAACTCCGACGCGTTTAATCGCGAAGCACTAACGGTTTCCGGGATATTTTTTATCGAGTCGAAGTACGATAACTTCGTGCTGGCGCCCATCACTGCCGCACGAACCTTGTTTGGCTATAAACCAGACGAAGTAACGAGTCTTGAAATACAACTTCGACCCGGTACCGACGAAAAAAAAGCTAAACAAGCTTTGCAAGACGTAGTTGGAAGCGATTTAACAGTACAAAGTCGGGATGATTTGAACGTTGATCTCTACCGGGCTATCCGTGTTGAGAAACTGTTCGTTGCTCTGACATTGTCGTTTATTATTCTAATTGCGTCAATTAATATTTTCTTTTCCCTGTCGATGCTGGTCATTGAGAAGAAAGCAGACATCCAAATTTTGTACGCATTGGGTGCCACGAGACAGATGGTGCGCTGGATTTTCCTAACCGAAGGCGCAATCATTGCCCTGACGGGGGCATTTGCGGGGTTAGTATTAGGAGTTGGTCTTTGTTTAGCGCAGGAAACCTACGGTTTCGCCCGAATGGGTATGGTAAGTTCAATTGTTGACTCTTACCCCGTTCGCCTGGATGCCAATGACATTTTGCTAACTGGCGTTTTAACTGTCTTAATGACTGTTTTAACCTCTTGGTTTCCAGCCCAACGAGCGGCTAATGTTCGGTAGGTGAGGGCGTTAGTGAGATAGACGTATCCATCCATACAAATATAAGATCTACTCTTTTACTA
>CAXVWN010000266.1:0-24134 GCA_964263725.1 Spirosoma sp.
TAAGACAGCAATTCTTGATCAAGTCAAAATCCTAGAAAAAGATCCGAAAATGGTACAAGCATTTTTCCGTAAGAAAGAGATAGGCTTTATTACAAGCTAATTCACAGAGCTATAAAAGTTTACGTTTCTCCTATCCAAACAAATAATAGGCAATGACTAAAGTGATGGCAATATTGAACGTTTGCGCGATCAGAAATGCATAGAGCATTACACGAATTTTATAGTTGATAAGTCTAGCTAAGATTTGAGCAAACGGGTGAAGCTGAGTGACTTGTTTCAGTTTGAAAACATTAGTAATTCGTCAATTACACTCTACAGCTGATCAGCTGTAGAGTGTAATTGACGAACATTATTTTTTATAGATACGGTACAACCTTCCTTGGTCGGTAATTGTATATAAAGCGCCATCCTTACCCTGAGTAATATCTCGAAATCGCTGATAATCAGTTGATAGTAACCGTTCTTCACCGACTACTTTATCATTCTGGATAATTAGCCGAAGGACGTGCATTCCGCTTAGCGAACTAATAAAAAGATTGTTTTTCCATTCTGGAATAGCATCACTGCTGTAAAACGTCATGCCACTGGGCGAGACAACAGGATCCCAATAGTAAACCGGTTGTTCAAGCCCTTCTTTTTGCTGAATGCCATCGCCCACTTTTACGCCACTGTATTCAATCCCGTAGGTAATCGTTGGCCAGCCGTAATTCTTTCCGGGTTTGATGTGGTTGAGTTCATCGCCCCCTCGTGGACCGAATTCGCCTTCCCACAAATCGCCCGTTACCGGATCAATAGCAAGGCTCTGCACGTTCCGATGCCCGTATGAATACAATTCGGGTCGGGCACCGGCTTGTCCTTCAAATGGATTGCCGGGCGCAGGTTTGCCTTCTTTGGTAATTCGAATGACTTTTCCCAAGCCTGAATTAAGCGACTGAGCTTGCGGCCGGGTTACTAAGTCAGACCGTTCGCCGGTGCTGATCAGGAGATTTTCGTTTTTATCAATTAGAATCCGCCCGCCATAGTGCAGATTTCCTTTGTAAGCTGGTGTAGCGCGGTAAATAACTGTTGCTTCCTCCATCTTTTTTTCATCGGCCGACAATTTTCCCTTGGCAACTGCCGTCACATTTCCCTCAGCACTTGGTTCCGAAAACACCCAGTACACCATTCGGTTTGTTTCGAAAGCGGGATCAATCCGAATCCCAAGGAGCCCGCCCTGGCCGGATGGATTCACCTTCGGTATACCTGTAATCGACTCTCCCACTTTACCGGCGGGTGTAACGATTCGCATCGTTCCTTCTCTCTCGGTAATGAGCAGTCGCCCGTCAGGCAAGTTTGTAATACCCCATGGAAATTTAAGCGCTTCGGTTAAGACCTTTCCTTCGTAGTTGGTGGCTGATTTAACACCGGCAATTCTGGTTTGACCCGCAAAAGCAGGTTTATAGGCTGAATTGGGTTCTTTTGTTTCTACCGGTGGAAGGCCTTTTGTATTATCAGTTGTAGTTTGGCCAAAGGATGCTAACGTTAGCGAGGTGCTCGCTAACGTTAGTAAAATACGGTTCCTCATGTTAGTTCAAACAGTTTGCTTAGTTAATATGAACCTGGGGTTTACAGTCAACAGGTTTGACAAACTTACGAAGCTTAATGTCATAAAATGAAAGCCTGTTGATAAAGCTAAACTGTAAGGTGGCCCTGCGAGAGTACTTTTCTGGAAAATTAGCTCAACGGAGATGTATTCTCGTTACTAAAGTTACCCTAAATCGAAGGCTATGCCGTTAAAGTCTTTCACCAGTTTCAAGCTGGAACCCTATCTATAAACCTCTTGAGCTATTGGCTTTCTCTTGCCTATCCAGTCTGGATGGTCAATAGCTTCGATAGGAATGTTGTAAGTCTGATAGGCATCGAGCAGTCAGCTGATAGCCAATTAGTCGTTTAAAGCTTTATGCTTAATGGGCCTGAAAAGTGCAGATGCAGGTTATTCGTTGCTGATTCATATCATAACAGATTTGAGCCAAAAAGTTATTGAAACGATATAGGTTGCGATCCATATCACCTTCCTTATAATTGTCCAACAGTTCACCCCATAGCAGTAAAGCGCCGTGTTTAATCGCTAATGGTTGCTGATCGTAATCTTGACGAGAAATAATCATTTTGTTTTACTCGTAGTAACCTTCAAAGAGCCAATTACCAGAATTGAATTACGTTGTTTACTGGCTAATCTTTTTGCGCTTATTTAGTGAGTTAACGGCAAAGAGCATATTAAAAATGTGTTTGCTGACCTGTGCGAACCAGCCAGTCAGGCAAAACCAAGTGTAAAGTGAATCGCGATAGTAGACATTTGCTATTAGATGGGCCGTCAACGCGAGCTGACTCATAGCAATCCGCTAGTGTACTCCACCGCATCAGCGGTCGATCTGTGAACTGCTAGTGGAAATCAAACTCAAGTACTAACGATTTAATCGGAAGAATATTAGTAGGCCCTAGCCCGGTAGTGATGAATATCCTGGTTAAAATATTCCTTTAGCTGTCGTAAAGCCGAGCGCATGCGGGTCTTCACCGTACCTTGAGGTAGTTTCAGAACATCGGCGGCTTCCTGGCTCGTATAATCTTTGTAATATATTAACTCAACAACAGCTTGATACTTAGGCGCCAACGTAGCTAATAACGATTGATCAACCATTCCTTCAACGACTTTGGTTGGGGTAGTCGATTCGGATCGCTCAAGCAAATAATTCGTCGCTTTCTGCTGAACTTTTCGGGACCTCAACTCATCCATAGCCACATTCCGGGTAATGGTCAATAACCAGGTAAACAAGCGTCCTTGCGAAGGATCGTACTGGTGGCTATTTGACCAAATCTTAACGAACGCATCCTGCAATAGATCTTCCGCCTGAACCGAGTCGTTGACCAGTCGCAGCAGTACACCATAAAGAGCTGGCGCATACGCATCGTAAAGCAGGGTAAAATCGGTCGAGCGGTGTTTTTGTAAGGCAGCGACAAATTTAACTTCGGTTTGGGCAGTAGCGTTCATGCAAATTGATGAGAGGAAATAATGGCTTGAGTAGGGAATTACCAGGCAGTAGCAATGGATGTACATTCGAACTGGCTACGACTGAACATGTTAAAATCGTGCCAGTACAACCAAAGGAGCCCTTAATCAGGGGTGACCGCTTAAATGGGCAGATTACACGACCGCGAGCGCAAAAAATTAGTTACCAAATGGGGTCTTATCTACCCAGAAATGGGGACTTTCTCGTCAATATCCTAAACGATTCTGGTAGATGACAAGCCAATTTAGCCGCCTAACATGCAGTATAGTGTGCTGATTAGTACTGAAGTTGTCTGTGTGTGATTGCTTAATTAAAAATAGGTGAATTGCTTACAGATGGTCGGGTTGAACCGGATCTTCATCGACGTTTATTCAACCTTTCCAGCGATAGCAAAAGCCAATGCCCGGAAAGGTCCCAAGTAAAGAAAAATGAGCAAAGAAAAAGGCTTGCAAGGCAATATTTTAGTCAGATATTTGCCTATATAGTTTGACTGAATAGCTTCTCTGAACAATACGATCACACACCAAACTTACTGTAAATGAACTTCTTTATATTCCTGATAGGCGTTATCATCGCCTATGCCCTGATTATCAGGTATACCCACGGCAAACAACAGAAAGAATTACGGAGCTTGTACGATATAGCCCTGCGTAGTGGAAATAAGTACGAGGCATATGATGCGGCTAAAAGCTATTATACCCATCTGCGAAAGGGTAAACTCACTATGTATGATGAACAGGAAATCGTTAGGGACATGAGTGCCATGAACCACCCGATTACTTCGTAGAACGACAAAACCGATCTCAATGCGGGGTCAGTAGAAACAGTAACACAATTATGGAAAGCGAAAAGCAGAAAGTACAGGACAAAATAAAAAAGTATGACAGTCTGATCGAGGCCTATTATCAGCTTATCGAACGACACGTTGAACTTGGCGACCCAGACGAAGCTGCAAGCTGGACGAAATCAACTACCGACGTAATTGCACAGATTAAGGAAAAGCGGGATTTATTAGCGACAGAAGCTAATAGCTAGTTAAACTGATTCAAATCCCGTCGGTCCTCAATCAACAGCCGGGGTTTGAATCATAAATCCAAGGCCAACTGACCTCCCTGCACAGTAGACAAAGTTTGAAGATTAGATAGGGAGACGCCCAGCAGACGAACGCCTTTCAACAAAGGCAAAAGGGAGGAAAGTAGCTCTATACTAACCTGATTAAGAAGCGATTGATTAACTATCGGGCTAAGCACGGTGCGGCTACGTGTAATCTGTTGAAAGTCCGAATACTTTACCTTCAGCGTAACTGTTCGACCCAACACTGCCGTTCGCTCGCAGTATTTCCAAACGCTTGCTACCAGAGGCTGCAACTCAGCGGTTAACGTATCATATTCGATCAAATCCTGTTCAAAAGTAGTTTCTGACCCTACCGATTTTCGCTCCCGATCGGGAGTAACAGGCCGGGTATCTATCGCTCTGGCGATGCAGTAGTAATAGTGTCCCACTTTGCCGAAATGCTGCGTTAGATAGGCTTCACTTTTCTGTCGCAAATCCATGCCGGTATAAATGCCGAGCTGATTCAGTTTCGTAGCCGTTACATGACCAATCCCGTGAAACTGCCCTATTTTCAATTCCTCCACAAAGGCCAGACCTTGATGGGGTTTAATCACAAATAACCCATCGGGTTTTTGATAATCAGAAGCCAGTTTAGCCAGAAATTTATTGTAAGAAACTCCTGCCGAAGCCGTCAGGCCGGTTTCCTGTTTAATTTGTTCCTTAATGGTTTGAGCCAACTGGGTAGCCGTAGCCTGACTACCCAAATAATCTGTAACGTCCAGATAGGCTTCATCCAGCGAGAGGGGTTCGATTAGCGGAGTAAACTGAGCAAAAATACTCCTTATCTGGCTGGATACTGCTTTATATACCTCAAAACGGGGCTTCACAAAAATCAGGGCCGGGCATTTACGTATAGCAATAGACGAAGCCATTGCCGAGCGCACACCAAACCGGCGGGCTTCGTAGCTGGCTGCGGCTACCACGCCCCGCTGCCGGGAACCCCCAACAGCTACAGGTTTGCCACGAAGCTCAGGGTTATCGCGCTGTTCAACAGAAGCGTAGAAGGCATCCATATCAATATGAATAATCTTCCGGTTTTCAACCTGTTCCATAAATGTTTTGACGGATACAAACGCGCATTCAACAAGTTTATAGCCAACTGGCATCACGCTTGACTTGGCTAGATGCTGTGAGTTAATGGAAACTATAGTATAGGTAAAACATAAAAATCCTTCATTGTGGTTAGCATCATCCTTTTGTCTCAACTGATAGCCTAAATTGACAGAGAAATACCAAAACAAATAAAGCTACAGGCGGTTTATAATACAAATAAAACATAAGCTAACGTTATGAAAATTGCAATTGAAAAAGGCCAGGATAAGCCATTGTTAGAGGATGGGGAGCAAACCGTTACCATCGCCCACATTGACGAAGGGGAGAGCGAATACAAGGGTATTCCATTTTTTGCGGTCCGATTCGAGAATGAAGCGGGCTATGTGTCGCACCGGTTTTATCAGTCGCCTGCCGGTATGCCTGCTATTATTAGCTTATTTGATATGGTGGGTGTAACCGCTCAGGAAGGAAAAGAATTGGACACAAAACAACTGATCGGTAAGCAACTCACGATCAATGTAGGTGAACGCTCCTACACCGACCCGGAAAGTCATAATGAACGTACCCTAAAACAGGCGGTCAACTTTTTAGTCAGTTAAAAGCCTATAGAAGCTTTCGTACAAAATGCTCTTTGTGGTGCCAGTTTCCGCAACGGCGGACCGCTAACTGACACCACAAAGAGCATTTTATAAGGCAAGGCAATACATTAAAATAAACTCTTCAATACACCTTCGGTCCATGTTCGGCCAATCCGTAATTTCTCGGCCGTGAACTTACAGGTGTCTTTATTCTGGCACATGTTCCACTCCGACAAATTCCTCGACTTCACCATTTGCGTAAAATCCTGTTCCGATACCCCTGACTGCAATTCGCGTACCCCTGCTTTTTCCAGATGCATCACTAAATCATAAACAGGTTTACTGTCCGGGTTCTGGCTCACACTCCTGGTAGCTTCAAGCTGTAACGTGTCTGTTGGCGACACCAGTTTGGCTTCGAAGCTTTCCGGGTTAGCACATTTCAGCGTTACCATCGACACAACATAGCCACCACCGAAAACAGCCGAGGCCGTAACGGCTGCACTTTGCAATAGTTCTAAAGGCGTTTCCATACTAGAGGAGATTTCAGAAATAACCAAAATGAACAAAATTCAGTTTACCCGCTCAACCGAAAGTGGTGTAAACAGAAAATCAAAACCAACGAAAGCTCACTTATTATTTTAGAAACTTTTATACTCTATTATTAGTTGATATAGCAACCTTTCGTACATTTGCGACATGACTTTAGTAACAGAAAAAGATATTCACACCAAGTTTGCTGAACGGATGGGCACTCAGTCCATCTTTATGATTAGTCATGTGGGTCATTTAATGGCTCGTAAGGCAAATCGTGAATTAGCTCGTTTGGGCTTCACCCTACAAATTGAGCAGTTCCCGGTCTTGTTCATCACCTACTTTTCGGGTGATAACTTACTGTCGCAACAGGAGATTGCCAATCTATTACAAAAGGATAAATCAGGCATTCAGCGCTCTATACGCACATTGGAGCGCGACGGCTACCTTCGAGTCGTTCCCGACAGCGTTGACCGACGTAAGAATCTGATTCGATTAACGCCAGCGGGGAAAATGATTATTGAACAGGCAATTAAAACCACTGAGACAATAGATGAAGAAGTAATGACTCAGTTAACTCCTGAAGAACGGGAAGCATTTTTAAAGACAACGCGCAAGATTATCACCCTATTAGACAAATAATTTTTTTACCCTAATCGTTGATACCTCTACAGTAGACGGATCAACTTTTGTATTTATGAAACAACGAATTGCATTTGGCTTATTTTTCATGCTGTCTTTATCACTGAACGGCTGGGCACAAACCCAACCGATTCAGTCGTTGAAGGACTGTATTGATTATGGACTTAAGAATTTTGGGACTGTCCGTATTGCTCAATATCAGGTTGAAACGGCTAAACAACAGAGTCGCCAGGCATTGGGTCTGTATTTACCGCAAGTAACGGGAACGGGTAACTTCACCGACAATATTAAACTGCAAACGACGCTGTTACCTGCGGGCTTCGCCGGTCCCGAACCGTTGCGAATTGCTTTAGGATCGAAGTATCAAACTACCGCAGCAGCTCAGCTGACGCAGACTATATATGACCGGTCGCTGTTAATTGGCATCAAAGCCAATAAGCCAAACCAGGATCTGGCGGCTTTAAATACCCGACAAACGCAGGAGAATATTGTTTATAACATTGCCACCAATTACTATCAGGTTTTTGTCGCTCAACAGCAGATTAAATTACTGAAAGACAATCTCGAACGGACGCAGCAAGTGCTGAATATCCTTAAACTACAGCGTGATAATGGGGTTATTCAACCAGTAGATTACACGCGTACAGAGGTGAGTTTCAATAGCACACGTTCGCAATTAAGCGTAGCTGAAAACGACTTAAACTTGGCAACGAATCGGCTCAAATATCAGATGGGTATGTCGCAGGAACAGAATTTATCTCTTTCTGACTCCACGCCATTGACCCAATTACCAGTCCTTAATCAGTCACAGTTTGATTTTAGCAAATTGGTTTCTTATCAACAGGCTGAGTCAAATACAACTCTACAACGGCTACAATTACAACGACTTCGGGCGGGATATCTACCGACGTTGAATTTCACGTCTACCTATGGGGCGCTGGCATTGGGAAATGCGTTTCCGAATGCGTATCAGGGTTTTGTTGGTTTTGGCAGCTTTGGCTTGCGTCTGAATATACCAATTTTCGACGGTTTCCAGCGCGACGCTCAAGTGCAACAACAACGACTGACCGTGTTGACTCAGGAAGAACAGCAACGGCTGAACGTAGCCTCGTACCGGCTTCAGTTCAATAATGCGCAGTCGCAGATACAACGAACACAGGCGAATGTTCAAAACGACGATCGGAATGTGAAACTGGCGCAGGAAGTGTATAATATCACAACACTCCAGTATAAGCAGGGAACCAAGTCGCTGACCGATTTGATTAACGCCGATACGTCCTATCAGCAGGCGCAGTCGAATTACATTAATTCGCTGATTAACCTGTATCAGGCCCGGCTCGATCTCGAACAATCGGAGGGCAGTCTGCTTAACTTTTATAACGAACTATAATATTATTTTTGCTTATACCAATGAAAAAGACCACGTTAGTCATCGTCGCCGTATTGCTGGGTGTTACCGCACTGATCGGTTTCCGGCTGGCTTCCAACAAGGAAAAAATCAATCAACAGAATAAGCCAATCGTTGCTGTCAACACCACGATTCCGGTCACGGTATCCCGCGTTGAAGAAGGCACGGTTAGTCAGCAACTGGTTAAAACGGGCAATCTGATTCCCTTCCGGGAAGCTGCTATTACGGCTATGACCGCCGGAAAAGTATCTCGGGTTAACTTCAATCTGGGTTCGCAGGTGAAACAGGGCGCTACGCTGGTTGAGCTGGACAACAAGCTGAAAGAACTGTCGCTGGAGGCTACTCAACTCAATATCGACAAACTCCAGAAAGATGTCACTCGCTACAATACGCTCCTGGCGGGAAACGCGACAACCGAAATTCAGGTTAACGATACCAAGTACAGTTACGCAAACGCCGTTAATCAGGCCGAGCAGATCAAAAAGCAGATTCAGGATGCCAATATAAAATCGCCCATTAGCGGTCAGATCGTCAAGAAAAATATCGAACCGGGCGAGTTTGTGGGTGTTGGTACGGCGTTGGGAACTGTGCTGGACGTGTCTCGACTGAAAGTACAGGTTCCTGTTAATGAGGGCGATGTGTATCAACTTCACCTTGGTCAGACAGTGCGCGTTTCGGCCGATGTGTTTCCGGGCCGGACGTTCAACGGGCGGATTTCGTACATCGCTCCGCAGGGAACAGACGAACACAATTATCCAATTGAAATCACGATCGACAATGCCGCTGGTTTAAAAGCGGGCACGTTCGTGAACGTCGATTTCTCGCAAAAATCGAATCAAAAAGCGTTGCAGATTCCACGGTCGGCTCTTGTGGAAAGCGTCAAAAATCCGTATGTGTTTGTTGTCGATGGCAATGTGGCCCGCCAGCGTACCATTAAGCTGGGCCGGGACTTTGGCGATTCCGTTGAAGTGCTTGGTGGACTGGTAGCGGGTGATGTCGTCGTCGTAACCGGCCAGTTGAATCTGAGTGATGGCAAGCCCGTACAAATCACAAAATAATTTAAAGAAACCATGTCTATATCCGAAATAGCGGTTAAACGGCCGCTGCTGGTGACGACCATCTTCACCGTCCTGATTTTGTTCGGTGCTCTCAGCTATCAGCAGTTATCCTACAACCTGTTACCCAAGTTCGAGGCTAACGTAATTAGCGTTGTGACAACGTACCGGGGAGCCTCGGCCGATGAGGTCGAAACCAACGTAACAAAGCGTATTGAAGACGCTCTCTCGGCGCTGGAAGGGCTAGACCGAATGACGTCTACATCGCAGGAAGGCGCATCGAGTGTGATCATTCAGTTGAAAAATGGTGTGAACACCACGTTGGCCCAGCAGGATGCCCAACGCAAGATCGAGCAAATTATCAACCTGCTGCCCGACGGTGCAGACCGGCCCGTTCTGAATAAGTTCTCTACCGATGAGCTTCCCGTATTGCGCATGGGCGTTACGGCCAATATGTCGCCAACAGCCCTGTATGACCTGATCGACAACGATATAAAACCGCAATTATCGAACGTTTCGGGGGTTGGTCAGATCAGTATCATTGGCGGCAACGAGCGCGAAATTCAGGTAAATGTCAATGCCGAGAAATTACGGGGTTACGGCGTATCCATTGGTCAGGTATCGCAGGCTATCAACGCGGCCAACGCCAGTTATCCAGCTGGTCAGTTGGAAACGCGGCAAGCTCAGTATTCCATCCGGTTCGATGCCTCTGTTCAAACGGTTAATCGCCTGCGGGAGTTGATTATTGCCCGCCGGACGGATGGTAGCCAGGTTCTGTTAAAAGACGTGGCCGAAGTGGTTGATGCCAGTACCAAACCAACCGCCATTAACCACATAAATGCCCGGCCATCCATCGGTTTGCAGATTCAGAAACAGTCGGATGCGAATGCGGTGTCGGTTAGCCAATTGGCGCAGGTGAAGATTACGCAGCTCGAAAAGCAACACAGCAATGTGGGCTTGAAATTCAACATTGCCTCCGACCAGTCGGTCTATACGCTGGCCTCTGCTCATGCGGTGGTGGAAGATATGGGCCTGGCTGTTCTCATTGTATCATTGGTGATGTTGCTGTTTCTGCACAGTTTCCGGTCGGCTTTGTTCGTGCTGGTTGCGTTGCCCTCGTCAATGATTCCAACTTTCGCCCTGATGTATCTGATGGGCTTTTCGCTGAATCTAATGACGCTGATGGCTTTGTCATTAGTCGTTGGTATTCTGGTCGATGACTCGATTGTGGTTCTGGAAAACATCAACCGCCATCTGGAGATGGGGAAAGACCGGCGGCAGGCAGCTTTGGACGGACGGAGCGAAATTGGGTTCACAGCCCTGGCCATTACGCTGGTAGACGTTGTGGTATTCGTCCCCTTGGCCATGACGGGCGGTCTGATTGGAAACATTCTGCGGGAATTTGCGCTGGTAGTCGTTTTCTCGACACTGATGAGTTTGCTGGTGTCCTTCACACTGACACCACTGCTGGCTTCGCGGTTCGGCAAAATAGAAGTGCTGAATCCAAAAACGTTATGGGGTGGCCTGAACCTTGGTTTTGAGCGCTTTCTTGATCGGCTGACGAATGTTTACGGTGGTATTCTGGTTTGGGTGCTGGGCCACAAAAAGTGGATATTTCTGGCGGTCGTTGCTTTAATGGTCGGCACGATTTCGTTAGTGCCTGCCGGTTTCATTGGGGCCGCTTTTATGCCGCAAAGCGATCAGGGCGAAATGAGCGTACAAATCGAGTTGGCTCCCACAGCGTCCATTTACCAGACAAATACGGTGGCCCAACGAGCCGAACAAATCCTGCTGAAACATCCCGAAGTGATCAACGTGTTCACTAATGTCGGTTATAGCAGTAATGGTTTGGCAACGGCATCCAACAGTAATTTGGCTGATTTGAACGTAAAACTCATTGACAAAAAGCAGCGTACACTGTCGACAGAAGCGTTTGGGCAGATACTGAAGCAGGAAGTCAGTCAGATTCCGGGTATTAAGGTTACCGTATCGCCGGTAGGTATTGTTGGTGCTTCGCAAGCGCCTATCATGATTGCGGTGAAAGGCACGAATCTGGCCGACATTCGGAAAGCGGCCGCGTTGGTAAAACAGGTAACGCAGTCGATACCGGGTACGCAGGATGTTAAGTATTCGGTGAAAGATCCAAAGCCGGAAGTTACGGTCAACCTCGACCGGGAAAAGATGGCGCAACTCGGAATTAGTGCTTCCGATGTGGGCCTTGCCCTGCAAAACGCTTTTCGGGGAAACGACCAATCGAAGTTTAAGCAGAATGGTAATGAGTACGATATTCTGGTGAGTCTGGATCAGTTCGACCGCACCCAGCCATCGGACGTTGCCCGTCTGACGTTTGTGAATAATGCAGGTAAAACGTTTGAACTCTCTCAATTTGCCCGCGTGCAGGAGCAGGTTGGCGAAAGTGTGCTGGAACGTATTGACCGACTCTCGTCCATAACGATCAATGCGCAGGTTGTGGGTCGGCCGGTGGGTACGGTGGGCACCGATATTCAGACGAAGATGGCGAAACAGAAACTACCGGAAGGCGTTTCGATTCAATATCTGGGTCAGTTGCAGCAACAATCCGACGCGTTTGGTAGCTTGGGACTAGCCCTGATGATTGCTATTCTGCTGGTTTATTTCATCATGGTAGCGCTCTACGAAAGTGTAGTCTACCCATTTGTGGTGCTGTTTTCGATTCCGGTAGCGTTGATCGGGGCTTTACTGGCGCTGGCACTGACAATGGAAAGCTTAACGGTATTCTCGATTGTCGGGATGATTATGTTACTGGGTCTAGTGGCTAAGAACGCTATCCTGATTGTTGACTTTACCAACCAGCTAAAAGCTGAAGGACACGATGTCGTGGATGCGCTGATCGAAGCGGGCAAGGAACGGTTACGGCCTATTTTGATGACCACGCTGGCGATGATTCTGGGTATGTTACCGATTGCCCTGGCTAGTGGTGCCGGTGCTGAAACCAAGAACGGAATGGCCTGGGTGATCATTGGCGGCTTGTCGTCGTCGCTGGTGTTGACATTGCTGGTCGTACCATCAACCTACCTGATGGTTGATCGAATTATCGCCCGATTCACCAAGAAAAAAGTGAGTCCCAAAAAGCCTCAGGAATTAGAAGTTGCCAAAGCAATCAGCTAATGGATATGAATTATTAACCGAAGAGAGCCAACGAATTCGCTGGCTCTCTTCGGTTGTAGTGGTGTCGGTTACTTATAACCGACACTTGAGGTTCCTCAAAACCTACTGGTACGAGGTTTTGAGAAACGTAATGACGAATCGTCTTTAGGAGTCGGTTTTGAGAAACCGACTCCACAACAGTCAAAGCCAGTTCCACCACGCAGAAATCAAACCCTAATCGTTTCGTACAGAGCCAATCCTTTCTGGGTTAATAATCCTCGAACAAAATGATGCTTGACCGCCATTTCACCTCCGCTGAACGGTATCTCACATTGACCTTGTTCGGCCCATAACCAGGCGATTACCGTCTCGTTCAGATCAGCCCAATACAACTCCTGTTCGATACCGCGACGAAGATTAGCAACAAGAATCGTGTTAATATATTCGGTGCGAAAAGCTTGAAATAGGCTCCAGGCAGTTGGGTAATGGCGTTCAATATCGCGCCGTAAATTCGGGTTTACCGTTTGTTGGTAACGAATCAGCCGATCCCAGATAAGCAGGGCTTCAACTAACGGATTGTCAGCGTATGTGTGAATAGCATTGGCCTCGTATAACGCTTCATTCCATTGACTTTCCAGCATCAACCGAACCAATTCGTCCTTGTCGCGAAAGTGTTGGTATAGCGTCTTTTTAGAGATACCTAACGACTGGGCAATATCCTCCAACCGAACCGCTTTTACCCCAAATTGACTGAACACTTTTACAGCCTGAGCAATAATTCGTTCTTTCATTCAATACCAACAATAAAATGATTTAATGATCTTAACTCTAGGCGATTACAAAAATTCAACCTGTTTTTTTGTCATGCTGACCGGTCTGCATGACAAAACACGCTTTACTCCCTAGTAAGCCATTATTTCGGGCTTACCTGAACGATTACCCGCTTGTAACGAGTCAGGGCGGGGGTACCCTTGTCGGTTACTTTCAAAATAAAATGAATAGTTTGGGGACTGTCTACATCCGGGGCTTTGATCGTGTGGACATTGTATAGATTGGGCGAAAAAGGCGCAAAGGAAAGCTTACCTGTAAAGGTCCCGGCTTCGGGGTATTGAAACCAGTAAAAACTCATCGAATCACCATCTGGATCATACGTACCATCGGCATCTAATTTAAACATTTCACCCGATTTTACGGTCAGTACATCCGAGTGCGCCAGTTTGGGAACGGGCGGATGATTTGCTTCTCTATAAGGCTTCACAGTCCAATCCATCCGGGCAGCAAAGTCATGTTGACACTCTTCCCGCCACCGCCATATCGTAACCACATTACTCTTGTACTTAGTCGTATCCAAAACGACCGGACGGCCCCACCGGGCGGTCCGCATCGGCGAATACGTATCGTTTGTGTCCGTCCAGATTGGGCGGGTTTCGGTCTTGGGAGTAGACAATTCGTAGCGTCCACCCCACCCGCCATAATTTGGATGTTCCGGGTCATTGAGGCCGTTGGGAAGCAGTCCCAGGTAAGCCGGTGTGTCGCCTTCCATGCCATAAGCAACATCAGGATATTCAGCGCCGAGCGGCCCGTGTCCCTGCTGAATGTGCTGAGCAATCCAGTCATTACTATTCACCTCGTTGTTGGCCCCCGGGTTGCTGCGGGTGATGCCGCCCCAGGTTGCTCCGGCCAAACTGGGACTGACAATGTAAAAAATATCAGGAAACGTTTTCCGAATCCAGGGACCCGAATCGTCCTGATCGGAGATGGTATAAACACGGAGTTTTTTGTAAAGCCGGGCAGCCTGCTCGGCCGTTCTGGTTTTTTGAATCTTCCAAAGGGCTTGCGCCAGGCAATTCGGTCCGCCCCAAACAGACAGCCAAAGAGGGCGGTCATCTGGTTTTTCAAGTGTTTTTATAATCCAATCAGACCCTTCGGAATCCTTTCCTTCGCCCACACCTTCCATACCAAATAGTGCCACGCCCTTTTTAACGTTAGCCTTCAATGCAGATACGCCCGGATACCCGTTAGTGTGTTTCAACAGATTGGGTTGCACTTTTCCGTAAGCATTCAGGAGTTTGTGAATCGTTTCGGGCGCTACCCGATTCTTCTGAAACATGGACGTTGTGGCAATTAATCCATCGATATCAACGTCGTTGGCGTAAGTCAGCAGACGGATCAGGGATTGCGAATCATCGGGATCGGCTTCCATGTCAGTCAGCACGATGAGTCTCGTCTTTGGCTGAATTTGAGCGAGAAGGGCGAAAGGACAAAACAAAAGAAGATAAAAGACGAGGTTCTTCATGGTAAGGTGATTCAGGAATTTAGGATTTAGAAATATCGGTTTATTGATCACATGGCAACTGTCAACCTGCCTTTGGTGCTTACAGACAGATTCGTGAACGATTCTGGACGAAAGCCCTACTGATTTAAAAGTATTATTAATTGGGTAAATATAACATTGCTCCGATGGGATTGACGGACTTATGTTTTTCTCTTATTTTTATCAGTTCTCAATCCGAATCATCCGAATACAACCCAATGAAAACACAATTCCTCACAGCCGCTTTACTGCTGCCAATGCTTGCTTTCGCCCAGCCCAAAGCGAAAAAGGTAACTCCCTCAGCCGGAGCGGACAAAGACAAACTAGCCATCATTACCGATCTGGATAAGCGCACGCCCGAATACGCTGGTATCTCAAAGCAAATCTGGGATTTTGCCGAGCTTGGTTACATGGAAGAAAAAAGCTCCAAACTCCTTGAGGAACAATTAGTTAAAGAAGGATTCGACGTAAAAACGGGCGTAGCTGGTATTCCAACAGCTTTTGTCGCTACCTACGGATCAGGAAAACCCGTCATCGGCATTTTGGGTGAATACGACGCATTACCCGGCCTGGCTACCGAAGCTAAACCCGAATTTACACCCATTGCAGGGCAGAAAGGTGGGCACGGTTGCGGCCATAATCTCTTCGGAACAGCGTCGATGGCGGCTGCGGTCGAAATAAAAGACTGGCTCAAAAAATCGGGTCATTCCGGAACGATCAAGATATACGGCTGCCCAGCTGAAGAAGGCGGTTCGGCTAAGGTATACATGGTGCGCGAGGGATTATTCAACGATGTGGATGTTGTACTGCACTGGCACCCCGGCGCGCAAAATGCCGCCGATGCCGGTACGTCGCTAGCCAACAAAAATGCTAAGTTCCGATTCAAAGGTATTGCTGCTCACGCAGCGGCCTCGCCCGAACGCGGTCGGTCGGCGCTGGACGGTGTCGAAGCAATGGATTATATGGTCAACATGATGCGTGAGCACATCCCCTCCGACACACGCATTCACTACGTCATCACCAAAGGTGGCGAAGCCCCCAACGTGGTTCCGGCCAATGCCGAAGTTTACTATTACGTTCGTAACAAAGACCGTGCGATCGTTCAAAGCGTCTGGAAACGTATCGAAAATGCAGCTGAAGGCGCTGCCAAAGGAACTGGTACTCAGGTAACCTGGGAAGTGCTGGGTGGTGTGTATGATATATTACCCAACGTAACGCTGGCCGAGGTGATGCATCAGAATCTGCAAACGGTTGGCGGTGTGACTTATACGCCGGAAGAAACAGCTTTCGCCGAGAAAATCAGTGAGACATTTGGCGATCAGAAAGTGCCCGTTACAAACGCAGCCCTGGTAAAAGATTTCCGTGATGCATCGGAAAGCGCAACCAGTGGCGGCTCCACCGATGTGGGCGACGTGAGTTGGACAGTACCAACCGTTGGCTTATCGACCGCTACCTGGGTGCCCGGTTCGTCGGCGCATAGCTGGCAGTCAACAGCAGCCAGTGGCATGAGCATTGGGCAGAAAGGCATGATTGTGGCGGCCAAAACGCTGGCTATGACGGCGATGGACCTTTACAAAACCCCAACCCTCATTGAGAAAGCCCGCGCCGAATGGATCAAGAAACGGGGTGCCGATTTCAAATACGAAGCTTTGCTCGGCAACCGTGCTCCGGCATTGGATTACCGAAAATAATACGTTTATCGCTGAAGGGTAAGTCTGTTGAGTTTTGCAGTTTCTCCTCTTAATCAGCCCCTTTGGTCGGCCTGCCTTTGCCCCCAACCCCTAAAGGGGAGTGCTCCGAAGTAAGTTCTCTCCCCTTCAGGGAGTTGGGGTAAAGGCAGGCCGACAAAAGGGGACTTTAGGGCTAAATTATACGGGCACAAGCTCTGTAATTTTTCTTAGTACTATATCTTGGCTTTGCATGACTTCTTCGTTTCTGAAGCGAACCACTGTAAGACCGAACTCTTCAAGTACATACGTTCGGTTCATATCATACTCTGCTGCTCAATAGAGTCGTGTATACTTCCATCAAGTTCTATTACCAACCGGGCAGCATGGCAATAGAAGTCAGCTATAAAATACCCGATTGGATGTTGCGCTTTGAAACAAAATCCTTTAACCCTGTTAGATCGGAGACTTTCCCAGAGGATAAGTTCTGCATGTGTCATTGCTTCTCAAAGTTTTTTGGCGTTCTCAAATAGTTTGGGAGAGGTACCATAAAACATATCACTTGCCATCTGGGCTTATTCTTTAGAGCGTTAGTTTTAAAGACGCACTGAATGCTTTTCGTCACCTATTGGTCTAAAACCCCTAAATCCCCTAAAGGGGACTTTGCTTACTTGTAGACAAAGTCCCCTTTAGGAGATTTAGGGGTTTTAGGTAGTTCTTAAGCAATTGTATGTTATAGAAATGTCCTTGTCCGTTGCGGCCGGAGTCTGTACCTTTGCGGCAGAATTCAAAGAGCGAAAAACCGAACTGGCATTTCAGTGAAAGGGCGGCCTAAAACTACCCCCGGCTTTCGCTCTTTCACTCTTTCGCCTGTTAACCAATGCTTCGAACACACACGTGCGGAGAACTCCGCCTTACCAACGACACCACTACGGCCACCCTCTGCGGTTGGGTTCAAACAATCCGCGACAAGGGCGGAGTATTGTGGATTGATCTCCGTGACCGTTACGGCATTACCCAACTTTTGCTCGAAGACGGACAAACCGCTTCCGAACTTTTCACGGTTGCTCGCTCGCTCGGCCGCGAATTTGTTATAAAGGCAACGGGAACCGTCATTGAACGAAAATCGAAAAATCCCAATATTCCTACGGGCGATATTGAGTTGAAAGTGACGGCTTTAGAGGTATTAAATCCGGCTAAACTGCCACCATTTCTGATTGAGGACGAAACCGATGGGGGCGATGATGTCCGCATGAAATATCGGTATCTGGATTTGCGCCGGAACCCCGTTCGCCGGAGTCTGGAACTGCGTCACCGTATGGCGCAGCAAACGCGGGTGTACATGGATGAGCAAGACTTTATTGAAGTTGAAACTCCCGTTCTGATCAAATCGACACCCGAAGGGGCACGGGATTTTGTGGTGCCAAGCCGCATGAATCCGGGCGAATTTTATGCCCTGCCGCAATCACCCCAAACCTTCAAACAATTGTTGATGGTATCGGGTTTTGACCGCTATTACCAAATTGTAAAGTGTTTCCGCGACGAAGATCTCCGCGCCGACCGTCAGCCGGAATTTACGCAAATTGACTGCGAAATGTCGTTTGTGGAGCAGGAAGATATCCTGAACATGTTCGAGGGTTTGATACGGCATCTATTCAAAGCCGTTAAGAACTACGACATGGCCGAGGTGCCCCGAATGACCTATGCCGATGCCATGAAACGCTACGGTTCCGACAAGCCCGACACGCGGTTTAGTATGGAGTTCGTTGAGCTTAAAGGCACTTTCGACACCATTGATATGACGTCGGGCAAAGGCTTTAGCGTCTTTGATTCGGCCGAATTAGTCGTGGGTATCAACGCGCCGGGCTGCGCCCATTATACCCGCAAACAACTCGACGAACTTACCGATTGGATCAAACGCCCGCAAATTGGCGCAAAAGGCCTGATCTACGTTCGCTACAACGAAGATGGCACCCTGAAATCATCGGTCGACAAATTCTATTCGGAAGTCGAGTTGAAAGCCTGGGCCGCTCACTTTGGAGCCAAACCCGGCGACTTAATGCTACTTATTTCGGGCGATTGCGGGAAAGCCCGAAAGCAATTGAGCGAGTTGCGCTTAGAGATGGGCAGCCGGTTAAAACTACGCGACCCAAACGTGTTCAGTACCTTATGGGTACTCGACTTCCCGCTACTCGAATATGGCGAGGAGGATAACCGTTGGTTTGCCATGCACCATCCGTTCACGTCGCCAAAGCCGGAAGATATTCCGTTGCTGGACACCGATTTGGGCGCCGTTCGTGCCAATGCTTATGATTTGGTCATCAACGGAACTGAAGTGGGTGGCGGCTCGATTCGGATTTTCAACCGCGATTTGCAGGCCCGTATGTTTAGCATTCTGGGTTTCTCCGACGAAGAAGCTAAATCGCAGTTTGGATTCCTGATGGATGCCTTCGAGTTTGGCGCACCCCCCCACGGCGGCATTGCGTTTGGCTTCGATCGGTTGTGTTCGCTCTTCGGCGGTGCTGACTCAATTCGTGACTTCATCGCTTTCCCGAAAAACAACTCCGGGCGCGATGTCATGATTGATTCGCCATCACCCATTTCGCAAGCTCAACTGAATGAACTGAGAATCGCGACAATTGCAAAATAGACAGCCTGTTTTCTTAACCACAAAGGCACAGAGAACACAGAGTTTTTATTTTCTCTGTGTTCTCTGTGCCTTTGTGGTTAAACCTACTTTTGGTGGCGGTTATAGTTGGCAATGTAATTAAGCCTCTATCATTCGTTTCTCTTATCTCTTAAGCTTCGTTTGAGGTTGCTGTCAAAGCCCGATTATGTTAAAGAGCAAGCGCAAAGGCCACATAGCCTAAATCGATAACGGCAATTTGCTTTACTTTCAAAGCGCATTTAGCAATAGATTGAGTAAAAGGGTTCTACTTATTATTTTTGCCGGTAAATTAGTCAGGCGTAGGTTGGCATCGCCCGCAATTGGCCAACCAAATTAGCTTTCCTGACCAGCACATACCCGATACCCAGCACCAGCCCTAACACGGTAAAGAGGATCACCACTATAACTTGCTTTGATGATGTTTGATTGAATGACACTCTCGGCGGTTCGAGTACCTTAAAAATGGGTGTCCGGATCTGCACGTTCAATTTCGCTTGTTCAAACTGGCGCGACAATTCGCTATACAAAACTTGGGCAATGGTTAGTTCAGCTTCCATGTTGTGCCTGTCTATGGTCGTCGCCAGCATGACCACATTTTTGTGGTGGTCATTATATTGAAATACATTGAACTGGGCCTTCCTATACCGTTTAGCGGCCTTGTCCAGTTGTTGACGATAAAATCGCAAATCATGCCGGGCTTTTTCAGTTCGATAATCGGTCACGTAGTTAGTCAGGTAAGTCAGCGTCAACTGAGCCACGGCTGCCGCTACGTTTGCATCGGGCATCTTAGCTGAGATGGTGATGATGCCAGAGTGGGTATCAAATTCAACATTAACTCGCTCACTAATGTCTTCGACCAACTCTTGCTGGCTATTCGACAAGCACACTATACCACCAATTTTATTGATGGGCAATGGCAGAGATTTATTTGTTTTTCCAAGCCCTAACTGGTTCCAAAACCAAGGGTTATCATCGGACAATAAAAACTGGGCAAGATTCTGAAGTTTTCCGTCGGTTGTGATTACAGACTGGTCAATAAGGTAGAGAATAAACGGTGTACTCTGCAATATCTTTGGGTACAAATCCGGGCGAATAGCCTCCATACTCACAGCCAGCCGCTTGAGTACATCGCCCGATTCATTGTTCATCTCAGGCATAATCCGGGCTTCTGACCGAAATTCCGATTCTATTAGTAATGCCCCTAATGTACCCATCCCGGCAAATATGACCATTATGAGAAACACCTTGTACCGTTCCTGCCAGAGCGTCCGAACAATCAAATCAGTTGGCAAACACAGCCGACGATGGTAATTTACAGACAACGTCAGTCGGGATCCAGTCGGCAAAATCATATAAAATTGATAGCGTTTTGTAGTTTATAACCCGCCACATAGCGAGCAGACATAGGACGACAAAACACAAAAAAGTCTCCTGAAAAACTATTTCGGAGACTTCCTCAAACTAATTCAATCAATTTATTTGCGAGTACCATCGGCCATCAGTTGGTCGATATGAGGTGTTTTTATGGACAGATTCCATAACAGCCAACGGCTTCCCGGCCATGATCATCGGCCACAATCAACACAATATTCGGAGCCGAATCAGCCGGATTCTGTACAGTATTAATGGATGTAATCTAATAACCACTCATCTAATGGCGCGAGAACGATACAAAAGTAAGCTAAGATACAAATAAGTATTCTTTTTTGACTATCTATATTACAAAATCGTCGATTATAATCCATTTTAAGTGTTCAAATAATTAATAGATATATAATTTGTTGCCAAATAAATAAATTAAAAAACTATTAGATCAAACAAAACCTGTCTTACGAAACGACAATAGGCATAATATTTGCACATATAATTATTGCTTTATCTAACTATTAATCCACTTTTCATGACCGTCTTTCTCCGATGGGTGGGGGTATTTTTGTCCCAATTTATTTCTGTAATAACGTTTGCCCAACTTACCATTACCAGTCCGGTGCCACGAATGGTTTTCCAACGCAATTTAGCGAATGAAGCCATTGTGACGGTAACAGGAATGGCGCCACAGACGGCGACGCTGGTCGAAGCCCGTTTTGTACCGATGGCTATTGGACAAGGTGCCGTTACCGCCTGGACGCCATTGAGTTTTCTGTCTAACTCATCTGCATTTCGGGGGAAAGTGACTGTATCGGCGGGGTGGTATCGGTTAGATGTTCGGACAAAGGTCGGTACAACGCTCCAGACACAAACACAAGTTAACCGGGTAGGCATTGGCGAAGTGTTTGTGATAGCCGGGCAATCAAACGCATTTGGTGGATTTCAACGAGTATCCAGTGCTGTCGACGACCGCGTTATGTGTCTCGATTTCCGGCAGGACAGCCTGAGTGAGCAACTGTTACCGCTTCAATTTAGCCATATTAGCTATGGAACCAGCATTGGTCCCGGCCAGCCCCCGCACTTGTATGGTAGTTTAGGAGATAAACTCGCGCAACGGCTCAATGTACCCATTTTGTTTTTAGGAGCCGCTTTAGGTGGAACTACCAGCGCACAGTGGCAACAATCGGCAGCAGGAAATATCGGGACAACGCCTAATCCGGCTGTTTACCGACGCCTGGGAGCCACACTGTTACATTACATTGTTCGCACCGGAGCACGGGCCGTTCTTTGGCATCAGGGAGAGGGTGACCTGTCGACTAACACACAAACATATTTCAACAATATCAAGTATGTTATTGACAAAAGTCGCCAACAGGTTGGTTCTAAACCATTAGCTTGGGTAGTCTCGCGTGTGAGTTACATTAGTGGGCAAACAAACCCGTTAGTTATTACGGCTCAGAATCAACTAATTAGCACCGTTTCTAATGTATTTGCTGGCCCCGCTACGGATAGTCTCACAGGGACCGATAACCGAGCCGATGATATCCACCTTCAGGGGGCTGGCCTTATTCGTTTTACAAATGCCTGGGATCAGAGTCTAACAACGTCGTTTTTTCAGAATGCGGTGCCATTCATGCCAACGGATTCGGCGGCACTTATTACCAGCGGATACACTTTACCACTCACACGCCGACAGGGAGAAACCGTGGCGGTAGCCTCGCTCCGTAGTGATCCACATGAATCAGACAATCAGTATGTAGCCCAGATAATTCGTGCCAGCGATGGCGCAACAGTCTTCGAGTCGGCTCCAAGTACAGATAATCCAATTTTAATAACCCTGCCGTTCGCCTTGACAAATGGACAGTATCGGTTACGAACTCGTTCAACACATCCGGTCATTGTAGGTACTCTCGGCGAACCTTTCAACGTTCAGGATGCTGTAGCTCCTAGCGCTCCCTTTCTGATATCTCGCTTACCGGTGAGTGGCGGCATAGCGGATGCGGCTATTCGACGCCTGGGGTATGGCTTTGAGTATTATGCGCACGCTTTTTACGCTATGGTACAAGCCACAGTACCCGTAGAGGTCCGTTTGGAGCGCATTGACGGTGGTAGTTTCAGTGATTCGGGCTGGAATATTGCCCCGCCCAGCTCGCAGGCGCCCGACCGGGAGTGGTTCGCAGATTTCAATTATTTACGTAACTATCCGCCTATATCTGGTGGCGTAGGGGGCGTAGAGCCAGGTAAGTATCGACTATCGGTACGTCGTCAGGGCGATACAGGAACGGGTTTATGGTACGAAATGGTGTTACTAAACGGACGTAATATTCTCTATTATCCGATGGAGCCTATTGGTGCCATTCCACCCGTATTAACTGTGAACGGTCTGTCGGCATCTACCTGCCTGAGCGGATCGGTAAATGTATCGGTTGACGTAACCGATGGCACCGTAAATAGTGGTAACGTATATAGTGTCCGGTTATCCAACGCGAATGGCTCATTTACGAATGAAACAATCATTGGCAGTAGCACAACCAGTCCTATTACCGCCACCTTGTCGCCATCGTTGCCTGCTGGAAGCAATTATCGTATACGGGTAGTAGCAAGCAACCCGGCTGTAGCCAGTGCGCCCAGTCAACCCTTATCCATCTGCGCCGGGGGGGCCGACCTTTCGATGAATATGAGCGTCAGTAACCGGACGCCGATTCTCAGCCAGCCCGTTACCCTTACATTGGTACTAACAAACTCTGGTCCATTGGATGCGGCTAATGTAACAGCCCAAAGTTTACTACCCGCTGGTATGGATTTCATCGACGCTACATCAGCCGGCATTAGTGCAACAGCAAATACAGTCAATATCAATGCCGGTACACTATTAAATGGGGCTAGCCAGCCCTTCGTATTTCGGGTTAAAGCCAGTCAGCAAGGCGTGTTTGCTACCTCGGCCCAGATCACCTCAAGTAGCCAATTTGATCCTGACAGTCAACCCAATTCGGGTACTGGCGATGGCCAGGACGATGAGACGATGGTTGATCTGCGCACGCCTAATGCTAGTGGGCCAATTGTGGCTTCGCCCAATCCAAATCAAGTTCCGCTGCCGTCCGTTCTCTCAAGCCAACCCCCAACCGATCCCAACAAGGCCGATTTGAGCTTGTCATTCACCACAAGCAATTTGGTGGTTACCCCTAATCAGATAATTAGCCTAACCTTAATGGCCACCAACCGGGGTGGTGCAACGGCAAACAGCGTAACGTTACAAACGCTCTTGCCCACAGACTGGCAATTAACCGTTACATCAGGCCTCACTATCAATGGGCAAACCGTAACGGGTAATATTGGCGCTGTGCCAGCGGGTAGCACAGGATCAATGGTCTTATTTATTAGAGTACCTGGTTCAGGAACCGTACGTTCGCAGGTTTTCAGCGGGACCCCCACCGACCCGGATTCCACGCCCGGAAACGGTTTTACCAATGGTGAAGATGACGAAGCAACGATCAGTTTACGGGTAAAGTAGCGAATAGGCTGAAATGAGAAGACCCCGCTACTGGCGGGGCTTTCTTTATTGTT
>CAXVWN010000267.1:0-4558 GCA_964263725.1 Spirosoma sp.
GAAGGTTACGAGTTTGATAGCCTCATCCGAAATACCACGCTGTTTCATCAAGGCAGCCGTTTTAGGCACGGCCAGTGGATCACTGATGCCCCAGTCGGCGGCAGAATTGATCATGATGCGCTCTGGCCCGTATTGCTTCACAATGTCAACCATTCGTTCATTGCCCATTTTGGTGAATGGATAAATGGTAAAACCTGCCCAGAAACCCCGGTCCAGCACTTCACGCACCGTTTCTTCATTATTATGATCAACGATAACCATACCCGGCTCCAAACCATGTTCGAGCGCAATATCCATGCTTCGGCTCGTGCCTTGTTTTTTGTCGCGGTGGGGCGTATGAATCTGCACGGGTAGACTAGCTTCTTTGGCTAAATCCAGTTGTGCCCGGTAATATTTGTCTTCGGCGGGTGTCTGGTCATCGAAACCAATTTCGCCTATACCCACAACGCCTTCTTTATAGATGAATAAAGGCAGGATTTCCATAACCTGCTCGGCCAATTCTTCCTGATTCGCTTCTTTTGAATTTAATCCGATGGTACAATAATGCCGAATACCAAACTGCGACGCCCGAAATCGCTCCCATCCTACCAGACTGGCAAAATAATCCCGGAACGAATCCACACCCGTACGCGGCTGTCCTAACCAAAAAGCCGGTTCAATTAAGGCCACTACGCCCGCATCGGCCATAGCCTGATAGTCGTCGGTGGTACGTGAGGTCATGTGGACGTGCATATCGAAAAATGACATGCCCCGAATTGACTCCATAAAATCCATAGTTCTCCTACGTTAAAGGCGTTATAAGCGCGCTGATTGGAGTACAAAGTTCCGCAAAAATATGTCTCCTTTTCGCACGAATTTTAGTAACATTTTAATTCTAATGACAACCTTCCTACTAGTCTATTCGTTTTATAGATAGTAATACAACAAATAAAACCATGAAAATGCTTCAACAAATTAAGCCTGGGAAGTGGGGTTTGTGGGCGGCTTTGCTGTTCCTCGCGGGTGGGGGATTAATGGCCTGCCGCGACAAGGCAATCAACGATCTGAGTCCGGCCGATAGTGCCGTGTATATCACAAACTACGACCGTTCGGTCAACTTTGGTCAGTATAAAACGTTCAGCCTACCTGACTCGGTGGTGATTGAATCGAACGACAGCTATGCGATGACGCAAACCGACATTTCGAGCCGATTTGTAACGAACATAGCCAACGGGCTGACAGCTAAAGGATTTCAACGAGTCACCAAAGGCGACAGCGCCGATTTGGGCGTAGCCGTTATTCGGGTCAACAATCAATATACGGGTATTGCGTCAAATCCTTATTCGTATTATTCAAGCTACTGGGGCGGTGGCTTTGGCGGATATGGTGGCTATGGATATTCGCCTTATTACCCCAGCTATTACACCTATCAGGTGACCGATCAATATTGGGAAATTCAGATTGTTGATCTAAAAAACCGCCCTGTAACGACGGGTACACAGCAGCCACAACTGAATGTCATTTATGACGCGACGATTCGTGGCACCGACATCACGGATCAGCAAGCCGTGGATACGGCCGTAACCGCCATTTTTAACCAATCGCCTTATTTAAAGGCCACTGAATAAGCAATCATGAAACCGATAATAACCCTATTTGCCCTTTTGGCGTTAACAACAACGGCTTGGGCGCAGTATAAAAACGATAATACGGGTGATAATGCTTTTCCGTCACCGTATCAGCAATACGTCACATTCAACATTTCGGCCCGCTATGGTGTCGCTTTTCCACTGGGCGGCCAACAAGGATATATTAACCGGACATCGCCCACTAATCTTGCGATAGATGGCGAGTGGCTATTTCCACAGCGGTTTTCAATAGGTCTAAAAACGGGCTATCAATATAGCCAGCAACGGTTTGACCGTCAGGTTTATCAGTATGACGACCAGGCTATTTCGGCGGTGCAAACGCGAACATTATCAGTAATTCCGGCAATGCTGTCGCTGTCATATTACTTCGCCGACAATGCAGCCGCGATCCGGCCTTACGTCCAGTTTGCAGGTGGTGGTGCCTTTGTCAATTATACCAATTACTTCGGGACGCTAGCCGATCAGGTGCATGGATTCAAAGGAGCCATAGCGCCCGCAATCGGGCTGAAATATTACGGCAAACGTGAACAGGGTTTAGGAGCCGAGATTCAGGCGCAGTATCAGAACGTATTTTTCAATTATGATTTATTGAAAAATAGCGCTCCATCGCTGATGTTATCAGCCGGGATTTCGTACCGGTTTTATTGATATTAAATCACGGCTATGGTGTCGGTTATTAGTAACCGATACCACAGCCGTGATTTAACCCACATTACATCAGTTCTTCGATATGAGCGGGCAAAGTTCGCCCGGCAGCTCGACGTTCGGCCGTATAATCGGCCAGCGTTTGGGCGAGTCGGGCGTTTTTACGTTCGTCCAGCCCAATGATTTGCGTTATGTCTTTATCGGTAAAGAAAGCTTTTAAAATCATCTGATTCCAGGCCGCTTCATCGAAGTAATCGGCGGGGTAGGGATTGTGAAGCATGATCGCCGACTGAACATCAGCAATGTTATTTCGAATGCCCTCTGTTGCCTGAAATTTCCACGCTTCGGGATGCGCCAGCACAGGCAAAGCCGAATAAAGAGCAACCAGTTCGTTAATTTCACCCGCTTTAAATAGCTGACTGATCGTTTTGACGTACATCGTTTCATCATCAGCCGGGAGTTGAAGCAACCACCACACCCGAGCCAGTCGGTCGAAGGTCCAATCGGTAATTGTAAAGCCGGGACGGACTCGTTCTAGGGCGAATTTCATATCAGAGGGCACATTGACCGGTTGTTTTCCGACAAAGCGCGGTAAAGCCGTAAAAACACGATAAAACGTAGCGACTTGCGGCCCTTCCTGAAACAAATCGGTCTGCTGACGAAGGTAATTAACCGCTTTTTCGGAGTCTGTTTGCTGCTCAATCAAGTAGAACAGCGTCTGGCTCATCTGGAGAATATTCATACCGTAAAAGTAGCTGTTCGCAGGATTTAACCCGTCATTTAAGTATGGATCAACACAACTAAAGGCTGATTGATTTGTAGTTTCCGGCGATCAGGCAGTCGTAGTGTAAGCGTATTGGCGCTCTGTTTAAGTTGCATAATTATGGGCGTGTCGCCCAACATGGCAGTCACTTTTTTTACAGACTTCGCATCGTTTTTTTCAACAGTTAGCTGCTCCAACTGCAACGAACCATACGTTACGTCGATGCGGTACTCATGTACCTTACCTCGTTTCTGCTGTGCGTAGGTACCCCACCCTTCGGCGGCCGTAAACGGAGCCATAAATTTATCGGCACTCCATTTAGGCGCAAACGTAAGCTCTCCTTTCGGACCGTGATACGCATATCCGCAGGCCGTAATAAACGCGCCATAACTAGCCATTGCCCGTGCATAATGGTCACTGCACTCAACTTCGTTGAACGGATTTCGTTTGGCGGCATGGTACCGATCATGAATGGTCCGTATTACCGCCAATCCTTCGTCGGTCATACCTTCGGCAATCATATGCCCGGCCACCTGATGCTCAAATCCACTCATACATTCGTGAAAATAAGTAACCTGCCAGGCATCTTTTACACCGTATGGCACCGCTTCGTTTGTTGGGCTGGTATTCATTAGCATGCCACCCTCCCCCGGTAACGCGTACGGTCGGCCGCCATGATGGTTCTTGAGATAGGGGCCAACATCGGTCACAAAATTGTATTTCCAGAGAGCCCGCAACGCCGACAGCGTTTTCTGC
Organism: Spirosoma sp.; assembly: GCA_964263725.1. Classification (GTDB taxonomy): domain Bacteria; phylum Bacteroidota; class Bacteroidia; order Cytophagales; family Spirosomataceae; genus Spirosoma. The sequence goes on from CAXVWN010000267.1 coordinate 3,793, forward strand.
CGATCTATAACTCTAGCCAAACCAACCTGAAATGCCCACGACTGACCATACACCTGATCAATGTGGCAGGTATCATAAGAACCCAGCACCGTTTTACCCAGCTTTGGATCGGGCTGATGGATAAAGTATTCACCATTAAATAGTTGCGATTCCATATTCGCCTTTCCTTTTTCGACGAAGGCTTTGCAAACGGCAGCAAATTCAGGATCATTAACTTCTTCGGCCATGCGTTCGCCCGCTTTTACAGCCGTCAGGCATAGCCCTACCAACCATGCTATTTCGCCCGGCCATTTGGCATCCAGCGTATTTTCGAGTTGTGAGTCAACCATGCCGTTTCCATTCCGGTCCTGTTTCAATACATACTCGATGGCCCGTTTTGTTTTCGGCCAGTTTCGTTTCAGGAAGGCGTCGTCGGCGCTCATTTGGTGTTCCCGATAAATACCCAGAATCCGCCCGGCTTGTCCATCAATGGCGGGTTGCTGGTCGTATTCAGCCCGGAAACCAATGTGTCCGTCTTCGTGAAAACCAAAGCCCAGATCCACCCGTTCACGCGTGTCCCGCTCTAGTGCTGGGAAAAGACGGGCCATCGCCTGTGCATATTGCCACACGTGTGTACAGGTCCCCGCGCAGGAACCGACACCCTCCCACGCATAAAACCGCCCCGATGAGAACCGGTGCGAGGTCGTCGTGGCCAGTGTAGACACATTTAATAATGTCCGCTCTAAAAACCAGTGAGGCAACGTACTTTGGGCATACCAGGTTTGGC
>CAXVWN010000268.1:0-19780 GCA_964263725.1 Spirosoma sp.
TCAATCGGTGGGCAATCAATATGGTGATGTGCTGACGAGACCCCGACAACTGACGAACAGTCTTACCAATCTCTTCCTCGGTGAGCGAGTCAAGGGCAGATGTAGCCTCGTCAAAAACCAGCAAAGTTGGGTGGCGCAACAACGCACGGGCGATACTCAACCGTTGTTTTTCTCCACCAGACACTTTTACACCACCTTCACCAATAACCGTATCAAGCCCCTGCGGAGCCCGGTTAAGTAGTGTATCGGCTGCGGCCTGATGCAGGGCTAGCAGGCATTCTTCGTCGGTGGCCTGGGGTGCCACAAATCGCAGGTTTTCGCGAATAGTACCGGCAAAAAGTTGCGTATCCTGCGTAACAAAGCCGATTTGTTCACGCAACTCGTCCAAGTCGATTTCTGAACCGGGAATGCCATTGTATAATATTTGACCCGCTAAAGGTTGATAAAGACCCACTAATAATTTCACCAGCGTTGTTTTTCCCGAGCCTGACGGCCCCACAAAGGCAATCGTTTCGCCGAGTTTTGCCGTAAATGAAATACCGTCCAGTGCTGGCACATCAGCCGAGAGATGTTTGAAGCGTACACCATCAAAAGCGAGGGTTTGAATTTTGTTAATCGCCTGTGGATGAAGTGGCTTCACATCGCGAGGAGTATCGAGAATCTGTTGAAAATTGGCCAGCGATGCTTCCGTTTCCCGGTAAATATTAATAATATTTCCAAGCTCCTGCAAGGGCCCAAAAATAGCGAAGGAGTAAATAAAGAGGGAGAAAAATTCGCCAACCGTAATGCGCCCCTGAACGACCAGAAATAACATGAGCAACATGATGGCATTGCGCAGCAAATTCACAAATGTGCCTTGTACAAACGAAAGCGAGCGTATGTAGCGAACTTTCTTTAGCTCCAGACGAAGGATTTTTTCCGTTGTCGCATTTAAGCGTTCGGTTTCCTGTTGAGCCAGACCCAGACTTTTCACCAGCTCAATATTACGCAGACTTTCGGTGGTTGACCCCGCCAGAGCAGTGGTCTCGGCAACGATAGTTTTTTGGACTATTTTAATTTTTTTACTCAACAACGAACTCACAAAGCCAAGTAGCGGGATTGTCAGGAAATAAGCGGGAGCAATGGGCCAGTAAACAGTGCTGGCATACCACATAACAAATATGATTCCGACAACAGAGGTAAATAATACGTTGACAAATGACTGAATAAGCTTTTCAACATCGGCCCGCACTTTTTGGAGTTTGCCTAATGTCTCCCCCGACCGCTGGTCTTCAAATACCTGATAAGGCAACTCCAGCGAATGCCGAAGTCCATCCGTGTAAAGCCGGGCACCCAGCCGCTGGGTGATGACGTTGACATAATAATCCTGAAAATTCTTGGCAATGCGGCTAACCATTGCCACGCCTAATGCCTGCAAAATGAGAATACCAGCCCCGTCGCCCAGGAACCGCCAAAAGTTTATGTCTGCCAAGCTTCCACCAGGCTTAACCACGTACTGGTCAATGATTTTACGAAAAATATACGGATCAAGTAAGGAGAAAACCTGGTTTATGGCGGCCAGAAACAAAGCAAGTATCAGCAGGCCCCAATAGTGGCGCAAATAGGAGTAAAGTAATTGCATAAACAGAAGTCGGTGGTTGTATCGTGTAGTGAATGTAACAACTATACATGGGCCGGTAGTTTCCCAATACCGGCAAACAGGTTGGAGATGGCTATAAAACAAAGAGTGCTGCCCGGTATAATGTAATGAATTTCACATTTTACCGGGCAGCACTCTTTAAGCTATTGATCAATAAATCTGTCGTTTACTCAAAATTCTTCTTCTTCATTCGCAACTCCTTTACATCAAAGTCGAACGGGAGATTGTTCATACATTTAAAGTGTTTCATAGGGCAGTCATCAAGGCCGGTTGCTGAGCAGGGACGACAGCCTAAACCCGGTGTTTCAATCCGGACGTGCGCAGTTTTGTACGGATAAAACCCAAATTGGGGCGTGGTACTACCCCAAATCGAATAAACTTTTTTCTTGAAGGCCGCCCCAATATGCATCAGGCCCGTATCGTGGCTGAATACCACCCGTGCTCGTTGTAGCAGCGACGCCGACTGATTGAGGTTATAGTGACCGCAGGCGTTGTAAATCTGTCCTTCGCCAATGGCCCGCACAATTTCGTCGCCAACCTTGCGGTCTTGCTTGTCGCCCAGCAACACAATGGGGTAGTTGATTTTAAGACACAACTCAATCATGCGCAACAGCGGCAACCGACGAGTCATGTGCTGCCCACCAATGGCATAAGCAACAAAGTCGTTTTGGTGCGTGGCGGGCAACCAGTCCAACTCGACCTCGTCTTTATAAGGAATGAAATAGTCCAGCCCCCGTCCATCATTCTCGACACCCAATGGCTGTACGGTTGTTAGGTAACGGTCCACAATGTGCTGCTCAGACAACGCATTGACTTTCCAGCGCGTATAAAGCCACTGACGCAGCGATTGTTTTTCAACGCTGTACGAACGGGTGTTCAGAGCGGCTTTAATAAGGTCAGTAACGAACGTATTTTGCAAGTCAATGACATAATCGAATTGCTGAGTGCGGAGTTGCCGAATTAATGTATATAAACTATCATCCAAATAATGTCGCTCATTAATATGCGGATTATAGGCCACAATGGACTGATAGTCAATCTTAGTGCAAAAATGAACGGCTACATTTGGTAGCTGCTGCTTCAGGCAACGCACAACGGGCGATGTCAGTACGACGTCGCCGATGGAAGCAAGTTGTAGAATCAGTACTTTCACCGGAGTAGCCATAGTGTAATCATTTTTACAAATCTATTGTATTTACTGCACCTCTCCAAACCAGTTAATAAGTCCACCAACGGGGTTTATTAGGCGTACGATAAAGGTTGTTTTCGCACACGAGACAAGGCGGGTTGGTTGGATATGGTATAACGGTTGGAAAATCTATTTTGGGGCTTCCCTGGCCAGTGCTCCGATCTACTACTAAATACCCTGCCGAAAGGCCAGTCGCCCCAAAATAGCCATATACTAATTCATTAGGATCACTACTACACCGTATATTACCCCGCACTGTAGACGGAGCCGCATCAAACAATCCGCCGGTATTGGACGTCAACTGGCGGACGCTTTTCCAGAATGCGTAGGCACCCTGGCTAATGCCTTGCTGCTCAACTTCTATGTAATAGCGACTGCCCGATGTGTATGGAACGTCGGCAATGGGCTGACGACTGATAGCCTTACCATTTATGTTCGCATCGGAGTTGAGGCTAATGCAATTATAGCAACGGGTAATATCCCAACAGTCTGAACAGCAGGCGATACCTGTATAAATACTTCTGGCGGGAACAAATGTTTTCTGGCAGGACTCCGTAAATTCATAATGCGTCCAGTTCCATTTGTAATAATTACCCAGCGTGTCAGGATCTTTCGTGTCCAGAAGAACAGACCAGGTCTGCCCGCCAGCGGGCGTATAGTTGGATTCGTAATACAGTTTTTGAATGGGTGGCACGGCGGGTAAAACTTCGGGGGCCGATTCATAACGCTTCCCGGCTTTGGTCTGAATGATGAGCTTGTAGCTCCGGCCTACTACGCCCCGAATACCAGTTGCCTTAGTTTGGTAGGTTCCTCCCGTAGATTGCTCGGTCAGGATTTCACGATTGCCCAGATTATCCGAGATCGTCACCGTGGCGCCCGTTTCCAGTAGATTCAGACTTTTGTACGAATAATCGGCCGTGCGGGTTAGCTTTACCGTATACGGACCGGGCTGGTCGGAAACCTGGCCTTCTACCACCAAAGACGAGCCAATACTGACCGCTTCGGGCTGGTAAGGCGTAACGCAGGCAATTATACCAACAACCAGCAATCCCAAACAAACGCATTGATTCACCACACTCATCGTTGTCATTTATTAAAATTGCCACCAGCGTGGCTGAATGGGCGTTCGATATAGGCTGTTCTCGCACACGACACAAGCCGCCAACGAGTTTACGACAACTGGATCGGAGGTAGGTACGGGTGAGCCCGTCGCATTACTTCGGTCAACTAGCAGATAGCCAACCGATTCGCCCACCGCCCCGAAATACCCATACGCCTTCAGGCTGGAGTTGCTTGTCGCATGAATATTACCGCCAATGCTAGCCGGAGCGGAGTCGAACAGGCCACCCGCATTTTGCACTTGTTGGCGGGCCGCTTTGAAGAACTTATAAATCCCCGCGCTGAGTAATTGTTGCTTTATTTCAACATAATAACGCGTACTGGCATCGTAGGGAACCCGCTCTATAAGCTGCCGACTAATTGAGTTTCCGTTGATGTTCACATCAGACATGATGTTGATACAGTTGATGTAACAGCGGGTTATATCCCAACAATTCGAGCAACAGGGGAAGCCCATACGAGCCGTTTGTCCATTTACATAAACGGAGCTACAGGAAGTGGCAAATTCGTAGTGAGCCCACTCCCATCGGTAAAAATCGCCGGGTGTTTCAGGATCTTTTGTGTCAACGTAGATATCCCATCCATTGGCCTTCCCATTCGTTGACGCCTGCGCATCGTAGCGATACTCGTAATAAATGCGAGTCATAGCGGGTGCGGCTTTGAGCACCTCCGATTCAGATTCGTACTGCTCGCCATTGCGGGTTTTAATACGCACTTTATACACTCGACCGGCTACGCCCTGTATCCCGTTGGCACTGGTTTGATAAGTCCCACCTGTCGATGTTTCCTTTAACGTTTCCTGATTGCCTGCATTGTCTGAAATGATAACGGTTGCCCCTGTTTCGAGCAGATTGAGGCTTTTATAGGAATAGTCGGCCGTGCGAGTCAGTTTTACGGTGTAAGGCCCCGGTTGATTGGTAATCATTCCTTCAACAATCAGCGAGGGCGGTATACTGACTGAATCGGGCTGAAATTCGGTTACGCACGATGCGGCCAGCCAAAGTAATAAGGCCACACTCATACCTTGTACAGTACCAAGCCAGAACGAAAACGAAAGTAGCTTCATAAGGTCTAATAGCTGCTTAAAATGGCCACCCACGGGGTTTAATGGGGGTTCGATACTGATTATTTTCGCAGGCGAAACACGCCAGCAGTGTATCGACAATTACCGGATCTGTGCGGGAAATTGGTAGGCCCGTCGCTTTGCTCCGATCAACCAGAAGAACCCCAACCGACTCGCCCACCGCCCCGAAATAACCGTACGCTTTCAAACCGGGATTGCTCGTCGCATGAATATTACCGCCAATACTAGCCGGAGCCGAGTCAAATAAGCCCCCCGCATTTTGCACCTGTTGGCGGGCTGTTTTAAAAAACTCATAAATCCCCGCACTGAGTAATTGTTGAGTTACTTCAACATAATAGCTCGTACTGGCATTGTAGGGAACCCGTTCTATAAACTGACGGCTAATCGAATTTCCGTTGATGTTCACGTCAGACATGACGTTAATGCAGTTAATGTAACAACGGGTTATATCCCAGCACTTTGTACAACATGGATACCCAAGTCGGGCATAATCATTGGGTATAAATTCCGTTTTGCAGGCATTTGTAGACTCGTAGTGAGCCCACTCCCATCGGTAAAAATCGCCGGGCGTGCCGGGGTCTTTTGTATCAATATAAATGTCCCATCCGTTGGCCTGTCCGTTATCCGATGCCTGTGAATCGTAGCGGTATTCAGAATAGACACGATTAATCGGGGGCGATTCCTTGAGCAGTTCCGGCTGCGATTCGTACTGCTCCCCACTGCGGGTTTTGATACGCACTCTATACGTTCGGCCAGCTACGCCACGTATACCCGTGATGCTAGTTTGGTAAGTGCCCCCCAGCGCTATTTCCTTCAGAATTTCCTGATTGTCCAGATTATCCGAGATCGTCACCGTGGCGCCCGTTTCCAGCAGATTCAGACTTTTATACGAATAATCGGCCGTACGGCTCAGCTTTACCGTATATGGACCGGGCTGGTTGGTAATTATTCCTTCAACGATTAAGGCAGTCGGGTTACTAACCGTATCCGTCTGAAACTCGGTTACGCACGAAACAACTGGTAGTGTATACAGCAGCAGTTGAGCATATAAAAAGATCCGCAGTCTCATCAGAATTTAAAGTTATACGTCAGTGAGGGGAAGGCTGTTCCGAAAATAGACAACTTATAGGCGTCTGAGAACGAAGCCGGACTCAACTTATAAAAGATGGAGTACGCGTTTTTGTGCGCATACACATTGTAAATTGAGAATACCCAGCTGCTCTGATTTTTCTTCTTCTTAAGCGGATTCTGCTCAAACGTCATCGAGAAATCGAGCCGATGATAATCAGGAACTCGCTGCTGGTTTCGGTCAAGATAAATAGGGACAAGTACACCCGCCACGCGGGCAACAGCCGCCGGTTGTGTAGTTGGTCGCCCAGTACTATACGTAAAATTCAACGACATACTAAACCAGGGTGTTGGGCGATGAGTCGCTAATACGTTCAGCGTATGGGGTTTATCGTAGTTGGCCGGATATGGATTACCGTTGTTTACCTGCTCGGCCGCGTAAGGGCTATTCATTGTCAGGAATGTGCGCGCGTAGGTGTAACTCATAAAACCCGTCCATCGCCCCTTGTTTTTTCGCAGTAATCCTTCAAATCCATATGCCCGACCACGGCCCTGCACAATCTGCGTTTCAACGGCCTGCGCCAGTTGAAGTTCGGCCCCATCCCGGTAGTCAATGGCGTTGGTAAGCGTTTTATAATATACCTCGCCCGAGGCTTCAATAACATTATCAGACGTATTGAGGAAATACCCCAGCGACCACTGATCGGCAATAACGGGCTTCGTGTACATATCACTTAAGTGCCAGCGTGACGTTGGCAAAGCAGCCGTTGTATTCGTCACCTGCTGAATATACTGGCGCAGTCGGCTGTAACCGGCCTTTATAGCTTTCCCCTCGCCCACCGACCAGCGCACCGCCAGCCGAGGTTCCAGACCACCCGCTGAATGATAAATTTTACCGGCTCCGTACATCTGCGTAGAGGTTACGGTTTCGTCCTGACGCGGGCCATTTTCCTGATAGGTCCGCACGGTGGCCGGACCTCGGTTCAACAGGGCCGAATAGCGCAACCCGGCAATAATAGCAACCGCAGAATTTATTTTCCACTCGTCCTGAATATAAGCGGCCAGTTCATAAGCCCGTTCGCGGTCAATATCAACGGGCAACACGTTGGAATATGGTCCGGGAATTCGCGTATTTGGCTGAAGCAGGTAATCAATAACGCTTATGCCTGCCTGCCACTGGTGAACTTCGTTGGGTGTATAAGTCAAATCAGATTTGATCTGGCGGTGCAAAACGCCCGATTCAAGCCTGAACGCGTTGGCCGAATCGGCTGACGACAAATCAGCCCGGTAGCGGCTCAGGATAACCGATGTGGCCAAGTTTACCTGCTTACTCATGAAGTAATTCCAGCGCAGCACCGCGTTCATTGTCTGATAATTGAACTGGGTAGAGGATGCATTGATTTCCTGACCCGAAAGTGAATCAGATGCCAGTTTAAAAATATCTTTGCTTAGATAACCTGTCAGCGTAATCGTGTTTTTCTCGTTGGGTTGGTACTTGAATTTGGTCGTCAGATCATAAAAATTGGCTTTCGTACCGGCCAGATTTGGCGGAGCCAGTTTAAACAGAAAATCGTTGAACGATCCCCGAGCAGCCACCAAAAACGATAATTTCTTTTTGATAATTGGCCCTTCAATACCCAACCGACTCGAAATAAGACCAATACCACCGTTGATTCCCCATTTCTCATCGTCTGGTTCTTTAATTTTCACATCCAGCACCGACGATGCCCGGCCGCCAAAAGCAGCCGCCACGCCACCCCGATTCAGGGTTACATCGCGCACAACATCGGGATTGAAAACGGAGAAAAAACCCATTAAATGGCTCGAATTAAAGACCGGTGCCTCATCGAACAAAATCAGGTTCTGGTCGGCACTGCCCCCCCGAACGTTAAAACCCGGCGCTCCCTCTCCTACCGTCGTTACGCCCGGCAACAGTAACAGACTACGAATAACATCGACCTCACCCATGAGGGGCGGAATACGGCGAATACTGCGAATCGTCATCTGCGAGACACCAATTTCAACCTTACGAACGTTACGGTCAGGCGTTTCGCTTGTTACAACAACCTCCTCAAGATCTTTGGTATCGTCTTCCATCGTGACTTCACGGAAGAGCGTTTTTTGCAGCGAAATAGTATCCTGCTGGACGCGGTAGCCCACATGCGAGAATCGCAGAATATAATTACCGGGCGGCAACTGGACAATATAAAACCCATCTTTGGCCGTCACATATCCTTTCGATACGTTCAGTACCACAATATTAGCCCCCTGAATGGGTTTGCCCGTTTTCGCATCCCGAACATAGCCCGTTGCAGAAAATGTAGCAGAGCTACCATTCGGGTTTGCTTTTTGCTGGGCCATAGCCCCGTTAATCAGACAAAACGATAACAACAGTAAACGTAAAAAACGCATAGAGCCGGGTTTAGAGCACGCAGAACAGAGTAATCAATGAGGATGACCAGTACTTAATATAAAGGGAGAAGGCGTTCGATTTACCCTATTCTAACCTGTCCTTAACCGATAATTAATTCCCGGTCAGGCCCGTACACTTTACTACTTACGTATTTTCTCCCGGCGTTGTTGCAGATAATTACTCATTTCAGGCAATGTCAACGCATTAAACGTCATGGCTTTTGTCAGGCCGCCTTTGCGGCCAATAGCCACGCCATAATGCATATCCAGTAACCCAATAAAATCGTGGGCGTCGGGGTTAATGCTGAGCATAACGCCCTGTTGCATAGCGTAATCAATCCAATGCCAGTCAATATCAAGTCGGTAGGGACTAGCGTTGATTTCAATAACGACATTGTGTTCGGCGCAGGCGTCGATGATAGCCCGATGGTCAATCGGGTAACCTTCACGAGCGAGCAATAAACGACCGGTTGGGTGTCCCAGAATGGTGGTGTATGGGTTTTCAATGGCCCGCAATAATCGAGTTGTAGCCTTTTCGAGCGACATCGTCAGGGTTTGGTGAACCGATGCCACAACATAATCGAATGTTGCCAGTGTTTCGTCATCGTAATCCAATGAACCATCGCCCAAAATATCCGACTCGATGCCTTTAAAAATCCGGAAATCTGCCCCAAAACCGGCGTTGATCTGGTCGATTTCAACCTGTTGTTGACGAACTCGTTCCGCGTCAAGTCCACCAGCGTAAGAAGCGGTTTTGGAATGATCGGCAATGCCAAAGTAAGTCAGTCCCAGCTCACGGCAATAAGCAGCCATATCGGCCACCGATTGTTTCCCGTCCGACCAGGTGCTGTGATTGTGCAGCGTGCCGCGCAAATCCTCCCACGTAACGAGTTCGTCGCTTTGGTGGCGGCTGGCCCAGCGAAAGGCAAAGTCGTCTTCGCGCATTTCGGGCACGATATACGGCAAACCCGCCCGCGCGTAAATAGCCTGCTCTACCTCTTCCGTTGCCCGATCAGTCACTTCAGATACAACACTGGAATAGGCGACCTGCAACAAGGGTATGCCGCCCGCTCCGGCTTGTTGTAAATGAGACTCTGTCGCCGTTTGAATAAATAACTGCCGGTTCATCTGCTCCGCTGGATAAAACAGCAGTTCGACCTGAACATCGAAACCAGCCAGGCGCCCCCGCCAGACAAACGGTGAGGATTCAGCCTCGTTCTGCTCCAGATTCGGTAATTTATTCAGGGTTAGCATGGCCGAAATTGGGTCGCTTGTTTGCACAAGCAGTTGCACACGATCAACTTCCTGCGCTTTTCTACGCACCTGACCACTGATTTCAACTCGCTCAAAATGGGTTGACAATTCATCATGGAGCAGATTGGCGATCATGGCGGCTTTGTCCATACGCACTTTTCCCTGCTGTTCCTGCAAGAACTCCAGCGCCGTCAGAATCTTTTCCTGTGTGCTGGCTCCGAAGCCTTTAATCTTCGCAATCTGGCCATTCTCACCGGCTAGTTGGAGATCCTGGAGATTGGTTATACCTAGCTCCTGCCACAACGTACGTACTTTTTTTACACCCAATCCTTTGATGCGGAACATATCCAGAACACCCGAAGGTGTTTGGGCCAACAACTCATCTAGGTCTGTTAGATGACCCGTTTCGGCTATTTCGCGAATTTTCTGCGCCACAGATTTGCCAACTCCTTGTAATTTAACCAATTCCTCAACGGGCAGGTTAACTAAGTCGGCCGTGGATTTATCTAAGTTAAAGGCGGCTGTCTGGAAAGATCGTGTTTTAAACGTATCACGATCGTGGAGTTCCATTAACCGGCCCGTGAGTTCGAGCAGGTCAACGATTTGAGAATTAGTCATGCTAAAAGGGGGATTCACTCCGCAAGTTAGGCAATTGGTCAGATTTTAAGGAAAGCCGCGACCTGGCTGTCTCATCTTTATATCATCGGCACAAAAACGTGCTCAATCAAACCTTAATTTTTCTCTCAAGTATATGAACTCGATTACAAACACTCCCGATCGCGACCCGTATTTATGGAAACAGGCCAAAGCCCGCGTTGGTTTTCAGATTCACCTCCGATCTTATTTAATTGTAAACGCTGGTTTATGGCTCATTTGGGCATTAACCAACTTTGCCTTTCGCTCGTCTGATCATTATGGTTCACTTTTCCCCTGGCCTTTCTTCCCAATGCTTGGATGGGGAATTGGATTGGCATCGCATTACTTTGCCGTTTATAGACATAGCGAGCGGAATATGATTGAAAACGAATATCAGAAGCTCGTTAATCAGCAACAGTAGAGTATTTCAGTAACGCGGACGTTCGAACGTCCGCGTGCCGTGCTGTCGGTTTCTCAAGACAGACAAGTGAGGTCGGTTTATAAGAAACCTTACAGGTCAGATTTAAGAGCCGGGCGGCTCCGCTGACCTCACTTAAGGCAGTTTTACAAGAAAGCCTTTAGTAGCTTACCCAGTAATGACAAGTTCATATTTCACCAAAAGTCCGGGTAAATTGTGTAAAGAGAACCGAGCTTTTTTTACTTTATTTTCATCAGGATTTAGTTCCAGATTGTAGGAACTCGAAAAGTCCACCTGCGTCAAATTATTTTCCTCGAACTTGGCAAACTCCAGGTTGCAATTTTTAAATAAAGCGCCAATAAGATCATTTTTTATAAAATGTGCTTCCTTGATCGAGCAGTCAATGAAATTGACTTTCTTTAATTTACAGTTAAGAAAAACGGTGTAATCCAATTGACATTCCCGAAAATCAACATGAAAGCCAAACGCGTTACAGCGGCCAAAATCGACATGAGCAAGTTTGCAATTCAGGAAACTAACGTCGTACAGTTTCGTATTGCCCAGATCAACATACGTTAAATTACAAGTATCAAAATGGCAATTGATAAAGTTTGAATTGGTAAAGGCAATTCGTGTTAAATCAAGCTTTTTGAACGTACATTTTTCAAATTCCTGATTCGTCCATTGATCAGGTACTTTATCAAATTGGTCAAAGACCTGGTTGTAGTATTCCATTTATAACTTTTTGAGCTAATGCCGAATGAATTATCAAAAGCAGTAGCCAATAGTAATTATTTACACAGCCACCGGCGCTTTGATAGCCGGATGTGGAGTGTAGTTTTCGATGGTAAAATCGTCATACGTAAAGTCAAACACCGACTTCACGTCTGGATTCAGGCGCATAGTTGGCAAGGGGCGAAACTCGCGGGAAAGCTGTGTCTCAACCTGCTCTAAATGGTTCAAATACAGGTGTGTATCACCTCCTGTCCAGATAAATTCGTGAGCGGTGTAGCCGCATTCCTGTGCAATCATCATGGTCAGGAGCGCATAACTGGCAATATTGAAGGGCACGCCCAAAAAAACATCGGCACTGCGTTGGTAAAGCTGACAGGATAACTTATTCAACGTTTCTCCCTTTAGGGGGTCGGGGGGTGCAACGTAAAATTGCATTAGTAAGTGGCAGGGCGGCAGGGCCATGTTAGGAACATCGGCGGGATTCCAAGCCGAAATAATAATCCGACGCGAATCAGGCGTGTTTTTGAGTTGGCGCAGAACATCCGTCAATTGGTCAATAATTTGGCCGTCTGGTGCTGCCCAACTGCGCCATTGTTTACCATACACCGGCCCTAAATCGCCGTTTTCATCGGCCCACTCATTCCAGATAGAAACCCCGTTGTCTTTCAGATACTTAATATTCGTATCACCCTTAATAAACCACAGCAATTCGTGGATTATGGACTTCGTGTGTACTTTTTTGGTCGTCAGTAATGGAAACCCATCCTGCAGGTTGAAGCGCATCTGATAACCAAATACGCTAATGGTTCCAGTGCCCGTGCGGTCGGTTTTGCGCGTGCCGTTCTGAAGAATGTGGCGGAGTAAATCGTGATATTGTTGCATTGAGATGTCATTACCGAACCGTTGTTATGGCCGGTAGTCAAAAGTCGGTAGTCCTGACCAATAAGTCAAAAAGATAGCCCGAATTCTGTTATCAGAATTCGGGCCGACGCACTACAATGAATTAATTACGCCTGAGCTTTCTTCATGCAACAGGCATGGCCACTTCCTTTTTCGCAGGCTGAGGATTTGGCTTTCTTCACTTTCTTCTCTTTTCGGACTTCGCCAGCAAAGGAGATTGTTGTCAGGGTGGTCAGCAGAGCCAGACCGAGCAGGGCTTTCTTCATGGCAAATGTCACTGTTAAGGTTCGTACCGCATTAACGCGCTTCGACGTAATTTATGCAAAAACTGCGCCATTTTACCAGTTGAAGACCTATATGTTTTTCAGAAATTGCACAGATTTAGTCCTGAACCTCAAACGAATACGTGATATCAGTCGATGGGCGAAATTGCGCGGTTGCCGAGCAATATTTATCCATCGAGAGGTCAATGGCCCGCTTTACCTTGGCACTATCCAATTTCCCTTTAAGCAGGTAAGTGATATGAATTTTCTTAAATGGTGCGGGAACAGCTCCTTTCTCGCGTAAGCCATCAACTTTCAGGCGAAAGTCGTCTACCACCTGCTTTTGTTTTTGCAGAATCAATATCACATCAATAGCCGAGCAACCTGCCAAGCCCATCAGTAACATTTCCATAGGACGCGCCCCGGCATTATGGCCACCAATATCGGTTGCTCCGTCGATATGTTGGGTCACACCCGACGTACCAACGGCTTCGAAATGAAAAGCATTGTCGACGCGCACCAGTTCGACTTGCATTGTATTAAATTCCTGAATAGTGTCAACTGGTTGTGAATCAAGCATTATCTTTTTGCGTTTATTGGAAAGAGTTTGTATTTTCGGCGGTCCGACGGTTACGCGGCCCTACTGTTTACCTAAAGAAAATCATGTCCGAGAAATTCACCGACGATCTTTTCGACCTTAAAAACGACCGGCGGTTGAGTATCTACCTGTATCGAACTGGCTTTGCGTCCTGGCTTCTCTACATTGTATCGGGCGCACGATTTATGCAGTCATTGCGTATTTATCGAACAGATTTCGGGGTGTTCTCGTTCTTTTTAATGGTGCTGGGCTTATCGGCGTCCATGATTTACGACTACTATCATAATCCTACAGAGTTCGCTCAAAAGAAGAAATGGCTGGCTTTCAGCTACTTAGTTTTGGCAGGATTAATTTACTTCTTCATTCTGCATAATGAACCAGTAGCCTTACCGCAAGTTTTCAGGCAGGGCTTGTTTTAAATGTCCCCAACTCTTTATCGGTTTACGGTTTCTTACAGCTAGGCTGCGCCGAGTTTCTGCGTTCGTCTGTTTTATTGCCAACTACCGCCACAACGGCCTCTGTCTGTAAGAGAAAAATCAATTTCATCTGCCTTGTACAGTAGCCCCCCGGCTTCTCATCCTTTCCTGTTTTAGACTATTCCATGATAAAGTATTACCAGACTCTAAAACGGGCAGCCTCTCTGATTCAATGCAGATTAACGATTCTTTACAGCCCGCCGATCTCGCAACCAAACTTGACCAGTTCTGGAAACTTTCGGGCCCGAAAATCCGCCTGATTGACAAAGATTACGATGTAACGAAAGGCTCTCCTGTTTTCACGGCAAACGGAAAATACACCACGCGTGGTTGGACAGAATGGACACAGGGGTTTCAGTTCGGGTCGGCTATTCTACAATTTGATGCCACGAACGACACTGATTTTCTGGAAATAGGTCGCCAGAAAACGCTTGCTGTAATGGCTCCTCACATCAGCCACATTGGCGTGCATGACCACGGCTTCAACAATGTTAGTACCTATGGAAATCTGCTTCGGCTAATGGGTGAAGGCCGAATTTCACACAACGATTGGGAGAAAAATTTCTACGAATTAGCCCTTAAAATATCCGGGACTGTACAGGCCAGTCGCTGGACAACAATTAAAAGTGGCACCTCCGCCGGAGCGGGTTTTATTAGCTCGTTCAATGGGCCCCATTCGCTCTTTGTCGATACCATTCGTTCGTGCCGGGCGCTGGTGTTGAGTCATACATTGGGGCATGTCTTTCAGGGAGAAGGTGATGTAAAAATCAATCTGCTGGAACGGGCCTTGCAACATATTAAAGCTACAGCCGATTATTCTGTATTCTACGGCGAAGGCCGCGACTCTTATGATTTATGGGGTCGGACAGCCCACGAAAGTGTGTTTAACGTAAAAGACGGCAATTTCCGATGCCCCAATTCCCAGCAGGGCTATTCGGGTTTCACGACCTGGACGCGTGGACTGGCTTGGGCGATGTGTGGTTTTGCAGAAGAATTGGAATGGCTCGCCACCCGCGATGATGCTGAACTGGAATCTTTCGGCGGACGAGATTTTATAGAAGCTTTCATGCTGAAAGCAGCCACGGCCACCTGCGATTTTTACATTGAGCACACACCCACTGATGGCATTCCGTATTGGGATACCGGTGCTCCGAATTTGCATCGCTTAGGCGACTACCTCAACCGCCCAGCCGACCCTTACAATGATTTTGAGCCGGTAGACAGTTCCGCAGCCGCTATTGGTGCGCAAGGGCTACTACGATTGGGAAAATATCTGACCGATAAAGGCGACTTGGAAGCAGGTCGGCGCTATCAACAGGCTGGTCTGACGGTACTCAATACCCTGTTCGATGAACCTTATCTAAGTACAAATCCGGCGCATCAGGGCCTTATTTTACACTCGATTTACCACCAACCTAACGGCTGGGATTACATACCGACAGGAAGCAAAATTGCCAATGGTGAATCGAGCATGTGGGGCGATTACCACGCCCGCGAAGTGGCGCTGTATCTGCAACGGATCATTCGCAACGAGCCATATTATACATTCTTTAACCGGATCGCCGGGGATGCGCCCCTCCAACCGCAGATCGTCAAACCAGGCCTACCATGAGCGAGAAAATCAAACCTCACTTTCCTCGTATGGCTCAGTTAAAAACGGCGGCTGACCTGCGTAATTATCTATCAACGAACGACATCGGCCTGCCGTTTGACGAAGCCTTATTGCCCCCTGCCGAAAGCCCCTTCAACCAATCTATTTACCTTAAATCAGGCAAAACCATTGGCAACAGACTTTGCATTTTGCCCATGGAAGGCTGGGACGGTACCACTGACGGTCGGCCCACGGAATTTACCCGGAATCGCTGGAAGAAATTTGCCATTAGCGGGGCCAAATTACTGTTTGGCTGTGAGGCTGTAGCGGTTTGTCATTCGGGCAAAGCCAATCCTAATCAATTGGTTCTGAACGCTGAAACGTTCATTGACTTTGTCGAACTGCGGCAACTGATTGTTAAAGAACATAGAGAAGTATTTGGAAAAACCGACGATTTGCTGATTGGTCTCCAGCTCACGCATTCAGGCCGTTTTTGCAAACCTAACAGCCACAAGACTTTTGAGCCGAAGATACTTTACAGCCATCCGTTTCTGAATAGCAAATTCGGACTAACCGTCGATTACCCTCTGCTCACAGATGCCGAAATCGACCAGATTATCGAACAGTACGTTGAAGCGGCTGTGCTGGCTCAGAAAGCGGGTTTTGATTTTGTGGATGTCAAACATTGTCACGGCTATCTGGGTCACGAGTTCCTGAGCGCGGTAAATCGAGATGGCCGCTACGGCGGTTCTTTCGAGAATCGAACGCGCTATCTGCGAAACATCGTTGCGGGTATCCGTCAGGCAGCACCGGGTCTGGAAATCGGCATTCGTCTGAGTGCGTTCGATATGCTACCATTCAAAAAAGGGCCTGCCGGTACGGGTATTCCCGAAGCTACTGAACAATATCTGTTTGCCTTTGGCGGAAATCCCAGTGGGCTGGAGCCCGCCCTAACAGAGACCAAAGCGTTGTTGTCACTGGTAGAATCACTTGGTATTCAACTGGTTTGCATTACGGGTGGAAGTCCTTATTACAACCCACACCTGATGCGCCCATCTCTGTTTCCACCCTCTGATGGTTACTTGCCCCCCGAAGATCCACTGCTGGGTGTAAAGCGCCAGATCGACGTAACGAACGAGTTGAAACAGGCTTTCCCTGAGTTGATACTTATTGGATCGGGGTATTCGTATTTGCAGGAATGGCTTCCCAACATAGCGCAGTGCGTGTTGCAAAATGGGATGGCCGACAGTGTAGGTTTTGGGCGTATGGTCTTGTCGTATCCGACTATGCCAGCCGATATGCTTGCTGGTCGGGCGTTGGTCCGAAACCAGATATGTCGCACGTTTTCTGACTGTACGACAGCTCCGCGTAACGGCCTGATTTCGGGCTGTTATCCCTTAGATCCGCTTTACAAAAAAACGCCCGAAGCCGAACAGCTCAAAGCGATCAAGGATAGTCTGTAAGGTAGTGGCGTGGTGTTGGGTTCTCAAACCCGACACATTCGCGTCAGCAATACATATGTCGGCTTCTCAAACCCGACATCACAAGTACAAATATGAAAAAGGTAGCCTTCATTACAGGTGGTAGCCGTGGCATTGGGTACGGCATTGCCGAGCATTTAGCCAGTGCCGGGTTTGACCTCGCTATCAATGGAATACGTCCAGAAGAAGCAGTCAGCGATGCGCTGGATGAGCTTCGAAGCCGGGGAAGTGAGGTGATTTATTGTCCGGGCGATATTGCCTCAACGCACGATCGGGCAGTCATGATGCAACGTATTATGGCCCATTTTGGGCGATTAAACGTATTAGTAAATAACGCGGGCGTAGCGCCCAAAGAACGGCGGGATATTCTGGAAGCAACCGAGGAAAGTTTTCAGTATGTGCTGTCAACCAATTTGCAGGGGGCTTATTTTTTAACACAGGCAGCCGCTAACTGGATGATTTCGCAACGCGCAAAACAGACCGACTTTGGGAGCTGTATCATCAATATATCATCGGTTTCGGCGACCGTGGCATCGGTTAACCGGGGCGAATACTGTGTGGCGAAAGCGGGCTTGAGCATGGCAACGCAATTGTTTGCCGCCCGGCTTGGCGAATATGATATTCCAGTGTATGAAGTGCGACCGGGCATTATTAAAACAGATATGACCGCAGGCGTAATGGCCAAATACGACGCGCTGATTGATAGCGGACTTAGTGTTCAAAAACGCTGGGGTTTCCCCGACGATGTGGGTAAAGCCGTTGCCGCATTAGCCAGAGGTGATTTTCCGTACTCTACCGGGCAAGTCATCCTGGTTGATGGCGGAATGACGATACCAAGACTGTAAATAATTATCCTAAACCAAGTTAAATTCATGGACCCTAAACAAGTTTCCCGACGCGATGTCCTTAAGGCAGGGGCAATCAGTTCGCTGGCCGTTATTGGCCTGCCAACCTACATTCCGGCACATGCTTTCGGAGCAAACGACCGCATTCGAGTGGCCGTTATTGGTATAAATGGTCGTGGGAAAGACCATATTCAAGGCTTTTCAAAGCAAAAGGATGTGGAAGTCGTTACCCTCTGCGATGTGGACAGTACGGTACTTCAAAACGGGGCGGCTGATTTTGAAAAGAAATACAATCGAAAAGTCCAGACAATAGCCGACCTGCGGCAGGTCTACGACGACAAAAACATCGACGCCGTGAGCATTGCCACGCCCAACCACTGGCATGCGCTGGCGGCTATCTGGGCGTGTCAGGCCGGTAAAGATGTGTATGTAGAAAAGCCCGGGGCCCACAATCTTCGTGAGGGCCGAAAGCTAGTGGAAGCGGCTACTCACTACAACCGGATTGTGCAACATGGGGTGCAACTGCGGAGTTCAGTCGCTATTCAGGAGGCCATCAAACACCTGCGCGACGGCCTGATAGGCAAAGTGTATATGGCACGGGGGCTGGTTTATAAATGGCGTCCCGATATTGGAAACAAAGGCCCCTCGCCTGTCCCCTCCGAATTAAATTGGAACATGTGGCAAGGTCCGGCGCAAACGAAGGAATTCAGTAAAAACTATGTCCATTACAACTGGCACTGGTTTTGGGACTACGGCAACGGCGACATCGGCAATCAGGGCATCCACGAAACCGACCTCTGCATGTGGGGTTTAGACGTGGGCCTACCCGAAGAAATAACCTCCGCAGGTGGTAAATTTCTCTGGAACGATTGCAAGGAAACGCCCGAAACCCTCACATCGGTTTATAAATATCCTTCATCCGGAAAAGTGATTCAGTTTGAGGTTCGCCCGTGGATGACGAACAAAGAAGACGGTGTCGAAATTGGTAACCTGTTCTACGGCGACAAAGGTTACATGGTCATCAACGGTTATGATGACTATAAAACCTTTTTGGGTAAAGAACGGACACCAGGCCCAGCCCGCAAAGAAGGCGGAGATCATTACGCCAACTTCATCGAAGCTGTGCGGTCGCGGGATAAATCGAAACAAAATGGGCCGGTCGAAACCGCGCATTTGTCGTCGGGCATTGCGCACCTTGGCAACATCGCTTACCGATTAGGCCGGACGCTGCATTTCGACCCGAAAAATGAAGTATTTGTTAGCGATAAAGAAGCGAACCAGATGCTAACCCGCAAGTATCGCGCTCCATTTGTCGTACCCGAAAAAGTGTAAAACTTTTTGTCAAACTGACGATAACCGGGCGTCCGGTGCCGAAGCATCTTTGGTAGGTTGCATTAAGATGTTTTGGCACCGGACGCCGGCTATCGTCAGTTTGACAAAAATGGATTAAGACCAAACTACCCGATGAATCCAATTACTACGCCTGACCAAAATCCAACAAATCGACTGGTTATCAGCCAACTCCTGCAACTTCCGGTGCTGGTAGCGGCCCTTGGCTATCTGGTGGATATGTATGACCTATTTCTGTTCAGCGTTGTACGTGTTCCTAGTCTTAAAGGTTTAGGCATCGACGGAGATCGGTTATTGAGCGATGGACTTTTGCTGCTCAACGCGCAGATGGCCGGTTTGCTGATTGGCGGTATTTTCTGGGGTATTCTGGGCGATAAGCGTGGACGGTTATCCGTTCTTTTTGGCTCCATTTTGCTTTATTCATTGGCCAATATTGGCAATGGATTTGTTACCTCGCTGAATCAATACGTACTTCTTCGGTTTGTAGCCGGGCTGGGATTAGCGGGCGAATTAGGTGCTGGTATCACCTTAGTAACCGAGATTTTACCCAGACAAATTCGGGGATACGGCACCACGCTTGTCGCCACAATGGGCGTATTGGGTGCAATTCTGGCTTATTTCATGGCCGATTTATTCGATTGGCGCATCTCGTACTTTATCGGGGGCGGGCTTGGATTACTGTTACTCGTGCTACGTGTGAACGTATTGGAATCCGGCATTTT
>CAXVWN010000269.1:0-9845 GCA_964263725.1 Spirosoma sp.
GCGCCCGAATACACCCCATCCAGAAAATTGTCTCCTTTCACGCGCTTGTTAAATGCCCGTGAAAGGGTTAGGTTAGTGCCAAATGAAAGCTTTTGTGTGGCTTTATGGTCGAACTTAAATTGCCCCGTGTAGCGAGTGAACTGGTTATTCAACTGAACACCCTGCTCATCGCGGTAACTGCCACTGAGGTAAAACTGCGTTTTGTCGTTTCCACCCTGCGTCGATAACTGGTATTGCTGATAAACACCTTTTCGCAAAACGTCATCGACCCAATTCGTATTCACTCCATCCGTAACGCCTTTAATCAAGCCCAATTTGTCGGGATCCAGCCCGGCATTTGTAACCGCTTCCCGTTGCAAATCCAGCAATTCGGTTGCGTTGAGCATGTCCGGCCGACGCACAACATCGGTAACACCTCGCTGCACATCAGCGGTAAATGTTGTTTTTTGGTTGGCTTTTCCCCGCTTGGTTGTTACCAGCACAACACCATTGGCCGCCCGTGACCCATATATAGCTTTCGCCGATGCATCTTTCAGTATCTGAATGGATTCAATATCGTTGGGATTGAACAGGGCAAAGGCATTATCTGTTTGACCACCAAATTCGCGCCCCGTTAAAGCCCCGTCCTCTACCGGAACGCCATCAACGATAAACAAAGGGCGATTAGAGGCTGATATTGACGTATTACCCCGAACCCGAACGGTAAGACCACCCCCCGGCGTACCAGACGATTGGGTAACCTGGACACCAGCGGCCTGACCTTGTAAAGCCTGATCGAAACTGGCAACGGGAATATCCTTGAACCTATCGGATGTAACGGATGCAATAGAGCCGGTAATGTCTTTTCGCTGCGTTGTGTTGTAACCCGTAACGACTACCTGACTTAGCTCATTGATAGCTTCCTTCATCTGCACATTAATGACCGTACGATTTCCAACGGTCACTTCCTGCGTTACTGTGCCAATTGAGGTAAATACAAGGACAGCGCCATTTCTCGGAATCGTAATACTATAATTCCCATTAGCATCTGAACTGGCACCGGTTGTTGTACCGCGAACCTGAACATTTACGCCAGGCAGGGGCAAACCATCTTGTTCTGATATTACCCTACCCGATATACGCAGCCCTTGAGCCAACAGGTAACCCGGTAGCATAACCAATAGGCCAGACCAGAAAATAAGGCTGTAGAATTTTCTCATGTAAAGGTTTTATTCCAGATAATTTGCTTTAAGATTATTGTACAGCTTTTACGCGCCGAAAGCCTTCACAACGCTTGGCAAGCTACGTATTTTTCAAACGTTAAATTCGCAGTCATCGTATAAATCCATTGACTAACCAGACTGCTACGGTAGGTATGTTTGTCTAACAAAATCTCATTAATAATACGATCCAACAGGCATCTTGCCAAACATTTCTACTGAGAATACGCAAATTACCATCTACTCGATGCAATTGGTATACGTTTAAGCAGGAAGTGTGGTTTTCATACCTTCAGCAGAATAAAAAGGGGCTCACCACTACATAGTGGTGAGCCCCTTAAAAGTACGGTTACTTAGTAAAAAAACTAAAAATTGGGATTCTTGGTGGCAACACCGGTAGACGGATTCAACACCGACTCATCGGCGGGTACATCCCAATAATCCAGGAAGTTATAGTCGATAGTAACCTTGGTATTCACCACACCAGCTGTCGTTACCACCGTTTGATTATAGGCTCCTCCACCATTGGCTATGTCATAAATCCAGCCCCACCGGCGGCTATCATAATACGATAAACCTCGGCTAAATAGGGATACTCTTCTTTCACGCGTCAGTTCATTAAGAGCGCCCGATAAAGACAATCCGGTTCCCGAAACGGCAGCAACACCAGCACCTTGATACGTTCTTACCGCATCGACAAAAGCCAGACCCGCTTCTGTATTGCCCAGACGCATATTTGCTTCGGCCAGCATTAACGCGTTTTCTTCATAACTACCAGCGATAAACAACTCATAGGCACCGGCTGTTCGGGTTCCCATAACGTATACCCCAGCGGTTCCGGTGCCGCCATCAACCAGACTATACCGTGTGGTATAAATATAGTTGTTTTTATAGGTACTAACGGTGCTGAAATTAGTCGTCAACCGTTTGTCACCCGGGTTAAAGTTCTGAATCAACCGTTCGCTAATTCTGAAAGTCGTGCTGGTATTTGATCCTGTAGCTAGCGAAGCAACCGTTCCGCCGGTAGGCGAGAAGAAATAATTGGACGCTGTACTTCTACCCGTAAATACAAAATCGGCTTTTTGAACACCATTGGTAACCAGGTTCAACACAGTGGTCCAGTCAGCCGTTGTCATGGCCGTTGTCGACGACTTGGCAATGGTAGCACTAGGGTTACCATTTACGAAAGGAGCCAGTTTATTGACCAAAATATTACGGGCCAGCATCGTGTTGATGTTCCGTTTCCACATATCTACCGTGAGCACACCGCCATGACCGACCTGACTGGCAGCCGGGATCAACGCACCCAGAACAGCCTGAAAATCTGTTGCATTGGTAATGGCGGTCAATGTCGTAGTGGCCAGATTAAAATACGTATTCGACTGATTAATGATGGCGTCGTGTAGCACATAAGCACTATTGGTCGTACCTGCCTTGTCGTTAATCAGACCGGCGTAATACATAGATCCAATAGACGCATAGGCGTAGCCTTTCCACCAGTAAGCCCAGGCTTTGATCGTATTTGATCGGGAAGCAGCATCACCGGAAAACTTAATCCCATCAACCAAGGCTAGTATTTGATTACAGCCATTGTTCAGGGCATACATATTGGCCCACTGATAAAACAGCGGGTTGTTACCTGCACCGGTAGCGGCCCGGCTATTGAACGACCGGATAATCCCTATTTGTGGTGAAGGATTAGTTACTTTGGTGCCATCGTCCAGAATAATATAATCCGGTTGACCGATGGTTGTTACCTGGTTGTTCGATGCATCGGCACCTACTAAGTCGGCCATCAGAGCACTATATCCCCAGGGCAACGAAAAGTAGCTATCCCCTAACCAGTTATCCTGCCCATTAGCATTACCAAAACCATTAATGTAAACAGCGCCTTGGGCAAAATTAATCAGGCCCGTTTCTGTGTTGACGTTGGCACTGTAGGTAGGCGCATTGGGATTACCAACGTCCAGTTGTTCTTTACAAGAAACCGCGCCCAGAAAGAGTGCCGTTAAACAAGCCGTGTAAAGAAATTTATTTTTAGTACGAGAATTCATGTTCGAGGTAATTTAAAGATTAAAACCCGAGGTTTAGTCCAACCTGATACGACTTGGTATTTGGCAGCGTACTGTGATCGACTCCTCTATCAAACGAAGAGTTAGACGAACCCGAACTAATTTCAGGATCATAGCCAGTGTATTTCGTAACAGTCAAGAGATTTCGGCCGGTAAATACCAACTGAACTTTATTGAAGTACGGCAATCTCACAAGCTTAGCGACATCCAGTGCCAGCGAAACGTTTCGTAACCGGGCAAAAGAAGCATCTTCATAGAAGAAATCTTTCGTGGCGTTGTTACCAGCACCGCGTGTGCTTCCCCACAGCGCATAATAGGCGCTGGACCAGTAGGCAGTATAAGCGCCCGTTTTGCCATCAATAGTTACAGGTTTAGCAAAATCTCCGCTGATACCATCGCGGTACATCCATTCTTTCGTTTGGTTGTAGAGGTGGCTGCCATATACCCAGTCAATCTGGAAATTGAAGCTTAGGAAATCTTTAAATGTGAATCCATTGATAAACGACATGTTAAATTTCGGGTTCGGATTACCAAAGGCGTATGTCTGGTTGGTAAACATGATTTGGTAATCAGATTTCCGTACAACCCGTCCATCTACCATCGTGTAATTTCCTTCATCCGACTGAGGTATGTACCGAACGCCTTCCTTATTGGTAAAATCAAAGCTGGTTAAGGCTTTGTAACCATAGAGTTGCCCGATTGGCTGACCTGGTGTTAATACCAGAGCCGTACTACCCGCATTTGACGTTAAGATAATATCGGCACCACCGGCAATGGCATCAACTTTAGAAATCTGATGTCCGAAGTTGGTCGTGAAATCCCACTTGAAATCCTTGGACCTGAACACTGGCAGCGTCAATTGAAATTGAACCCCGTTCGACGACATATCGATAGCGTTGGTCAACTGACCCGTTGCTACGGTTTATGGTGGTACGCTAACCGTATAAATTACGTTTGCACTTGAGCGTTTCCAGTACGTGAACGACCCCGAAATTGAGTTCAGCCATGCGCGATTTGAATTACCACCGATGGTGAAGTCAGTACCAAGTTCGAGTTCTTTCGATACCTCCACCTGCAGGTTTGGATTGTTGCTGGTCGTCTGAATCGAGTAAACAAGACCCGTTCCCAGATTTTGCTGATTTAAAACAGGGTACCGGTCAAACGCACCCGGCTGGATACCCGCTTTACCGAAGGCAGCCCGTAATTTGAAGTACGGTAGCACATTGGACAATTTACTGTTCTTGAAGAACGACAAAGGAGCAATATGTCCGTCGAAGTGCGGGAATGTAAACGGCGTAGAACCAGCACCGAAGGCTGAAGACCAGTCCGTTCTAAAACCAGCTGTAATACCACCGAAATCACCAAAATCAACTTTCTGATTAACCAGATACCCGTACGTCACAAACGGTTTAACGTAGTCAAGTGCTACAGCCTGCGACGACGACGACGAGATATTGTACGGTGGCGCTGTTCCTAAGCCCAATCCATAGGTATCGTACTCGGTATACCGATTTTTCCGGTAATCGAACGAAATCTGCGTGCTGGTTTCAATTGGCAGTTTGATATGGAAATCATCCTGAAAATTGGTCCGGATAAAGGCAGTCCCTAAAAAATTCTGGAATGTGGTGTTGTACTGAAAGTTATCGATCTCACCCTTGTTGTTAGATGCATAGTTTGATGAATACGTGTTGTAAAAACTGGAGTTTACGTTTTGCGCCTGATTATAATACGTCCATCGGGCATTCTCGTTCCGGTAGTTAATCCCGTACTTGGCATCCAGTTCCACAAATTTATTTACCTTATAATTGGCATCGAAATTTTGGACGATATCCACTTTATTGTCTAATCCGTCTGTGTATTGCAGGTTATAGTACGGATTGCTGGCATTTATACTCAAGAAGCTATCTCCCTGTTGGTGACGCGGATACGAACCATCGGCCAGTTTTGCGGTCAGGTCAAAGAAAGGAGACGTATTCAAAAATCCATATACCGACCCAATATTACCCAATGAATTTCCCTGGCCATAATAAGTGCCACCAGCGGCACCCAGCCCTGGTTTGAGGGTATTCTTCGTATATACTAACTGGGTAGTTGAGCGTATTGTAAATCCTTTGAACAGTTCTGTACCAAAATTGGCCGACAGGTTGCTTCTATCTATATAGCCATTTTTCAGAATCGCCGTAACTGTGTGGTTATTGGCAGCGGCTATATTAAAGTCGCTTTTTTCGGAGGCACCCGAAATATTGATCGTATTATTTGAGGTGCTTCCTGTTTGAAATACTTGACTAAATTGATCATAATATTTCAGGTTCGCGTTGTATGGTTTATCCGAAACGTTCCGAATATCCTGGATGGCGTAACGCGTTGCACCACCGTATTGGTACGATATACCCGGTACTGACCCGTACTGATCGTAGCCTACTATACCTCCTGTAGAATTTATGATATTGTTATTGGCATCGGTCAGATAAGGATGCAGCTCTGCCTTGTGCACATTACCCGTATTCAGAAACTGATTTGCTGAATAGCTGCTTGATACGTTAATGGCAACCCGGCCTTTCTTACCTTTCTTGGTAAACACCTGGATAACGCCATTAGCACCCTGAGCCCCGTAAATAGAGGCTGAAGCAGCTCCCTGAACAACCTCTACCCGGTCTACGTTACTTAAGTCGAGTGAGTTGATATCCGTAGCGGCTACCTGTACACCGTCCACCATAATCAGGGGTTTAGTACCGCCCTGTACTGAGTTAATACCACGTAATAGAATGTTTACGGGATCACCGGGGTTGCCACTGACGGATGAAATTTGTGCGCCTGGAATCTTACCGATCAAGGCCTGATCAATAGAAGCCGTTGGCGTCTGTGGCAGATCTTTAGCCGAAACACTTTCAACTGCAATCCCTAATTTAGCCTTGCTGGTAGCGACTCCACTACCCGTTACAACGACTTCTGTCAGCAAGCGCGAATCGGATACCAAACTGATATTTAGCTCTGATTCGTTACGCACCTGAATTTCCTGGGTGGTAACACCTACGAAACTGAATACTAAAACTGTACTTTTCCCAGATGGCAGTGAGATATCATATATCCCGTTCCCATCGGTAGTAGTACCCTTTGTTGTACCTTTTACAACAACGGAAACACCTGGAAGAGACGATCCATCTTCTGCTGATGTTACCTTACCGATTACTCTTCGCTCTTGAGCCCACGCTGTGGTCCAGAGTGAGCATACCAGCAGTATACTCACGCATAGAAATTTCCTCATAAGTAATTTATTGTTAGGTTAAAAAAATGTACATTTCTAAACAAATCTATAGAACAAAAAAAAGCATTACAAACTTATTGTACAATTTTAATTTGCCAAATAATAATTTGTTCTATTCAGATATAACCAAAATATTGTTTTGAGAAGATTACTTTTAACCCTACTCATATTACTTAATAAAAGTACTTAGTCTTATTTTGCCATATAATACACAAGTATGTGTTTCTACTAAGTGGAAACACGTATAATAGAATAATACAAGACATTGGTGGGCGAAGGCCAATAAATAGTTCTTAATAAGCCACTAAAAATCAATACATTAATTTAATGTTAATCTATTTTCCTGTTGTCTATACTAATCATTTAAGCAAGCAAGCATTTCACATATAAAACATTTCTACGTTTTCAGTGCTGACAATTGGCCGTTTCGCAGGTAGTTTGTCGATGCTTTTGATACATTTTAAGCCTATCATGAAGCGCATCCGAACCAAAACCAGCCGGATGACTAAAACACGACAGTTTAAGGGAAATTTAATCTCCGGCCTGATCATGATTTGGCGATTAGACAGGTGAGTAAGTAGTAATAGAACCTGACTACACAGAAACTGCCAACCTAAAAAAAGGCTCTCTGCCGGTAGCAGAGAGCCTCAGAAAATAGATTTTACCGTCTGTTAATTACTTCGGATTTTTTGTGGCTACACTGCCTGCAACTGGCGGATTGTACACGATTTCGTTATCGGGAACATCCCAATAATCTAAGTAGCCATAGATGATGGTTGCGTTCGTACTGACAACACCCGTGCGGCTAAGGGCAACAGCCCCTTTCCGACCATTTTCCAGCAAGCCCCAACGACGGGCATCGTAGAATGACAGCGCCCGGAATAATAATCCGATACGACGCTCCCGACGTAGTTCTTCTTTGGCCGCATCCAGCGTCAGACTTGTTCCGGCAACAGCCGTTAAACCCGCTCCCTGTGACTTACGAACTTCGTCGATCAGTGCAAGACCATCTTCAATTTTACTGGTGTTGATTAAGGCTTCCGCTTTCATCAATTGATTTTCTTCGTACGTACTTGCCAGGTACAATTCATAACCACCTGCATTCGTGTTTGAATACGTAATAACAGATGCCGTTCCCTCAGAACCAGCAGCCCCCCGGTTGATCAGGTCATAACGGGTAAAGAAGGAATTACCCCGTGACGTTTCGCCGATGTAGGGAGCGGCTCTCTTCCTGAAATTATTCGTAAAACGCAGATCGCCCGTCTTGAAATCCTGAATCAGGCGCTCTGTAATTTTGTACGTATTGTTCGCACCGGTTGTTTTTCCAGATACTGTTCCCGCAGTTGGTGATAAGAAATCACCGTTTGTGTTGGACCGTCCTGTAAAGACAAAGTCAGCCGCCTGAATCCCGTTCGTTGTCAGCGTTAGGATGTCGGCCCACTGAGCAGCCGTCATAGCACTTACACGCGTGTTGACCAGAAGATTCCGGGCTTTCATGGTGTTGATATTCCGTTGCCACATAGCTGGTGTCAATACGCCACCTTTACCCACCCGGTTGAAGTTCGGAATGAGTCCTTCCATTGTGGCGGTATAATCGGAATTGACAGTTAGACCGGCCAGAATGGTATACGCTGCGTCGAAGTTCTTATTGGCCTCTGTAATCATGGTCTCTTTAGTCACATAATTACCGTTTGTGCCATTCAGCGCTTCACCGTTCGCTTTATCATTAATAATACCAGCATAATACATGGAGCCAATTCGGGAATAAGCATAGCCTTTCCACCAGTACGCCCATGCTTTGAGTACACCTTTTTTCGTATCCGCTGCGCCTGAAAACGTTACTGCATCAATATTCGTCAGGATCGTATTAGCCGCATTGTTCATGTTATACATGTACGCCCACTCGTAATAAGTCGAGTTCTGGAAACCCGTCGAGTTTACGTTAGCGGTGATACGGATGAAATCAATCTGCTTATTTGGTGAGTTCGGATTGAGCAACACCGTGCCATCGTCGAGCGTAATCTGATTCGGCGCACCAATCTGGTTAATGAAGACGTTGGCAATATCCGTCCCGATCACATCGCCCATCAGTTCATGATTGCCAATAGCTCCCGACCAGAAGTAGCCTGGCGTACCATCATAGTATTTTACATCCTTGAAGCCGGTTATGTAGAAGCCCTCTCCGTAGGAGATCAGCCCAGTCTCGGTTTTCAATGCTGCAGACGATGGCTGGTTGGGGTTTTTAACGTTCAGTTGTTCTTTACAGGCGGCTATAAGCCCGGAAAAAGTCAGCGTTAAGGCAAGTATTTTTAACTTATTCATACGATCAGTTTTTTGAGATGGGTTTCTTTAAAAGCCAAAGTTTAAAGAAGCCTGGTACGACTTGAAGTTGGGCATCGTGCTGTGATCAGTTCCCCGATCCCAAGCCGAGTTCGACGTTCCTGAGCTGATTTCCGGATCGAAACCGGTGTACTTGGTAAGCGTCCAGAGATTACGTCCCGAAAGAACCAATTGGAGTCTTTTGACAGCCGGAATTCTAAACATTTTAGCAAAATCGACACCGATCGAAATGTTTCTCAAACGCAGGAACGAAGCATCTTCGTAGAAATAATCTTTGGTTCCGTTGGCTGTACGCTGTGCATAAACACCCCGATAAAAAGCCGTCCAGGCACCTGTTTGTCCATCAATAGCGAACGGGTTTGTGTACTCGCTGGAAATACCATCGCGATACATCCATTCTTTGGTTTGGTTGTATAGGTGGTTACCATTTACCCAGTCGAACTGAACGCCAAACGTGAGGAAGTTTTTGAATGTTATATCATTGATAAACGACATGTTAAATTTAGGATTCGGATCACCGAAGCTGAATTTATCCGCCGTGAAGTAAGGCTGTTTCGTGGCTTTGTTGACTACAAAACCGTTGCTGGCCAGGGTATACTGTTCCTGATCGGTCGCTGCAATAAAGGAGTTGCCATTTGCATCCCGCGCATCAACGCTGTGAATAGTTTTGTAGCCATACAACTGCCCAATTTTTTCACCGGCTTTCAACACATAGTTTGTGCTTCCGGCGTTGGAGGTAACGATAATCGGAGCATCTCCCCGTACAGCAATGATTTGCGAGGATTGCTTACCGAAATTAACCGTCGTATTCCATTTCAGATTAGAACCGTGGTAAACCGTCGAATTCAACGACATTTGAAGGCCATTCGAACCTAAGGTAAACGCGTTATCAGTCAGCTTTCCCAATCCGACCGAAGGCGCTACATCAACCTGGTAGATGGCGTCTTTTGTTTTCCGATCCCAGTACGT
>CAXVWN010000270.1:0-4686 GCA_964263725.1 Spirosoma sp.
AACCAATAACCCCGGCCATTTGACCGGGGTTATTGGTTAGGAAGTTTTACCAGTTGGCGTAGGCCTCGGTGTGTTAGTCTCCGGTCCACGTGGCTTTTTCTTTTTCTTTTTAGTGACCGTCCGAGCGGTGTACTTAGCATCTAGTTTTTGTAAATCGCTGTTAAGAGCAGCTGCTGTAACGTGCTCTTTTTCACCAATTGGGGTTAGCACGTCAAACGATTCGGGAATAATGCCGTTTTTATTCAGCTCAACAATTTCCAACACGCGAATAATGGGCAATGGATGCCAGGTACTCTCGGCTCCATAGCCAAACCACATGAGCTTACGGAATATATCGGTTTTCTGTAAATAAGCTCGTCCTTTTTGCGTTTCCAGCGGCTTCTCAATCGCTGGAATATCGCGCAGGGCGTCCATATACGTATCCAATTCGTAATTCAGACAGCACTTCAACCGACCGCACTGACCCGATAATTTCGCCGGATTCAGCGATAAATTCTGGTACCGAGCTGCTGAGGTCGCAATATTTTTAAAATCTGTCAGCCAGGTTGAGCAGCAGAGTTCACGTCCACAGGAACCAATACCACCGAGTCGTCCCGCTTCCTGACGAAGACTAATCTGTCGCATTTCAATTCGGGCTTTGAATTCACCCGCCAGCATTTTAATCAACTCGCGAAAATCAACACGCTCTTCAGACGAATAATAAAAAGTCGCCTTTGTATTATCTGACTGAAATTCGACGTCAGACAGTTTCATGTTAAGCTTTAATTCACGAGAGATTTCACGGGAACGATAAAGCGCCGGAAGATCCCGCAAAACAGCCTGTTCGTGTCGTTCAAGGTCTTTAGGCGTAGCAACCCGGTGAATAACTTTGGTATCGTCATTAATTTTGACGGCCCGTTTCTTCACCTGTAATCGCACTAGCTCCCCTTGCAACGAAACAGCCCCGATATGAAATCCTGACTGCATTTCAACCACGACGTAATCGCCCGTGGTAAGATCAAGCTGGTGAACATTGCGGTGATACTCCTTTCGACCGCCCTTAAATTTCACCTCAACAACATCGTATCGTTGGCCTGGCATGGCAATATCGCTCAGCCAGTCGAATGAATTCAGTTTATTGCAGCCTCCAGTGCTACACCCTCCGCTCCCGCATCCGGTAGTAGCCGTTTTCTGACCGTCGGATGCGCCACGTTGGGTTCCACACCCGCCAGTTGCACAAGATTTGCACGACATGTATATATAGTTATGGAGTTGTAAAGCAGCAAAGTTTTCAGTACCAATAGGTTACGCTGTAACTTTACGACTTTATAACCTCGTTAGTCGGAGTACCGAATCAGGTCAACCCCGATATCTTTCCGGTACTGTTTCCCGTCAAATTGTACCATCCGGGCCGCTTCCTGCGACTTCCTGACGGCGTTTTCAAGCGAATTAGCCTGGGCTGTAATAGCCAGTACCCGTCCACCATTGGTCAACACGTGACCGTTTTTGTCCAGCGTTCCGGCATGGAAAGCCATGACATCTTCTAAACGCTCTAATTCTGAAATGATTTTACCCACTTCATATTCACCGGGATAACCGCCCGATACCAGCATTGTAGTTACAGCCGTTTGGGGTGATACCTGAACAACCACTTTATCAAGTTCACCCTTGGCTGTAGCCATCATTAACTCAGCAAAATCACTCTGAATTCGCGGCAATACAACTTCAGTTTCGGGATCACCCATGCGAGCGTTGTATTCAATCACATAAGGCTCACCGTTTACTTTCATTAAACCTACGAAAATAAATCCCTGATACTTAATACCTTCCTGTTGCAACCCAGCTAATGTTGGTTTGACAACCTTGTCCTCAACTTTTTGCAAAAAAGCTTTGCTGGCAAATACCACCGGTGACACAGCCCCCATACCACCCGTATTGGGCCCGGTGTCTTCTTCGCCAATTCGCTTATAGTCTTTAGCTTCAGGCAGGATTTTGTAGTTGACACCATCAGTAAGAACAAATACTGATAATTCAATACCGCGTAAAAACTGCTCTACAACTACTTTGCTCCCGGCTTCACCAAACTTTTTTCCGTCGAGCATTTCATTCAGAGCCGTTTTCGCATCCAACAGCGTTTCGGCAATAATAACACCTTTACCAGCCGCTAAACCATCCGCTTTTATGACAATTGGCAACGAGTGTTTTTCCAAATAAGCAAGCCCTTCCTGAAGCGTTTCAACCGTAAACGTTTGCGACGCAGCGGTAGGAATGCCGTAGCGAAGCATGAACTGTTTGGAAAAATCCTTGCTACCTTCCAACTGCGCACCCTTTGCATCGGGCCCAACGATTGGTAAGCTAGATAAATCGGGTTGATTACGCAGAAAGTCAACGATTCCTTTTACCAATGGCTCTTCTGGCCCAACAATAAGCAGGTCAATTTTATTGTCTCGAACAGCTTTGGCAACTGCCGAAAAATCGTTATAGCCGATGGGCAAGTTAGTGGCCACCTGTGCTGTTCCTGCATTGCCCGGTGCAACAAATAACGAACCACATAATGGACTTTGCGCTAACTTCCAGGCAAAGGCATGTTCGCGCCCACCCGACCCTAGTATTAGTATATTCATAATTAATGATGAATGACAAATGATGAATAATGAATGATTACGAGTGGCTTATGCGATCACTCATTCATCACTCATCGTTCATCATTTATCATTAATTAGCTACTTCCGACAGGAACTTTATGCGCATCAGGCGCAAATCTTGTTCAGTGAAATCATCGCCCCCAAATTCATGCATAGCCACTGCGATATTATCGCTTTCGGCCCGCATGAAATAGTCGAAAATTTCGTCCTGCCGGTCTTCGTCCATTACTTGGTTAATATAGTAATCGAGGTTAAGTCGAGTACCTGAGTAACAGATATGTTCAATTTCTTCCATCAAGTCTTCCATCGACAGCGACTTCGACTCAGCAATTTCGTCGAGGTCAACCTTGCGGTCGATCTGCTGAATAATGAAAATCTTAACTTTCGATTTATTAACGGTGGACTTGATAACCACGTCCTTGTCCGTCTCTATTTCATTATCGTCAACATATTTAGTAATAAGGTCGATGAACTGCTTCCCAAACTTCTGCACCTTGCCCATTCCCACGCCGTTAATTTGCGCCATTTCTTCGCGCGTGGTGGGATAGGTTGTCGCCATTTCTTCCATGGATGTTTCCTGGAAAATAACATACGGCGGCAAGTTTTTTTCTTTGGCAATCTTCTTACGAAGCGCTTTTAACAGACCCAGCAGTTCTTCGTCGTAGGCTACACCACCCGCCGACAGAGCCGAATCTTTTTCTTCGTCCTCTTTTGTATCAATAGCTTGCTGCTCGTAGTCGTGGTCTTTCGACAACGCCATTGGATAGGGATCTTCGATGTAATTCAGACCACGCTGGGTAAGTTTTAGGATGCCGTAATTATCAACATCCTTTTCGAGGTAACCATAAATTGTGATTTGTTTAATGAGCGAGCACCAATAGTTGCAATCGTCATTAAACTCCAGACCTTTTCCATATACCGCAAGCCGGTCATGTTCGTAACTGGTCACGTACTGGTTTGTCGTAGCAGTCAATACATCGGCCAGATGAGCTACATCGAAACGCTGGTCTGTTTGTAGCACGGTTTGCAAAGCCAGTACTACCTCATGTTGCACTTTAAGTTTCTCGGTCGGTTTCAGGCAATTATCACAGAAACCGCAGTCTTTATCCATGAACTCGCCAAAGTAGCCGAGTAACTGGCGACGGCGGCAAACACCCAGGTTAGAGTAAGAGACCATTTCGGTCAATAGGTGCTTAGCGTTATCACGCTCAGTAACAGGCTTGTCTTTGTTGAATTTTTCGAGCTTAACAATGTCATCGTAGCTGTAAAACATCAGGCAATTGCCTTCTAACCCATCGCGGCCTGCCCGTCCTGTTTCCTGATAATACCCTTCGAGCGATTTTGGCGCGTCGTAGTGAATCACGAACCGAACGTCGGGTTTATCGATACCCATTCCGAAGGCAATAGTGGCGCAGATAACGTCGACATCTTCGTTCAGGAAAGCATCCTGATTGTTCATCCGGGTTACCGGGTCCAAACCAGCATGGTAAGGCAACGCTTTTACATCATTAACCCGTAAGAGTTCAGCAATTTCTTCGACCGTTTTACGACTCAGACAATAGATGATTCCCGATTTTCCTTTGTTTTGTTTTATATACTTAATGAGTTGCTTTTTGGCTTCGACCTTCGGCTTTATCTCATAATATAAGTTCTTACGATTAAAGGATGTCTTGTATAAATTGGCATCCTCCATTTGCAGGTTTTTCTGAATATCCTGCTGCACTTTAGGCGTGGCGGTCGCTGTGAGGGCTATTACGGGCAAGTTGCCGATATTATCAACGATGCCCCGAATTTTACGGTACTCGGGCCGGAAGTCATGTCCCCACTCGGAGATACAGTGCGCTTCGTCGATAGCAACAAATGAAATATTGGCTTTCTTCAAAAAGTCCAAATTTTCTTCCTTAGTCAGCGACTCGGGAGCAATGTAAAGTAGCTTGAGTGTACTATTGAGCGTGTCCCGTTTAACCTTGTTTATCTCTGCTTTCGAGAGCGTCGAATTAAGGAATTGCGCGTTAATGCCAAACGCATTTAACTGATCAACCTGATTTTTCATCAGCGCAAT
>CAXVWN010000271.1:0-16895 GCA_964263725.1 Spirosoma sp.
AAAATAATCTGCCGTTTGAATGGCCATTTCGTAAGGCGTTATGACTTCCTTGCCTGAGATATTAAAAATACCCTCAGCCTCCTGATCAGCAATAAGATAGCAACCCATTGCCAAATCTTCGGCCAGCGTCGGGCTGCGCCACTGATCGGTTACAACCTTGATGTTCTTACCGTCTTCGAGCGATTTTTTAACCCACAAAATGATGTTGCTACGGCTCATGTCGTGAGCAATACCATACACCAATACCGTTCGGGCAATGGCCCACCGGATTGGGGTACCCGAACGGCCTGAATTTCGAACAGCCACTTCGCCAGCCTGCTTGCTCCAGCCATAGAAACTAATCGGATTCGCTTCGGCGGCTTCATCGTAGGGTCCATCCGCACCATCGAAAATAAAATCGGTGGATACGTGTAATAAGAAGGCGCCGGTAGATTGGCAGGCTTCAATAATATATTCGACGGCCTGTACATTTTGCGCCCAGCAGGCATCTTTCTGTGTTTCACATTTATCCACATCGGTCATAGCGGCACCGTGGATAACTACGTTCGGTTGTACCTCATTCATGACATCCAGTACCTGCTGGCGGTCGGTGATGTCCATTGAGCGATACGTATAACCCTCCGAAAACGGCAAACGATTATCGCCCCGCGCCGTAGCAATTAACTCAACATTTGGTTGCTCAGTGAGCAGTGCAACTAATTTCTGACCCAGCAACCCATTGGCTCCGGTAATTAGAATTCGTTTTTTCATATTATTTATACAGAGACCGGTAGACTGGCTCTATTTCTGGTATATATAACCGTACTGTTTCGTAATTTTCTTTTTCTTGATCCACTCTCCGGTCATGGTCATGCGCACGTCTTTCAACGGCCGGTCCATTTCGTTTCGGGGTTGTTTAGCCACGCTGTCCACGATTGCCAATCCATTAATCACTTCCCCAAAAACGGTGTAATTACCATCTAAATGGGGGGCACCACCAAGGGTTTTATAAACCTGTTTCTGCTCGTCGGTGGGCAAACGTCCTTTCATGGTTTCAATACGCTTGATTTGTTTCTGAAATGCTTCTTCGTCCCAAACCCGGCCCTGCACGATGTAGAACTGACAACCACTAGACGCTTTTTCGGGATTATTGTCACGAGCAGCCGACAACGCGCCTTTTTTGTGAAAAAGAGCCGGAACAAATTCGGCCGGAACCGTGTAGCCAACATCGCCATTGCCCAGAGGTTGATCTTCCTGAGCCTTACGTGATTTAGGATCGCCCCCCTGAATCATAAACAGGGGAATAATCCTATGGAACAGCAGGCTGTCGTAAAACTTCTGATTGACAAGCTTGATAAAATTTTCCTTGTGCTTCGGTGTCTGGTCGTAAAGCACGAGCCGCATAGTTCCGAACTGCGTATTGACTGAAACGAGGTAATCTTTTTTCTTGCGATTTTGGGCTATTGAAAGCACAGGAACCAGCAGAAATAAAAGCAGAAGTTTACGCATATGTATTTTTGTCATGCTGGATCGCCAGTCCGGTGGAACGCCAGCCCGGTGCCGAAGGAGGCATCTTTAGGTGAAGTAATCTATGCCGACCTAACAACCGTTAGAGATTTACACGATTTTTGAATGCGTCTTTTAACCGCTGATCATGGGTGACAACAATTAAGCTGGCTCCAATCTGCTCCGATTGTTGCCGTAAGAGCGTTACCACACGGTCGGTATTTTCGTCGTCGAGGCTGGACGTTGGCTCATCGGCCAGAATGACGTCGGGTTGATTCATTACAGCGCGGGCAATGCTGACACGCTGCTGTTCGCCCTGACTGAGCTGGTTCGTTTTTTTGGCCAGATTGTCGCTGAAACCTAACTGCCCCGCCAATTCTCTGGCGCGGGCTTTGTCTTGTGGCTTATTCGCTAAATAGTTCGCCATCAGCAAATTATCCATTACCGATAGTGAGCTCACAAAATGAGGTTTCTGATAAACGATGCCCACATGTTTAGCCCGGAAAGCCGCCGTTTCAGCTACGCTAAGTTTTGTCAGGTCAGTCTGATTAATAATTACCGAACCACTTTTGGGCTTAAGCAGCAAGGCCAGTAAATGCAGAAAGGTTGTTTTGCCGGTACCCGACTGGCCCAGAATCAGGAAGGCTTCGCGGTTAGCGCAGTGTACATCGGGAAACGTAAACTGTTTCGATGGGCCGTATTCAAATGTGAGTTGCTTCGTTGCCAGCATTGGATTTGAGCGAGTACCCACAAAAATAGAGAAAAGTTGACTACTATTGAGTTAGCAAAAAGGCGTTTATAGACCAGAGAAACAATATGACGTTCAATAAATACAGGCTGACTTGATAATGATAAGACTTGATTAGTAAAGCCATGTACCCGGAAAATTACGGTATAATTCTTTTAGAGAGGTAGTCATAAAGTCTGGCACGAAACGTTTTCAACTTCGTGTCCGGATTTAAAGACCATCTTACACGGGTTTATTATTCATACGCTTAAGCTGATTAATCAAACTTAGAAGTTGGTATTGAATGTCGCTTGGCCTTTCCGTCTTAAGCTGGCTAATCAACGCAATTAAACCAGTCAAATGGGCCTCTCTGCGCGATTCCAGAAGGGGAATCAATTGACCTAAAATTGATTGAAGAGTCGTCAAATTACGACTTAACATATCCTCGTACTGAAGCCGTTCAACCTTTGGAAGCTTTTGCTCACTCAACATGTAAAAAGCCCAATCTGTATTACTCAAGCTGTTGTTTAGATCATGATAAAGATTGCGCAACTGATCTACCTGCAAAGGGGTAGGTTGATTTTGTAAATTTTTATCCTCTTCGATCATTTTCAATTTATTACGCCAGGTACTTAACCAGTCTTTTCAACTTACGCCGTTAGCTTAAAATCAGATTGCCTATACCTGCTGAGAGTTTGCTCTTACATATGAAGTTAGATGTTTACGTCTAAACGTATAGCGTTTTTTATCCGTATTGACTGGTATGCTACTGTACTTTACGTATCCTTACACTTCGTACTTACCAAATACAAAGTAAGCATTTCAACACACATATGTTGACTAAGCATATATATTAAAATGACTACCTTGCGCCTAATTTCTCCGTAACATGAAGCCTGATTTTCTTATTCTAGTGGTAGATGATGATCCCACTATTATTGATATGCTACGGCACACCGCCCAAAGCTGCTTTTCAGAAGCAAGCTTCATCCAAGTCTACAACATAATCGACGCTAAAGCCTACATTAATGAGCTGGATGGACACGGACCAAAATTAGTCTTACTCGACATTAATTTAGAGGATACCGTGAGTGGATTAGATTTTTTAGCCTTCCTGCGGGCCGATAACAAAACTCGTATTTTACCCGTAGTTATGTTCACAGTAAGTGATTTGGAGTCTGATATCAGGGCGGCTTATTCTTACGGAGTTTCCAGTTTTACAACTAAACCTTCCAGCCTGAACGAGTGGAAAACGTATTTAAAAAACTTACGGCTCTATTGGCTTAACACAGTAACTTTACCCACAATTAAGTTTCGAAAATAGAAATAGAAAAAACTCTTAAGCGGAACAAAAGCACTTTAAATTAACATATTGTTACCTCTATACGTATCAATATTCTTCGTTCTGATAAAATGGTTTATACAGATATTAACTTAGCCAAAGACATTGAACGAGTACAGCAAATCCCAATTATAGCGACCATACTTGATGTAGTATGCCAAACAACCGGGATGGGTTTTGCCGCTGTTGCCCGAGTAACTGAAGACAGATGGATTGCCTGTAATGTTCGTGATGACATTCAATTCGGGCTGGCTGCGGGCGGGGAGCTAAAAATAGAGACAACCATTTGCA
Source organism: Spirosoma sp. (assembly GCA_964263725.1). Lineage (GTDB taxonomy): Bacteria > Bacteroidota > Bacteroidia > Cytophagales > Spirosomataceae > Spirosoma. The sequence goes on from CAXVWN010000271.1 coordinate 3,846, forward strand.
ATGAGATTCGCTATACGCATCAGGCCGTAGTCATTGACCATGTCCAGAAAAGTGAAGAGTTTCGTAGCCATCATACGCCTTTACTGTATGGATTTCAGAGTTATATCTCCTTTCCTATTATTCTAAAAAGTGGCGAATTTTTCGGTACCATTTGTGCCATTGATCCCAAACCAGCTCAACTCAACAATTCGAAGGTTATTGACATGTTTGGTTTATTCGCAGATTTAATTTCTTTTCATTTACAGCAGATCGAATTATTGGAACAGAGTCAGTTGGCGGTGCAAAAATTGAACCGGCAATTAACGGACTCAGTTGATGAAAATCGGCAGTATCGACATATTTCCAATCATAGCCTTCAGGAACCTCTTCGTAAACTCAGAATTTTTGGCGGTATGTTAATTGATGCCACCGAACGGAACGATGTCGCTAAAGCAAAAGAACTTGCGTTGAAAATCAATTCGGGTGCGGAAAAGTTTTCGGTAATGATCAAAGATTTATCTGCCTTTTCTGTTATAGATGATGAGAGCAAATTAGTTGAACTGGTTGATTTGAATACGCTTTTGGCGGATGTACAGATACAATTAAGTTCACATATAAAGGCCAGTAATGCAACGATCCATGTAGCCGCCTTGCCGACGATTCAAGCTGTACCATTGCAATTGGATTCGCTTTTTTATCATTTAATTCATAACGCGATTAAGTTCTCTAAAAAAGATGTGCCACCCGTTATAACTATCTCCTGTAATGAGCTGGCTCAAGCTCAATTGAGTGATCAATTATCGGCAGAAATTGGCGTTAATTATATTGAAATCCGTATAGAAGATAATGGCATAGGTATTGAGAAATCCCAGCTCGAGAAAGTCTTCGATATATTCTCTCAAGTGCCTCACAACAAGGTTAGCGCAGGTGATGGTTTTGGCCTGGCCTATTGTCGCAAAATTATTCGCAATCACTCCGGGCTTATCAAGGCTCAATCTGAATTTGGCAAAGGAACTACCATTTCTGTTATTCTACCTATTGCCTGATCGTTTCGTTTTTCGGCTCTCCTCGATGTGGCCAATGGGCTTGTGAAATAGGCTATCATCTACATCTTTATGATGATCTGCCCGGCTTATTTTTGAAAGAAATTGTACTTTTGATTAAGTTAGACGAGCACGTCTGACCCTTCTCGACTACAAATATTACTTATTGTCTATTTCTATTTCCTTTGAAACGCATCGTCCTGTTTGCCTCTGGTTCCGGCTCAAATGCTGAGAAAATTGCCGAGTATTTTTCTCTTATTTCAGACGTAGACATCTCGTTGATTGTCTCGAACAATCCCAAAGCAGGTGTAATTGAACGCGCCAGAAAACTGCATATTCCCGTACTACTCTTTGATCGAACAACATTTTACGATACCAATAAGATCACGCAACTCCTTCTCAATCAGAGTATTGATCTGATTGTATTGGCTGGATTTATGTGGTTGATGCCCGTAGATTTAGTAAAGGCATTCCCCAATAAAATCATCAATATTCACCCGGCTTTATTACCAAAATTTGGGGGAAAAGGTATGTATGGCCACTTTGTACACGAGGCCGTTGCGGCTGCCGGAGAAATTGAATCAGGCATTACAATCCATTATGTGAACGAGCGTTACGACGAAGGACAGATTATTTTTCAGGCCACCTGCCCTGTTTCCCCAACGGATACGCCAGAGGACATAGCTCAGAAAGTGCAAGCGCTGGAGCACCTACATTATCCACGAATTGTGGCAGACGTTTTGACCTCAATGACGACTAAATAACTATGAAAAAGCTAGCTGCATTAGTTCTCTTACTGAGTTTGACAGGCTGCTTTAAGCCCATGGTTTACTTAAAAAACAAACCTAACTATCCGGTGGAGGTGTTTTATGACAATCAACGGCCCGGACGGCCCTTTGATCCACTACAGGATTTAGAAGTAAAAGGTGAGGTTCCTCTGTCAAGACGACAGTCGGGCAATCAACGCATGCTTAGCCGGGGAAACGACATGCAACAGAAGGAATTTATGCTGACTCGCTTAACCTCACAAGCTAAAAAGCTCGGTGCTGATGCACTGGTATCGGTTCGCTACACGTATTACACATCCATAACTGATAACGGTTATGTGATGACCGGAGTAGCCGTAAAGTATAAACAGGAATTTGATGCTACTGTAACAAAATGATGCCTGATAAACACAGCTTACGTTTGTCAGGCATCATTTTATGGCAAAAAAAGTTTTATTTAACTTCTTCGTAATCGACGTATTCTCCGCCTTTATAGGGATAATCAGTATCTTTTTTCCGGCGATTCTCAACCCGAACTTCGCCTTCTCTACGACCTCCATTTACGTCGCCCTGCCTTTTTTGCTCTTTTACCAATTGTCGGCCAACCAACAGATAAAACACAAATCGGCGTACGGGTGGCACAAAAAGAATAACCAGGGTGATGATGAACAGATATTTGAACAGCATATCAGCGTATTGTTAGTAGTAAATAAACGTTGAGACGAGTTGTTTAGTTTTCCGTTATGATATACGGCTTTATACAAGGATGAACTGCAATCGACTCATCTTCATGAAAAGCATGTTTTTTCAAACTCTACTATTGTCCATATAAAGACTTCCCGGCGGCTTCGTACTTATCGCCCACCGACCATTGTGGGCGTGTTTGGCGGTTGGCAATCAACCGGGCCGCGTGAGCATAAGCCTGGCAGAAACGCTGAAAGTAGGTGTAATCCAGCGACTCGGGATTGTCGATCGCCTGGTGATAATATTTGCCAATGGCTTCGTCGAAGGATTTAAAACCGGGCGAGAACGTGGGCGCAGGAACGCCCTTAACCGCAAAGCTCACGTTATCGGACCGGTCGAACAAACCCTGTTCGGGAGCGGGTTCGGCAAAAACACCTAAACCAACCGCTTTGGCACCCGCTTCAATTTCGGCTCGTGCGCCCGTACGTTCTAAGCCAATTACTGAAATGATCGTTGTGTCATTATAACCTGCTCCGTCGATATTGAGGTCAAAAATGGTTTGCTTCAACGGCACTAAAGGATGCTCGGCATAATACCGACTGCCCAACAAACCAACTTCTTCACCCGTCAGTGCCAACACCAGCACCGAGCGTTTGGGGCGTTGTAGCGACAAGGCTTTAGCGGCTTCTAAAATGGCGACCGTACCCATCGCATTATCTCGTGTTCCATTGAAAATACTATCGGCGGGTTGATAGGGCGTTCCACTCTGCTTGCCCACCCCAATGTGGTCAAAATGAGCTGATAGCATGACATATTCTTCTTTTAATTTCGGATCGGTGCCTTCGATAATACCCGCCACATTAGCCGACAATACCGACGTACGCAGGCGGCCTGATGTGCGAATAGCGACACTTTGCCCGGCTTCTTTGAGCTGTTTATACTGGTTATTAGCGTTGTTAACCCATAAATGGGCTATTGGCGTGTTGCTATCTGTCGCAGCCAAAACGGTTAACTGTTCCCGATTGAAGTACTGGTTCACGAAGCCCCACGGAATAGATTCGCTGTAAAGTTCAATCAGCGCAGCTGCTCCTTTTTCACTGGCTAATTTACGCTTAGCGGCCGACGCACTAAAGATTTCACGTGGTCCTTTGGCATCGGGAGAACCACCCTGCGCCACCAAAATCCGGCCTTTAACATCACGACCTTTATAGCCATCGTCACCATCGGTCAGGCCATACCCGATATAGATAACCTCACCCGAAACAGCTGTGGGATCACCCGCCATCAGCACCAACTCTTTACCTAGCTTGAGGGTATCTTTGCCAACAAGCATAGTGGCTGAAGTGGCCGCTTTGACTTTCTCCATCGTAATTGGTTGAAAATATTCACCCTGATTACCTGTCGTTACGCCAGGGGCGGGTTTCAATCCCAACAGCCGAAACTGTTCGGCAATGTAGCGGGCAGCGACCCAGTTTCCCGGCTCACCCGTTCGGCGCCCCTGCAACTCATCGGAAGCCAAAAATCGGGTATGCGCTTCTACCTCGGCGCGAGACAGGCTAAATTCCGCCAGTTTGGCGGTTGGTGTCGTCGCTGTAGAGCGAGAAGAAATGGCTTTAACGGGGCGATTTTGTGCCTGGGCTGATGCAGTAGCCAGCGTTAATCCCGTCAATAGAGACAGGACGAATTTCGTTTGCATGATGATTGGGTTTCTGCAAGCAAAAGTACGAAAAACCCTAACGGCTTATCTATCCCACAGGCATCTCAATGAATTTCAGTATTTTCGCTGCTCTCTTTTAACTCATTATGCCCTTTCATTCCACCACAACGACCGAAAAATCGTATCTTCTCATTGCTATCGGGTTGTTTGTGCTGTATATTTTCCCCTACATCTGGCTTGGTGAAGGAGCGCACTTGACCATCCACGATAATTTAGATAGCGATTTCCTTTATTTATATCTGCTCAAGATTACTCATACAGCGTTCAATTTCGATCTGAACACAGTAATTCCAAATGCAATGAGCAGCGGGCCAGGGGCCAAATTGTCTTTCAGCGGCATTCCGCGCTCGGCCTTCCGAACAGGTTTAAATTTCGAGGTATTGTCTTTCTGGTTGCTACCACCTTATGTAGCGCAAGTTGTCAATTTTTTAGCGATACATGCCATCGGCTTTCTGGGTATGTATCTACTGTTAAAAAAGTACATTTTACAAGAACCAAACTGGGCGTTTACGCGAGTAGCCCTGGCGTTTTTGTTCGCCCTGGTGCCGGGCTATATCGTTCATGGTGTATCGGTCAGTGGCCAGCCATTGCTCCTGTTTGCCTTTCTAAATTTGTTAACGAAACAGCCACGCTGGAGCGACTGGCTCGTTATTATCCTGTTTCCTTTTTATTCATTTTTCGTTTGGTCTGGCTTATTCATTTGCATTGCTTTAGGCATTATTGGCTTAACGAATATGATTCAGCACCGGAAGATTAACTGGCTCTACGCTAGTGGATTACTGCTGCTCTCAAGTTTATATTTGGGTAGTGAGTGGGAATTGATTTATGGGTTCATCAATCAAACGTACATCTCCCAACGGGTCGAGTTCGATTATGGGCAATTGCGCTCGATGCGACTTGTGGATAGTCTGCGCCGAAGCGCTGATTTGTTTGTCTGGCCGATGTTCAATACGGGTGCTTTTCTTACGGCCGGTATCTTGGCGGTAACCGGGTTAAGCACTTGGCGAGCGTATCGAAAGCAGGATTTCCAGGCCGTCAGGTGGCTAATTGGGCTACCTATACTGGCCGCTATTATTTGTCTGATTCACGGTTTTTACCACTATTTAGTGGTGTGGCTGGGCGACAGTTCGCTGGGACTGAAATTTCGCGTGTTTCAGTTCGACCGTTTTTATTTCCTGCTCCCAACGCTCTGGTTTCTTCTGTTTGCACTCGCGTTACGACAGTTCCGGGCGAATGGCCGTTGGAGTCGATTTTTTCTGACCGGTCAACTTGTGCTTATGCTTGTCGCGAATAAGGAGTGGCGCATCAATACTGGGAAAATGACAGGCTATATCAGCGAAGCTCGCTATCCGTCATTTCGGGCTTTTTTTGCCGAAAAGCAATTCGCCCAAATCCGCGATTACATCGGAAAACCACAAGCCGATTACCGCGTAATTTGTGCCGGAATGCATCCGTCTGTCGCCCAGTTCAATGGGTTTTATACGCTGGACAGCTATCAGAATAATTACCCGCTTCCCTATAAATACGCTTTCCGAAAAATCATTGCGACTGAACTGGAGAAAGGCACGAAACAAACGCGCGTTTATTATGATGGGTACGCTTGCCGTGTTTACCTCTACACGGCCGAATTAGGTATGAATTATCTATTCGGAAAAACGCAGACTGAATCACTCAACCATTTGCAAATCAACACCGATGCATTAGTTGATTTAGGGGGGAAATACGTTATTTCTGCCGTACCAATACAGAATGCGGTGGAGAATAGATTACGATTGGAGAAGATATTTGATGAGCCAGAAAGTTACTGGCGAATATGGCTATACCGGGTTGTGTAAAGTTAACCCCGCTTATAATGTTGCCGGGCAAAGCGCATAAATGTATCGGCCAGTCCTTCTGTAACGCCTTGTAATTGAATAGAATACAAATCTCGCTGAATTGAAAGCCCTTGTACATCCAGAATTTTCAGCGTGCCTGCCTGGAGTTCAGGCCGTACGGCGAAGACCGACACAAACGCCATGCACCGCGAACTGCCCAAGTATGATTTGATGCTTTCGGTACTGCCTAACTGCATGTCAACAGTCAGGTCGGTGAGTCGCAGGCCAACGCCCCGAAGCGCATGCTCAATCACTTCGAGCGAGCCGGAACCACGTTCTCTCAGCACAATGGGCACGGTTCGCAACTCGTCTAACGTAATCTCGTCCCGGTCGGCCAGGGAATGGTCGGCGCGGCAGATGAGCACGAGTTCATCTTTTACGAATGATGTATACCGAATATCGCTGTGATGCGTTCGGCCTTCAACTAAGCCTAAGTCGATATCGTTGTTGAGCAATCCCTGTTCAATTTGCTCCGTGTTGCCGCTTAGAAGTGAAATACTCACATCGGCCGACTGCTCGTGGAAACGAGCCAGCACGGGCGGAATCACATACTGCGCTACTGTAGTACTGGCCCCCACCCGCAACGCGCCACCCGATTCTCCTTTGAGAGCATTCATATCGAACGCCAACTGCCGGTACGTTCCCATGATCGTTTCGGCATGACGGAGAAGTGTATTCCCAGCAATGGTCAGGCTAATTTGATTTCCCCGCCGATCGAACAGGGCTGTGCCGAATTGATGTTCAAGTTCCTGAATGTGCTTCGTCACAGCCGGTTGCGTCACATACAGTTCGGCAGCAGCTTTGGTAAAACTCAACCGTTTCGCAACGGTATAGAAGACATTCAGACGAAAATCGAGCATGGATTATTGGAAATTGAAAAGCTAATTCAGCCAATTGACGAAGGCTAATTGGCTGAATTAGCTTTTACGGGCGAATGATGGCCCAGCCTTCCTGTTCGCGGATGATGAGTTCGCCATTGGCCGTTGGTACGTAGCTAATGATGGGAAACAGCTCATCGCGGCTGATTTTCCGCATCTTCATAGTGTTTTCGCACATGGCCATAATAACGCCCTGCTTTTGTAAACTGGCGACTTCTTTCTCGAAATACGGCTTATCTTTTTTGTAGGTGGCTACCGCACCGCCGTACACGACTAACTCAACATCTAATTTGCCTTTTAAGCGCGGGTCGTTCAGGGCATTCTGAATATTGGCCAAGGCATGACGGATAATAGACGTATCGGCGGTATTGAGCTGGTAAACAGCCCGGTATCGGTCTTTGGTTGGTTGTGCCCCGTGAAACGCGCTGGCGTCATTGGTTTGAGCCACAACGGGCACTGCGCCAATCAGGAAAGCCAGAATAAACAGATAGATGAAATTTTTCATGATTGGTTAGTTTTTGGTAAATCTACTTTACTTTTCGCGCATCGGCAATTGGCTGAAACGGCCCAAGCTTGTGTTGTTTCTCACTGAATTGATCGGCGTAGGGGCCAAACGGAAAATCGATGGGTTTACTGGCTACTTTAGGCCAGTCGGTATTTTGACCTTTGTGCGGCCGGGGCATTGAATTGATAAAAGCGGCTACATCCCACGCTTCTTCGTCTGTTAACTGTGGGCTTGTATAGTTCGCCCCAAAAGGCATGTTGTTTTTGACATAACCGGCAAAACCCGATAGCCGATATAAACCAGCGCCATCGTTATAGCTGTTTGGTCCCCACATGGGTGGATATACATACTCTGACGCTCCGACCACTTTCATGCCTTCGCCCTTTACCCCATGACAAACCTGACATTTAGCCACATACACCAATTGGCCTTTTGTCGAGTCGGCGGCCCGATCCAGATACGCCATTTTTGCTAGCCCGACCCCATCTGGCCGCTGGCCTTTGGCTACGTCTTTACCAAGCCATTGCATGTAAGCCACAATAGCGGTCATTTCGCGGCTCGTACTATCGGGCGCTTTGCCGCCCAAGCTACGCTCAAAGCAATCCGATACGCGTTTAACAATTGTTTCAATGGAACCGGAACGTTCGCGAAATTTCGGGTAAGTTGAGAACACAGCCGAATAATTGTTCCCCAGTACTTTCGTGCCCGCGTCGAGGTGACAGTTCTGACAGTTCATGCCATGAGAGAGATGTTTCACAGACCCTTTGGGGCCAAGGTATTTCGCCGTATGCGCAATCAATTCGCGACCGTAACGAATTTGTTTACCAATGTCTCCGGCGGGTATTCGGCTATCGGCGGGAGGATGCCAATAAGCTGGCGGGATAAGGGACATCAAGCCCAGACCGACAAGTCCGAAACTAAGTGTTAGTAAGACGACTGATTTCCTTTTCATTTTTTAGTCAATATCGTCTAAATCAAGCACTATTCAATTTATAAACAGATCTGTATCAGCTACGACTGAACAATCTCTTACAACCAAATATAGGCTATAATTTATGGCCAAACAGCAAAAAGCCCCGCCATTGGCCGGAGCTTTTTATTAAGCAAACGCTACTCAACGAATAGGTATATTATACCTTAGGACGTTTATATAGCGGTACGGTGCTGCATGGCTCGCCAAAAAGCAGACTTTGCACAACGGGTCGCAATACCCGCGTGATTTCTACATAGGCCGCCGTTGGCACGGGCACTTTTGAACACCCTTTCACAACTACGCGGACATCCCGATAATCCTCGGGGTTGATCTGAGCAATGGCATCGAAATAGAGTTTCTCTTCCAGATCAGCAAGGTCACCGAACACAACGGTGTTTGCAAAAGGCTGTAGTTGCAACGTCAGCAGCATATACGACCAGGTTGGCACAATGGCGTCTTCGGTGCAGGTAATAGCTACGTTTTTGCCCGCGTACTGGCTCCAGTCATGTTCTTTCAAAAAGGCGCGAAAGTCCTTCTCTTTCAGAATTAAACCCATGTACAGATTATCTTTCAGATCGTAGATGACACGCTCACCCGAATGATAATAGTCTTCCAGATCAAGCGTAACAAGGCCGCTGGCAGCGATGCGATTAACGATTTCGGCTTCCATAATTTCAGTTGTCAATACACCGTAAACAGCGAGCCGTCGCAGGCCGTTCACTACCAATTGATAACTGTTCGCCGATTGTAAATAACGCCCGGCGAGTCCGTTTTTTTTGCTACTTTTGTTCTTATATATAGTTACAAACTGCCTTAGACACTTGACCCCATGAAATTTATAGTTTCTTCATCTGTACTGCTCAAAAATCTGCAAAATATTAACGGCGTCGTGGCAACGAATCCGATTGTTCCTATCCTCGAAAACTTCCTGTTTCGCATTGACGTCGCAACAGACGGTTCAGGGGGGACACTTACGGTAACAGCGTCGGATTTGCAAACGACGATGACGACAGAAATTCCGGTGGAAGCCAGTGAGAACGGCGCGATTGCTATTCCCGCGAAATTGCTGTTGGATACACTGCGCAGCCTGCCCGAGCAACCCGTTACGATTAATATTGATACCGATACATTTGGCACCGAAATTCTGACGGATAATGGCCGGTACAAACTCTCCGGCGAAAACCCGATTGATTTCCCGAAACTACCGACGGTTAATAAAAGTATGTCCGTCGATATGACGTCTGAGGTGTTGCTTAGCGCTATTAACAACACGGTTTTCGCAACCAGCACCGACGATCTGCGTCCGGCCATGACAGGCGTACTTCTACAGTTGAATGAAGACAACGCCACCTTTGTAGCAACAGACGGGCACCGGCTTATTCGCTACCGCCGGACAGATCTCAACTCGTCGGCCAGCACGTCGATCATTATTCCGCGTAAAGCTTTGCAACTGCTTAAGGCTTCATTGCCAGAAAATGTACCTGTTACGGCTGAGTTTAGCCAAGCCAACGCGTCGTTTACGTTTGGGCCAACGCAATTGATCTGCCGCTTGATCGATGAGCGCTTTCCCGATTATGAGAACGCGATTCCGACCAATAATCCAAACGTAATGACTATTGGGCGGACGGATCTGCTCAACTCACTGAAGCGGATTATGATCTATGCGAACCGCACGACGCACCAGATTCGGTTGGCGCTCAAAACCAACTCGTTGACGATCTCTGCCGAAGATCTCGATTACTCCAACGAAGCCAATGAAAAACTTCTGTGCGATTACGACGGTGAAACAATGGAGATTGGATTCAATGCCAAGCTTATGGCTGAAGTGTTGAGCAACCTGAGTGCTAAAATGGTTTCGCTCGAAATGTCGGCACCAAACCGCGCCGGTTTACTTATTCCGGCCGATAAAGAAGAAAACGAAGACATCCTAATGCTGGTCATGCCAGTGATGTTGAATACATACGCATAAGTTAATGAAGAATGGTGGATGAAGAATGATGGATAGCTTCTATTAGTTATTCACTGCTCTTTACTCACCATTTTTCATTCATCATTTTATGGCTTCAAAACGTACGGCTCCCGCCCTTGTTTTCATTTTCATTACTCTTCTGATTGACGTTACGGGGCTGGGTATTATCATCCCCGTTTTTCCGAAGTTAATTGAACAACTCATTCACGGCAATATCAGCGAGGCAGCTAGTTATGGCGGCTGGCTGTCGTTCTCATACGCGTCGATGCAGTTTATTTTTTCGCCAATTCTGGGCGGATTAAGCGACCGTTTCGGCCGTCGACCCGTGCTGCTTTTTTCCTTGTTTGGTTTCGGTCTCGATTACATACTTCAGGGCTTTGCTCCGACCATTGAGTGGCTTTTTATAGGCCGTATGCTGGCCGGTGTAACAGGAGCCAGTTTCACGACGGCCAGCGCTTACATTGCCGACATTAGCACACCCGAAAAGAGGGCTCAGAACTTTGGTCTTATTGGGGCTGCTTTTGGCGTAGGCTTCATTCTAGGGCCGGCAATGGGCGGTTTTCTGGGTCAATACGGCCCACGCGTGCCGTTTTTTGTCGCGGCCGGGCTAAGCATGCTTAATCTCATATACGGCTTCTTTATCCTTCCCGAATCGCTTGCTCCCGAAAACAGACGGCCTTTCAACTGGCGCCGGGCCAATCCGATTGGGTCGTTAATGAATCTGGGGCGATATCCGGTTATTTTAGGTCTGGTTGCATCGCTTGTATTGATTTATATCGCCGGGTTCGCCGTACAGGGAACATGGACGTTCTATACGATGGAGAAATTCAAGTGGGACGAAAAAACGGTTGGTCTTTCGCTGGCGGCAATTGGTCTATCATTTGCCGTTGTGCAGGGCGGCCTTAGCCGGATTATCATCCCGAAATTAGGGCAGGAACGATCCGTTTATGTCGGATTAGTGTTTAGTGCAATTGGTTTCGCGCTATTTGCACTGGCGAATCAGGGCTGGATGATGTTTGCGTTTATGGCTGTTTATGCCATGGGCGGTATTGCAGGACCATCTGTTCAGGGCATCATTTCGAATCAGGTACCGGCCAATGAGCAGGGTGAATTGCAGGGCGCTTTAACAAGCCTGACCAGTACAACCTCCATTTTCGGGCCGCTTATTATGACGAATCTTTTTTCGTATTTCACCTCACCGGCGGCTCCTGTCTATCTACCCGGTGCTCCATTCTATCTGGGCTCGGTATTGATTATCGTAAGTGCCGCACTCGCTCGTCGCGGATTTAAGCGCCGTATGGTGGTTAGTTGATAAAAAAGAACTGAGCGGAGGTACGATGCACATCATAGATCATGCTTATTTGTGAGCAATTTGTGCCCGAATACGGCTCAACGAAGGCCCTTTAATTCCTAAGAAAGACGAAATATGGCCTAACGAAACCCGGTTCAACAAATCCGGGTAGTTTTTCAGTAAATCCATATATCGTTCTTCAGCCGATTGGGTCAGCAAACTCTCCGACCGACTCTGGTTGAAAATTAAATATTGTTCTGCCAAGAGCCGCCCGAACCGCTCCCATCCGTGCGATTTTGGGTAAAGTTCTTGCAGATGATCGTAGCGCATAACCAATAGTTCAGCATCTTCTAAGGCTTCAATAGTATATGGGCAGGTCGTTTGCGTCACCATACTTTTTAAGGACGTCAAAAACGTATTTTCGGTGGCAAAGAAAAGGTTGTGTTCCTGTTCGGTTTTAGGGTCCACATAATAGACCCGGAAGATACCTTTCAAAATAAACCCAATATGCCGACAGATTGAATTGCGAAAGTTAAAATAGTCATGTTTACCAATGGTCCTGATCTGCCAAAATTCATCTGCTAATCGAATTTCCTCGTCTGAGAGCTGAGCAAACTGCTGTAAGTGATGCTGTAAAATAAGGTGTTGAGGAGAATCCATTCTTTTTTAAGTGTCAACCGATTTATTGGTTGTTTTGATAAACCGAATCAAAACAACGCTAGGTGCTGTTGAATAAAAATACCTTTTTCAAGGCATTCTGTTGCTTTTTAACATAGGTGAAAAATGGGGAAACGCTCGCTCTTTACCTTTGGTCCATCAAAAAACAAATTATCAACTCTTTCAACTTATAAGTTTATGAAAATTACCCGCAATGCGTCGGCTCACTGGGCTGGGACCGGCAAAGATGGCAAAGGTACAGTGACCACTGCCAGTAAAGTGCTTGACCAAACACAGTATTCATTCAACACCCGCTTTGCTGACGGCATAGGCACTAACCCCGAAGAATTAATAGGGGCAGCGCACGCAGGATGTTTTGCCATGCAATTGGCGTTTAACATTCAGGGGGCCGGTTTTGCGGCTGATTCGCTGGATGTACAATGTACGATTACACTCGAAGATAGCGGCATTACGAGTTCAAAACTGACGCTCACGGCCAGTGTTCCCGGTCTGGATAAAGCGAAGTTCGATGAACTAGTCGATCATGCCGAACACAACTGCCCTATCTCGAAGTTGTTCAATACCAGCATCACTGTCGATGCGACATTAGCTTAAAAGCTATAATAGGCTTGTCGGCTCGCCCCTAAATACCCAGAAGGGGACTTGGCTAATGCTTGAAAAAAGTCCCCAACAAGGGAATTATGGGCCAGCCC
>CAXVWN010000272.1:0-5518 GCA_964263725.1 Spirosoma sp.
GAATGAACTTTTGCTGTTGAAGCTTTTTATGACCTCTGTGTCATAAACTTTAAATTTAGATTAATACAGCAAAGACAAAAAGCGGGGTCTGTTTTTAGAATCTGACCCCGCTTTTTGTCTGTTCTGTATGTAAAACCTATAAGCTCGTCAGCGTATAGACCGCACCTTTTTTCGTCGTAAATGACGTTACATAGCCTAAATCTGTTGACTTTGACTCAGCCTTTGCACCTTTTACGCGGATAGGTCGGCTGGTTCTGATTTTACAGAGATCGCCGTTCAGCGATTTGACGGTGGCAGTCGTTAGATGATGATTGTTCCATTGCATAGCCAACTCGAAACCACCCCGTGCTTTCAGGCCGGATACGCGCCCATCTTTCCAGGCATTTGGCAAAGCGGCTAACAGGTGAATATCATTTAAGTGGCTCTGAATCAACATTTCGGCCATACCCGCTGTACCGCCAAAGTTGCCATCAATCTGAAAAGGCGGGTGCGCGTCGAAAAAGTTAGGATAGGTGCCGCCCCCACCCTTACTCACATAACTGGTCGATGTTTCGCTGGTGTAGCTCAGTAATTCCCGCAGCAGGATGTACGCGTGATTGCCATCCAGCAAGCGTGCCCAAAAATTGATTTTCCAGGCACGACTCCACCCCGTTCCAGCATCACCACGTATATCCAGCGTCTTTTTAGCCGCTGCGGCAAAAGCCGGTGTAGTCGTTGGGGCAATTTGTCGACCAGGATGCAACCCGAACAAATGCGATACATGCCGATGTTGAGGGTCAACGTCTTCCCAGTCTTTATTCCATTCCTGAAGATTTCCCTTATGACCGATGTGTAACGGATAAAACTTCGCCCGTTTTTCGATGAGTAACTTCCTGAATTCAGGCTCGATATTCAGTGCAGTAGACGCGTCGATCAGGTTGGTAAACAAATCCCACATAATCGACATATCCATTGTGGTGGCCACCGAAATGGGCGATGGTTGACCTTTCGCATCAATAAAATCATTTTCCGGCGATACCGAAGGCGACACAATCAAATACCCATCTTTGTCTTCAATGAGCCAGTCGATATAAAATTGAGCGGCTCCTTTCATGATAGGGTACGCATTTTCTTTTAGAAATTTCTTGTCGCCCGTAAACCGGTAATGCTCCCACAAGTGCTGGCATAACCAACCCGCGCCCTGGTTCCAGTTAGCCCATTTCGGGTCGCCGTGTCCCTTATCGCCCACCGCATTCGAGAGGGCCCAGATATCGGAGTTGTGGTGCGCGACCCAGCCGTGCATATTGTAAAACTCTTTTGCCGTTACCGCACCGGTTTTTGCCAATTCTCCAATGAAGCCCAATAACGGCTGGTGCAGCTCGGAGAGATTAGTTACCTCAACCGGCCAGTAGTTCATTTGGGTATTTATGTTGATTGTGTAATTAGAACTCCAGGGCGCGCGCAATTCTTTATTCCAGATTCCCTGAAGGTTAGCGGGAACGTTCGGCACGCGGGAACTTGAGATCAATAGATATCGCCCAAATTGGCAATACAAGGTTTCAATACCGGGATCATAAGCGCCTTTACTATAGCCTTCCAACCGTTGGTCAGAGGGTAATTTGGCGTTGTTGTTATTAGCTGTTGTATCAGTTAGCTGAAACGAAAATCGGCTGAAATAGGTCTGATAGTCAGCCAAGTGGCGATTTAAGAGCGTTTGATAATCAGTGCTGATTACCCGGCGGATAATGTCTTCAGCGAGTTTATTCTCGTCTTTTCCATCTTTGTCTGGGCATTTGTCATACCCGTTGAAACTGGTGGTTGCTGTTACCAATAGCATCACTTCCGATGCGTTACTGACGTGGATACCCGCCGTATCAATTTTAACGGTTCCCCCTTTGTTCAGGGCTTTTATCCGCAGTTGAAACCGCATTCCGTTGCAACCGGTCGTATCGTTGTAGCGAACATGCTCGCGGTCTTTGGGGCTGTAATAATTGGGATCGACCTGTGCAGGTGCTTTCCCCTTCATAATCCATTCGTTGGCGCCATTCCCGATAGTCTGAAATCGTAGTGGACTTTTTGTTGAGGCTGTAAAATTGAGTTGACCCGGTTTATTGGCCGTTAATCGAATCACCATAATCTGGTCGGGTGCCGATGTAAATATCTCCCGTTTATACTCGGTGCCATTTACCGTAAAGTACGTAGTAGCCACCGCTTTTTGAATGTCCAGATCGCGATAATAGGCAGACGGGCTAGCACCTTTAAAATCCTGTTTCAACGACAAATCACCCAACGGCATATAAGATTGGGTGAACAATCCCTGCATATTTTTGACCAATGCCACCGCCTGTTTATAGTCTTCCTGCTCCAGCGCCAGACGAACTTTGGGCAGATATGTGGGCGACTCAGGATTAACATGTGTCGTCACGGGCCCACCCGACCACAGCGTACTCTCGTTGAGTTGAATCAGTTCTTCATCCACTTTCCCAAATATCATCGCCCCAATACGGCCGTTGCCGACGGGCAGAGCCTCGGTCCAGGCCGCAGCGGGTTGATTATACCAAAGCTTTAGATTCGATTGGGCAAATAGCGGACTGGAAAACGAAAGAAACAGGAACAACCAGCGATTTTGATTCATAATAGAGACGATAATTTTCAGGCAAAAATACATCGGCCAATAAACAATTGGCCAACTACTTTAGGAAAGCAAGGGTTGCTTGTTTTATCATGAGAGTATCCTTTAAAATTTACAAACAAGGGCTGTTTTTTCAATCGTTTCGAGGCTAACTGATTTACGGTATTAGGGCAACCGATGCATTCGTTGTTAGGTTGACGCAACGAATCGGCAACGAACCACGTAATTATAGTAACTGGTTCAAACACAAGTAAAATGCCATTATGCGGCCTATTGGGGCTTTTTCAGGCTTCATACATCCGTAAGCATGCATACCGCTAATCTTTGAAACAAGGTACATCTTTCGTTAAAAGAGCTTAAAAAACATCACGATACAACCATTACAGATAAACCCCAATAGTACGATGCCACACCTGTACGTTACCTTCTTAACCCGTGAAACAGCGGACAAACTGAATAAGCCAGAAGATGAAACGTACACTCATGCCAGCCGAAGTTGTTCAGCCAACCCTTACTTCTGCGTCAACATTACAGGTTTTATTGTCGCAGTCTGAAGACGATTTTTATGGAAGTCTGCAACGGATTTGGAACAATGTCGTGAAACTCGAAGATATGGGGATCATTCAGCAGGAAAACGACAAATTCATGTACGCCTACCGCTTTGCCGAAGCCGAGTTACAACGGGCTTATTCAGGGCAAACCGGTGTCAGTACAACAGCCCAAATCCAATAACCCGTCACCTTTTCCAGTCGTATGAAAACCTACCGTAACGAGCACATCACGATCAATGTCGAGTGTAGTGTACACCTCTTGCAACAAACATGGGTGGGGCTGCCAACCAGCGAAAACTTTCGCGATGGCTCACTGGCTACGATGGCTCTGGCCAGGCGGCATCAGGTCAAACGATGGTTGATCGACTTGAGGCAATTGCGCTTGTTCAACCCAATGGACCTTCACTGGTTCATTCAGCAATGGCTGCCACAGGCCACTCCGGGCTTATTGCATCAGGCTCGGGTAGCGGTCATTCTGAACGACCTTAATCAGTTCTCCAAATTGGGGGCTGATCTGATAATCAGGGCATCGACAACGATGAACGATGCCCTGGCTTGCCGCTATTTCGTTGACGACGAGGATTGTAGACAATGGCTTTTGCAAAACTCTTAAGCTACTCTTTCAGAGTGATTTAGATAATAATCAGTCGAAATATTTCAAAGAATAGTCGAATTGATTTGACAGAAATAAATGCTCTGACTTGGTAGAATAAGCGCGTTTATGGGTCGTTGGCATTTTCTCTGCAACGGATACTATACGTCTGGCGTATTATCAGATACCTACCTAACCCGGTGTACATCCCGATGAAAATGAACAGTTTTCTTTTCGTTATCCCAACCCTATGGCCTGCTTTATCCTGCCAGCCCAAAAACCTCTACCCCACTGTAATCAGTGGAATCAATAGTCCTGATTATCCACCGCCGGGTGCGTATATTTAAGTCTGTATTTTCTTTGTTTGAGGAATAGCTGCTTCTCTGCTAGTATTAGAAATAAGAAGTTAATACTTATCAGTCGTTAAGTAACTTGTTGTATTAGCTATAAAAAATGAACAAAACAGTCGTATCAAATAAATGAATAAAAGCTTTAGAACGGCTTGTTTATGCGCACAGTTACTTTTCGGCTTCTAGTCTGGCTTCTGGTGCAGGGAATGCCTTTCGTGTCAAAAGCTACCCATCAGGTTGGTGGACAGTTGGAAATGCGGGCTGTGGGCGATATACCGGGACATTACCAGATTCGGGTTACAAATTATTTAGAAAACGGGACTCAGGGAATAGCTCGGCAGTCAGCTACGGGCACAGTAGGTATCTATCGTATACGCGATAATACCCAGATGATGGTCTTTACGGTCCGCCAAACGGGCACCAAAGAACCGGTTGTTTATGCCAATGCTTTCTGCGCATCACAGCGTAACCTGAACTTTGTTGTCTGGACGTACGAAGCTGACATTCAGCTCGCACCAAGCAGTTACAACGATTCTCAGGGGTATTACATATCGTACCAAACCGGCAATCGAAATGCCGGTATCAATAATATCAACAATCCTTCACAAACAGGCTTTACATTTTATCTTGAATTTCCGGCTCTGCTCCAGAATGGAACACTCGTTACCAATTCATCTCCTCACTTTGGGGCAATCAATGGTGAGTACGTTTGCATAGGCGAACCCTTTACGTTTCCCTTTGGCGGTACCGATTCTGATGGCGATGAACTTCGCTATTCGATGATAACGCCCCTCAATCAAAAAGGAAGTGGACAGAACTCATTGTCAGCAGGACCTTATCCAGATATAAATTGGAGTTCAGGTTTTGACTCTGATGACGCGATTCCAGGAAGTCCCAGCCTCCAGGTAGATGCCCAGACGGGAAAACTATCGGTTACGGCAACCCAGTTGGGCTTATTTGTCTTTGCCGTAAAAGTGGAAGAATACCGGAATGGCGTAAAGATTGGCGAGGTAAGGCGTGATTTCCAATTTTTAGTTGTTGACTGCCCACCCCAAACGACGCCAGACCCGGCCGTTCAAATCAAGAATCGACCTAAAGTACTCAAAGCCAGCATCTGCCAGGGTGATTCAATTATTTTAACGGCGGCTGTAAATAGCAATTGGAACTATCAATGGCGTCGGGATGGTGTTAACATTACGGGCGCAACCAGCTCGTCGCTGGCCGCGCGGGAATCTGGTCAATATGTTGTACTTGTCTCCCAAAAAGCGACCTGTAGTAAATCAGGTAATTCAGATATTCTGACGATTACTGTCATCGGCAGCAGCGCCAAAATCTCCGCTACTGGGCATTTGTGCGCGACTACCGGCTCAATAAAACTACTGGCCACGGGTGATTTAAAGGTTACCTATCAGTG
>CAXVWN010000273.1:0-12721 GCA_964263725.1 Spirosoma sp.
ACTTATGAGATTATTAAACTTTTGCCCCGAACCTGGCGGCAGTCGCTCATTAAGGGCCTATTGGGGGCCGATGTCGTTGGCTTTCATACCACCGATTACGTTCAGCATTTCATGCAGAGTGTTTCTGAGGTATTGGGCCTACCCATCATTAAACAGCGCATTATTTTGCCCGATCGCTCGGTTGCCGTCAACGCCTTTCCGATCAGTATTGATTTTAATAAATTCAACAGAACGGCACAGGATGCTGAGGTTTTTGCCACCCGGCAACATTATATGAACCTGCTCCGGCACAACAAAATCATTTTTTCGGTCGACCGGCTTGATTATACCAAAGGCATTACATCCCGATTACAGGGCTATGAACGGTTTCTGATCCAGAACCCGGATTGGCATGATAAAGTGACCTTTGTGATGACCGTTGTGCCATCGCGGGATAAAATCTCGCAGTATCAGGAGCTTAAACGGGAGATTGAAGAAACGGTTGGACGTATCAATGGCCTGTTTGGTACTATCGGCTGGCGACCCATCGTGTATTCATACCGTTCGCTGACCTTTACGGAGTTAATGGCCTTATACACCGCCTGCGATATTGCGCTGATCACGCCCGTTCGGGACGGCATGAATCTGGTTTGCAAAGAGTTTGTTGCCAGTCGATACGACCAAAAAGGCGTATTGATACTGAGTGAATTAGCCGGGGCCGCTCAGGAACTACGCGATGCCATCATTATTAATCCAACCGACACGCAGGAAGTGGCCGATGCCATCAAACAGGCATTAGTTATGCCGCTAGCCGAACAGGAAAAGCGATTAGTTCACATGCGCAAGCATCTGCAAAACCACAACGTTTTCCGGTGGAGTCATGATTTTCTTACTGCCTTCAACGAAATGATAACCAACCAAATCGATTTAGAAACTGACCTGCCCATTCAGCCGTTTATTGCTGCTTTTAACGACGCTCGCAAGCGGCTACTATTAGTTGACTTCGACGGAACACTGGCCCCCATTGTCAATGATCCAGCCGAAGCGCAACCTTCCGAAAACTTGCAAACAATACTAGTAAACCTGGCCGAAAGCAGTGATGTAGTGGTCATTAGCGGTCGAAATCGATCGTTTCTGGAAAAGACATTCAGCGGTATTCCTGTTTACTTAGTAGCCGAACATGGGGCTTTCCTGAAAAAACCGGACCAGCCCTGGGAACGACTCGATTTGTCGGCCGATGACTGGGTCGATCCCGTGCGCTCGACCATGAATTATTTTGTCGATCGCTTTCCCGGATCGTTCATCGAAGGAAAGGAAACGGCAATTGCCTGGCATTATCGAATGGCCGAGAGCGAAGATGTGGAAGGGCAGGCGATTGATCTGGCTACGCAACTCCGGCGGGTGTCATCGACCGTTCCACTAACGGTTATTCAAGGCAACAAAGTGGTGGAAGTGAAGCCCGCCCAACATAGCAAAGGAACCGTAGCACAGACGATCGTTGAGCAAAAGTCGTACGACTTTATTATCAGCATTGGAGACGACACGACCGACGAAGATATGTTTCGGCAGTTGCCCAACTGGGCGTACACCCTGAAAGTGGGTTCGGGCATATCATTTGCGCGGTATCGGCTGGCCCGGCAACAGGACGTAGAAACATTGTTGCAACGCATGAATGACGTCTTAATTGAAGCCTGATTCCTTGCCCACCGTAACGTAAAAAAAGCCAGGGCCTAATTACTCTGGCTTTTGCTTTGAGTACTACGTATAGTTCCTTACTCAGTAAAAATCAGCAGTTTATATATTTATCGATTACTGGAAGCATCATCCTTACTGAATATAGTTTCGGTGCCTTCGCCCTGTTTTTCTTTTTCCTTTAGACGCCGGAGCAAATGGGCATAATAAGGTGGCATCTTATCGGTATTGGATGATTTAACGCCAAACCTGGCGCTGGTAAAATAGCTTAAGACGCCTATTAGTATAATTACAGTTGCAATAATAAAAAACGTTAGCATTCTGGTTCGGGTTTATAGTGGAGAGCGAGGACTCACTGTTTCATGATTATTAACCCGGTCCAATCAGTGAGAATGTGTGTCTTTGGGTCAAGGTCATTATGAAGCACCAAGGCAACGCTTAACTCCTGAATGTATAGCGGCATGATAAGGATGAACTTAACGAAACCTTAGAATTTACTTAGAGCTGAAACATTGGGCTTGTTAAGTGCTTAATTATCTGTGAACCCAGTCCGTTTTTCATGTAATACAAGCACCTTGTTACCTACTAAAATACCCTTAGCTTTACCCGGTATGAAACTTTTAGTCGTTGAAGACGAATCCAAAACATTGCAGGCAATCCAGCAGGGACTGGAAGAAAGTCAGTTCGAAGTTGACATTGCCTACGACGGGCTGATTGCCAAACGACTGGCTCTGAAAAATAACTATGCCGCCATCATCACCGACTTGATTCTGCCAGGCTTGAATGGCTATGAACTTTGCCGGCAGTTACGGGCAGAAGGGCTAACGACGCCCATTCTGATGCTGACCGCATTAGGCGAATCAGATGATAAAATTATGGGCTTCGATGCCGGTGCTGATCAATACCTGACCAAGCCATTTCAGTTTACCGAACTGCTGGCGCGGGTGCGGGCACTAACCAAACGTGGTACGCAAGTGTCCCTGACCGCTCAAACGTTACGGTATGGCGGTATTGAAATGAATCTGGATGCCAAAACTGTCACCCGCGATGAGCAGCCGATTGAGTTAACCGCCCGCGAATTTGCCTTGCTGGAATTTCTCATGCGCAACCAGGGACGAGTTCTGTCAAAACCAACGATTGCCGAACACGTCTGGGATCTGAACTTCGATACGGGCACCAATGTCGTGGAAGTCTACATTAATTACCTACGTAAAAAGATCGATCGAGATTTCCCTAAAAAGCTGATTCATACCCACTTCGGCATGGGCTATATGTTACGAGAAGAATGACGATTCGCAAACGGCTAACCTTACGCTTTACAAGTCTGGTGTCCAGCATTTTATTGCTGGCCTTTGTGTGTATCTATGCCTTTTGCTGGTACTTCATTTCCTCCGATTTTTACCGGCGACTCGACCGGAAAGCTAATACCACGGGCGATATGCTCATCCGCCATCGGCTGGATGCCCAACTCATTCGGCAACTGGGGCGAATTCGAAAAGATCAGTTACCCAACCAGAAAATCATGGTCTTCGATGGCCGGGATTCAATCATTTTCATTACCAACGAAAGCCTGTTAATAACCATACCGAATTCCGTTTTAGCCGATATTCGGCAGCATAAACAAAAGGATTTCCAGCAGGATGGGTACTACCTGTCAGGTACCCGGTTCATGACGGCTGCCGGGCAGTATGTCGTGATTGCTAGTGCAGAAAATAGCTATGGCGATGAGTTTCTCCGACGACTCTTATGGGCACTGACGGGACTGTTCTGCTTGATTGCGGGGATAACGGCCTTTTCGGGCTGGTTTTTTGCTGGTGATGCTTTGCAACCCATGCAGCAGATTGATCAGATTGTGAGTGATATATTTCCGCGAAACCGGGCTGAGCGACTAATCGTCAGCAAGGAAAACGACGAAATCAGTCGATTGTCGGCCACCATTAACCGATTGCTGGACCGCGTTGCGGAATCCTTCCGATTGCAGCGCATGTTTGTCGCCAACGTATCACACGAGCTAAAAAACCCGCTTACCCAGATCAGTTCGCAACTGGAAGTCAGTTTATTAAATCAACGTGAGCCGGAAGCTTACCGGCAGACGATACGTTCCGTACTGGATGATGTCGGTGAACTGGCGGCACTCACGCACGAATTACTGCAACTCTCACAGATTAACCAGGAAGATGCCATCGGTATGCTAACGGATACGGTGCGGATGGACGAAATCGTTTGGGATATCCGCGATGAAGTGACGGCCATCAATCCCCGTTATCAGGTCAACATAGAACTTGGCGCGTTACCCGATGATCCAGATCAGCTAACCGTTCAGGGCAATAAAACCCTTATAGCCACAGCGCTGAAAAATCTGACGGAAAATGCCTGCAAATTTTCAGATGACGGACAGGCATTGATCC
The DNA here is from genome assembly GCA_964263725.1 of Spirosoma sp. Taxonomy (GTDB): domain Bacteria; phylum Bacteroidota; class Bacteroidia; order Cytophagales; family Spirosomataceae; genus Spirosoma. The sequence continues at coordinate 4,080 of CAXVWN010000273.1, forward strand.
ACCTTAATTTTGCCCTCGGTAGCCTAACCATTAGCATTCAGAATACTGGCCAGTCCATCCCGACAGCCGACCTTCCCTATATTTTTGAACCCTTCTATCGTAGCCGACAAACTGCCGACGTGCGCGGCTATGGTGTCGGCTTATCGCTCGTAGAACGCATTATTCGCCTGCATCAGGGACAGATCAACGTTTCCTCCATGAATGGCAAGCCAACGATATTCAATATCGAGTTACCCCGGTAAGTGTTCCTTTTCTAAGCAGATTCTAAGGAGTTTATCAGCTAATATTAAGTCGCGAGGGTCACCTTTGGTTGTTTAGTATCCCACCCAATTGTGTAAACATACCAGTACGATGACCGACAAAACCAGACTTCAGCCCTATTCTCCCTTTTTACCACCTGGCCCTGTGAATCCGAATACCGTCCGAAAAAAATCAACCAATCCACTTGGCGATAAATCACCCCGCCAACCGGATTGGCTACTGATCTGGATGAGTATCTTATTTTTACTAACGGTACTAATCGCCTGGTTGGTTGATATCCCTGGCATTCTATAATAGTACAATAAAGCGTATTGAAAACAGGACAGGTGGTCCAAAATGTTATTCGACCAGCAGTTTAATGCGCTTGCTTTTCGTTCGACTCTGGAGCCACTTTTCAATACGTTGACGTTCTGAAGCTGTATGCTTCCTGGAAAACTTGGCATACACCAGCATGACGGTATCGGGCCGGTTACTATTGCGACTCATCACCAACGACTGGGCAGCCGTAAAAGTTTGCACGTCGGGCATGAGTGTTTTGAGTTCATTGCGCAGATCGGCTACCGATAAATGTGTAGATTGGGTTAGGTCTATATACCGTCGAAGGGAATCAATGATGTGGTCTTTTCGGGCAATGGACGACTGGCTGTATTTGATAACCTGATCGGTTACAGTGTTCTTAAGGGCGTCCACATCAATTTCTGTATCCTTAAAACTACCCTGCTTAACAATGAGTAGCGCGTCGGCCAGTCCGTAAGGGGGCATTTTGGTACGAAGCAGGTTAATGGAATCCTTCGGTAAAGGTTCCCCTACCAGCGTAAGTTCCAGCGAACTTTGATGCCGATTGTAGCGAGCCGTATAGCTGACCAGTTGCCGATACTCAAAATTACATTCGTTGGTAACAAATCGCTTGGCATTCTGTTCGAAGATGGTTTTGCGAACAATCTGATAGCCTAGGTAGCTGCTTGGTACGACCACAATCAGGACCGCGACCCAGATCGTGTTCCGCACCCGACGTTCAACATCCGGTGCGGGATATTGTTTCTGGTGATAACCCAGAAACCGGACAATCAGGAAGGTCGCTAAACTGATGCAGACGCTATTGATCAGAAACAGGTAGAAAGCACCGGCAAAATAATACAGATTACCTGATGCCAGTCCATAGCCTGCCGTACAAATAGGCGGCATAAGCGCCGTTGCAATGGCCACGCCCGGAACCACGTTGGTAACTTTATCCCTGCGCGAACCGGCCACAATGCCCGCCAGACCGCCAAAAAAAGCGATAAACGCATCCCAGACCGTGGGCGATGTGCGGGCCAGCAGTTCAGATTGAGCAATATGGAGCGGACTAATTAAAAAGTAAACGGTAGACGTGAGCAGACTAATAAAAACGGCGATACTTAGATTCTTCAGCGCCTGCTGAATCATCGTCAGATCGTTAATCCCGATGCCCAGTCCAATGCCCATAATCGGCCCCATTAACGGAGAAATCAGCATGGCACCAATAATAACGGCGGTTGAGTTGACATTTAAGCCAATGGACGCAATAAAAATGGCAAAAATGAGGGTCCACAGATTAATTCCCCGGAACTCAATACCCCGGCTAATGGATTGAATAATGGCGGCTTCTTCTTCTTTATCTTCCTCCAGACTGAATCGCTCACGCAGAAATCCACTGAAACGAGCCACCATATCAGGGCGTTTGGCAGGAGGCAGGTTAGGGTCATTAACGATCATGGCAGGTCAGGAAATTACGGACGTATTGATAACAATACGTTTTTTCAAAATGAAATTTAGTGCAATCTTGTGTAATTCTTCTTTTCGATGGATCTATTTACTCTCATAACCCTCCTCATTGTTATTTCGGCTCTTTTCGCCTATTTCAATACACGCTGGCTTAAATTACCCGATGCCATTGGCATTATGGTGCTCTCGCTTGGCTTTTCGGTTTTGCTGCTGGGCTTAAACGCTATTCATCCCGTCTGGTTAATATTGATTAGACAAACGGTGGCAGAGATTGATTTTGGGCGCGTTTTGTTTGATGTAATGCTCAGTTTTCTGCTGTTTGCCGGGGCTTTTCATACAGATGCGGCCCAATTGCGAATCGAAAAGCGGTCTGTAATGCTGTTTGCATTGGTCGGCGTACTATTAAGCACCGCTCTGGTTGGATCAGGACTTTACTTTATAGCCGGTTGGCTTGGATTTGCCTTGTCGTATCCACTTTGCTTGCTGTTCGGGGCCTTAATTTCTCCAACCGACCCCATTGCTGTGCTGGGAATTCTGGCCAAATTCAAGTTACCAGAATCGGTAAAACTGAATATTGTAGGTGAATCACTATTTAACGACGGCGTAGGTGTCGTTGTGTTTGCCTCTATTTACCGCATCGTTGTCAATGGGGCCGATAGCATCAGTGCGGGTGATATTGGGCTCTTATTTTTGGAGGAAGCGGGTGGTGGAATCCTATTTGGACTGGCTCTAGGCTACGGTATGTTCTGGCTCCTGCGCTCCATCAATCACTACCAAACCGAAGTAATTATCACCTTAGCAGGCGTTATGGGCGGCTACCTGCTGGCTCAGAAGTTGCATATTTCCGGCCCGCTGGCCATGGTGGTAGCAGGTCTTTTTGTGGGCGATCACGCTCGAGAGGAAGCCATGAGCCGCCAGACTGAAGAGTATATTGATAAGTTTTGGGAATTGCTCGATAGTATTTTGAACGCCCTGCTCTTTGTATTGATTGGCCTCGAATTGCTGCTGATTGATTTCCAGACGGGCTATTGGCTCATCTGTGGCGTCATGATTATGGTGGTTTTGCTGGCGCGGTTCATCTCCATCTGGCTCCCATTTCGACTGGCCCGTCGCTGGCTCGACCTTGACGACAAAGCGCCCCTTATGCTGACCTGGGGCGGTTTGCGCGGAGGGCTTTCCATTGCAATGGCGCTCTCGATTCCTAACTCGTTGCCGCATAAAGACCTGCTGGTAACGATTACCTATGCCGTGGTTTTATTTTCCGTGATCGGTCAGGGTTTAACGATGGAGAGGCTCATTGGGCGGCTGTATCCTACCGATAAAGAGAGTTAGGCTTTTACCTGAATTAGTTTGACAATCAGTCGGCTTCGACTATTTTTTCTTTCCCCTTGGGCTCATTGACAGTCGGTTGCGCCATCGTTTCACGGACAAACCCGGCTTTCAAGTGCTCATAAAAGGAAACCGGATCAACCAGCGATGCAGCTCCCTGCGCCATCAACCCACCTAACAGTAACTGAAAAATAGCCGAATGTCGGTCAGTCATTTCCAGCACCAGAATAGCTGCCGTAAACGGGGAGCGAACAACACCCGTTAGGAAGCTCACCATACTAACCAAAATCACCAGATTCGTATCGCTGGGCGTCACCCGGATCAGCCGGGCGAGTCCATCGCCGAGGATCGCTCCGGCGCTTAGTGATGTCGCAAATACACCGCCCGCAGCGCCGCTACTGTAACTGAGCGCCATACCCGCGAACCGTACCGGAAACAGATACCAGGGTGTCAGGTGATCGTTCTGAAAAAGGAGCCGGTTAATGATGGGCTTCCCTGTACCAACGGCATCGGTACCGACCAGGTAGGCCAGTCCGGCCAGTACCAATCCGCAGGCCGCTACCCAGACAGCCTGCTCCCGAATGGTACGAAAGCGTCGACGGTACGTATTTACCCACAACAACGCTTTGGCAAATACAGCACCTGCTAAACCAGAAATCATGGACACCAGCACGACAACGCCCAAAAACCAGCCAGTCGAAACCGTAACTTTAGGAAAACCCAGGTATAAATAAGGCCCCAGAATAGCCTGTGCACTCATACCAGCAATAATCACCGCTGTAAAAACGGCCGTACGAAAGCGGGTAATGTGCGTTTGGGTCAGTTCTTCCACCACAAAGACAATTCCCCCTAAGGGCGTGTTAAATGCAGCGGCCAACCCAGCCGCACCGCCCGTAACGAGCGCAATCTGCCGGGACAGTTGCGGCCAGCCAGCCGGTTGAAGTCGGTTAATGGCCCGAAAAATGGCGGCTGAAATCTGAATAGTTGGGCCTTCCCGACCAATGACCCCACCCCCGATTAGCAGAATTACGCTACTGAATACTTTGACTAGCGCTACCCGCATACTTAGCAAGTAGGCCGTATGGTGATGCGTCTTGGGATTGGAGAGTTCGATACCGGCCATGACCTGCGGAATGCCGCTGCCCCGTGCCGCAGGAGCCAGTTTTGCCACAACCAGCCAGGCAGCCAGAAAGGCCAGCGGTGTAGTGACAAACACAAGAATAGGGTGCGTCTGAATCCAGGTAAAACTGATTTTCTCCGCCCAAACAAACAGTTCTTCGTAGCCAACGGCCACAAGTCCCGTTAGCAGGGAGGCTACCCAAAACGGCAGGCTTTGAAGAATAATTCGTCGGACACGCTCGGTGTATAATCGCTTGATGACGTGCTGATCGAGCCAGGCCAGCACCTGCGCATATCGGGAAGGTCTATTCGCCATGCAGTAAAGGAAGTATGTAGAACGTAACTGGACTGGTATTGGATTGACAACGCCAGACAGATGCAGATGATTAAGCCTAAACGAAAGTCTAAGCAAATTCTAAGAACTCTTTAAGGGCTTTATAACCAGCGGGGATCACTTTTGTCTCATTCATAAATGAGATAAAAAACCAATAGCCGTATGGGAACATCTGAACGAACGAAGACACCGCTGGCAGGTATCCTGGCCCTGCTACTCACCCTTGGCGTATTCGGTGGATTATATTGGAATCAAACCCGAATCATGACAGACCATTTCAATCTGGTAGAACGGCGAGCCGATTCGCTCCTGTCAGTCAAACTTCAGCTGGAAGGAGATGTCCGTAGCCTAACCAGTCAACTGGATCAGGCCACGGATGAGAATGAATCCTTGGATAGACGTATAAGCGCCTTACATGACCAAGTGAACCAGCGAGATGCGCTGGAGAGTCAACTTGGTCAACGAACTATTTCCCAGACCAACACCATTCAAGGCCTTGGCCAGTCTATTGATACCCTGAATACATACCGGGATAGTTTAGAGAACCAGGTAGAAGCCATGAACGATAAAATCGTCTGGATGAACGACGAGAAGAAATTACTACTCAACCAGACGAAAGATCTGCAACAAAAAATAAACCAACTGACGGCTGCTTTACAAACAAAGGTTCCTCGTTCGGCCATTACAGGTGATGATTTTATGGTCGAAGCCACAAAGACGAACCACAAAGAAACGGCCAAAGCAAAAAAGGTGAATACGTTGACAATTTCACTGAATGTACCGTCTGATTTACAGTTGGATAGCGCTCAGGAGGTTTTCGTAAGCCTGACCGACAGTCAGCACAATCCGATCATGCCGCCCTCAAGGACCGAAACGGTTGTATTGGATACGATCAATGAAGTTGTACCGATCCACGCGATTCAACGGGTAGTTTTCACCGGAAAGCCAAAACGAATCTCGATCTCTTTAACACCCAACAAAACCCTGAAGCCAGGTATTTACCGGGCTTCGGTATACACCAAAAACGCCTATTTAGGATCCGTTGACTTCCAGCTCCGGGATAGTTTCTGGTTCTTTTAGCAATTGTATTTCGTCCTTTTCTAAGCCAATTCTAAGCAGTCTTTAAGCTCCTTCTTAAGTCCGTATGGTAGTTTGCATATGCCTCTAAGGAAACATCCTTGTCGTCCAATTAGAGAAAAACCCTACGCAATATGAACACTCAACTAACCATTTTACTTCTTTCAGGTCTGGCGGGAACTGCCCTCGCGCAAACGCCTACTCCCGACCCGAACACGCTTATGAATCTGGGTCGCTTTAACGAAGCCACTCAGATCCTGAGCCGAGCGGCTCAGCAAAGCCCATCGGATCAAACTATTTTTGACGCTGGTTATGGCTATCTCCGGGCAGGCAAACCCGATTCGGCCCGTGCCTGGTTTTATAAAGGGATTTCTATGGATAGTAAACGGGTCCCACTTAATCAGACCGGTTCGGCCCTGACGTATCTCGTTCAAAATGACAATGCTAATGCCGACCCCAAGCTTGCGGAAGTCATCAGCCGGAGTAAAGGCAAAAACGCCGAAATTCTGTTTCGAATTGGGGAGGCCTACACAGGCTATCTTACGCCCGGCGATGGCTCTATAAAGCCACGCTATCCAAAGGCGGTCAATGCCGCAAAAGCCATTGACTATCTGAACCGGGCCGTTGATCGGGACAAGAAAAACCCCGCTATCCAGTTAGCCCTTGGCGATGCCTACTACCTGAATAAAGATGCCGGCACGGCCGTTACTCGCTACGAAAGTGCTCTGGAACTGGGCATGAACCCATCGCGGGTTTATCAACGTATTGGCGATATCTACTGGCAGGGCCGCAACCTGAATCTGGCCGTGGAGAACTACAAAAAAGCCATCGATGCTACCCCGAACTATGCACCAGCTTACAACCAGTTAGCCGAGTTATATTTTCTGGTCAACCGCTACAAAGAAGCGGCCAGCTATATCGATCAGTACGTAAATGTATCGAACGACAAACGTCAGGAGACACTGCTACGTCAGGCTCAGTTTCATTTTCTGGCCAAAGATTACCAGCGGGCCGTAAATCTGATCGACAGCAACCGTACCGTACTGGCGCAGAACCCTATTGTGTACCGGATTCAGGGATGGGCGTACTCATCATTGAAAGAACCCCAGAAAGCTATTCAAAACATCAGTACGTTTCTGGAAAAAGCGCCGGAAAAGGTCATGCCCGACGATTACAAGTACCTCGGACTGGCGTATATGGGCATCGAAAATCCCGGCAGTGATTCCCTGAAAGCGGTTAATGACTCCATTGGCGTAACTTACTTAGCCAAGGCTGCTCCTTTCGATACCACCGAGAACCTGTACAGTGACATGGCTAAGTATTATTACCGGGCCAAGAAACACCCTGAAGCGGTAGCTGCCCTGGATTCAGCCGCGAAACACAACTTCAAGGCGGATATGCAGGATTTATTTCGGTACGGCATGAGTAATTACACCCTTGGTTTCCAGCGCGACAGTCTCGGTAAACTAGTACGGGACACCGTTAGGTTCGCTATGGCAGATTCGGCGCTGGCATTAGCCCAAAAAGCTTCACCAGATTATGCCCCAACTGTATTGTATCGGGCAAAGGCGAACTATTATGCATATACTCCTGAAGAGGCCGTTCGCAATGGGAAAGCCAAACCCTACTTCGAGCAATTCATCAGTATGATTTCGGATAAAGAAGAGGAACGGAATCGCTACAAGAAAGACCTGCTGCTGGCCTTTAAGTACCTGATTTCCTTCAACGAGCTGGTTACCAAAGACGACACTGCCCGTACTGAATGGCTGAAAAAAGGGCTGGCGTTATTTCCTCAGAACAAGGACTTAGCGAAGATTGCCGCTCCCGAAGCCGACAGTCAATAAATCCATTACTTTTTCATAGTTGAACATGCCGATTCGAACCGCTACTGGAGCCTTGATCTCTGGTAGCGGTTTTGTGTTTTTACGGGTCGAATCACACCAATTTTCACCTCTCTAAGCAAATTCTAAGAATTTTCTAAGCTGGTCTTTACTTGCGCTATCGTATTTGCTCCCGTAGCTAACGGATCAGTCTTCTTGCCGGGCTGTCATTTACGTAGCTACGTATTCATCGTTCAGACCACTTTTCCTTATGCAATCTTATTCAGGCATACTTGCCCTATTTAGTACGATCATCCTGGCTTCCTGCTCGGCTAGAAGCGAGAAAAAACAGGATTCTACGCCAACGCTTCCGGTGATTCAATTGACCAGCCAAGACGCAACCCTCGACCACGACTACGCCAGTAATCTGGAAGCCGTGCAGAATGTGGAAGTCCGGGCCAGAGTAGCAGGCTATCTGGATAAAATTCTGGTCGATGAAGGCAAGCCCGTTCAGAAAGGCCAGCTTCTGTTTCAGCTTAATCCAACCGAATTTCAGGTTGAAGTGGATCGGGCACAGGCCAGCCTGGAGAGTGCCATCGCCCAGGCGGAATCGGTCGAGGTTGAAATGGGCCGGGTAAAATTACTGGTGGATAAAAACGTGATTTCTCCGTCTGAACTCAAGCTCGCTAAATCGAAGGTTGAAACCGCCCGGGCGGGCATTAATGGAGCCCGATCTGCCCTGAACAAGGCCCGGTTTCATGTATCACTAACCAGCATCCGGGCGCCCTTCGATGGGGTCATTAACCGAATACCCTTCAAACGCGGTAGCCTGATTGAAGAAGGGGCACTGCTCACCTCTATCTCCGACCTGCGGGAGATGTACGCGTACTTTAATGTATCAGAAAAAGAATATCTGTCCTTCAACAAAAAACGGCTCGATCCCGAAAAAACGACCGTTC
>CAXVWN010000274.1:0-9807 GCA_964263725.1 Spirosoma sp.
TATAATCCGGCTGAAACTGCTAAAGGTTGCTTTGAAGCACCTTCAGGAAAATTATGCCGACGAATTAAGCACGAACGAATTAGTCGAAAATCTAAAAAATCGGATGGAAAGCGATAGTCATCAGACGAAGCGACATTTGGATACTTTAGAAAACGACGGCGAAAACGTAACGCAATACAATGAAATTCTGACCGATATTATCAATGTTAAGCGGGATGAATTACATCGGCTTCGTAGCAAAGACGAGTTCGACGATGAAGTAATTCGTAAAGAAGAAGCCCGAATGGATCTGGAAGAAGAAAAGGTGAACCATCCGATTCACTAAATAACGTTCGCTGGTAAGCTTTTCTACTTTATAACTGACATAAAAAGGCCCGGACTACACCATGTAGTCCGGGCTTTTTCGCTAGGCTTTATTCAATCAACCAAATGCATTGATATGCTTCTGGAAAATCGCTTCGTATTTACTAGCAGCTGCCGTTTGTTTGGCTTCTTTACACGCTTCAACAATCGTTTGTAGAATGTATAAATCCGAATCAGGGCTGCCGAAGCGATTTCCGTTGCCCGTTTTGTCATAGGTCAACGCCTGATCGGCACGCTTGGCCATGATGTCGGCAATTTCGAGGGCTTTTTTGTTATCACCCACTTCAAACAGGAATCGCACGTAATTCGATGAAATCTGGTCATACGGAATACTTTTGTCCGGAATCACCTTCAGCGAATAATCGAGTACCTGACGGGCTTTGGCTTTGTTCCCTTCGCGAATAAGCTGATCGGCAAGACGGAAGAAAGCAATTCGGGCCGAAATCACGGGTGGCCCTTTATACGTTTCGTCATAATACACATCCGGGTTGTCAAATTCACGCCAGAACGTCTTCTTGGTCATGTTGTTAAACATAACATCTGAGTTCACATACCCATCTGTAGCTCCCGGTACGGCCACCGGCATCAGCCGATACGCATAACCTTCCAGCTGCATGTAGTTTTTCAGGCTCAGGTAATTATCGCTTGCCAGCGTGCTCGAAAAATAGATAGGCCGCTGCCAATTATTGGTCGCAATCATGTCGAGCATAATCAGATCAGGCTTGTACAAATCCTTCTTTCCGATGGTCCATTGCAGGGTGTCCTTCATCAACGGACGAAGCGCTGCCGGTACAAAATTCGCTTTATCAATAGCGGCTTTGTCGATAGGAAGGAACAAGACCGACGACGGTAAAATGCTCGTCATGTCGCCATTGGTAAGCGGCACCTGAACCGCCGGACTGCTGGTTTTAATCAGATTGATGTATTGCTTGAGGTCAATACCGTTTTTCACACCCGGCACTTCGTAGAACGGTACGATGTCGTTTTTGCCTTTGTTGAAGTTGTCGAACTCCAGCGAAATAGGCAACGCTTCCGACTTATACGTCTTGCGTTTCATTTGCTGAATATACCATTCCGTACCCAACAGGCTTAAGTTGCACACCCGCACATCGGTACGGAAACCTTCAACCTCCTGCACATACCAGAGCGGGAACGTATCGTTGTCGCCACCCGTGAAGAGTATTGCATTTGGTGCGCAGGAGTTGAGCAGATTCTTGGCAAAATCAACCGATTGGTAACGCTTGTCGCGGTTGTGATTGTCCCAGCTTTTAGCGCCCATCATCAGCGGTAATAGCAAACAAACGCCGGCCACTAACCCATTGCGGGTAACATCTGATTTCAAGACATTTCGGAGACCTTCAGCAATCGACATTACGCCCAATCCCAGCCAGATGGCAAAGAAGTAGAACGAGCCAACATAGATATAATCACGTTCGCGTGGTTCGGATGGGGGCGAATTCAGGAAGACTTGTAAGGCAATTCCGGTAAATAAAAACAGAAAGCCAACAATCAGGAAATCGCGTCGACGGCGGAAATACTGGAACGTGATACCAAACAGGCCGAGTAAAAACGGCAACATATAGAAATTGTCACGCGCTTTGTTATGCACTAGCATGTCTGGTGCGCCTTGGTCTGACGACCAGGGCAGGAGGTATCCCGCGCCTTCTTCGTCACTTTCCCGTCCGGCAAAGTTCCACATCAAATAACGCCACCACATATGGCCCAACTGATAACTAAACAAATACTTCAGGTTGTCGCCCATGGTTGGCTTTTGCCCTTCGGCTAAGCCCAGCATCTGGCGATATAAAGCGGGGTGATTTTGTTGGCTGCTGTACACGCGTGGAAACAGCATCTCATCACCAGGGGCGTAGATATATTCGGGCTGATGGTCGAAGACGACGTATCTATTGCCTTCTTTCTTCCACATGGCGGCCCCTGGTTTCTGGTCAATTGGTCGTGCTGTGAAAACAGGACCGTAGAGTAGCGAACGGCTACCATATTGCTCCCGACGCAGATAAGACAGGAAATTCAGCTCATCACTGGGGTCGTTTTCGTTGATCGGTGGATTGAAATCAGCCCGCACCAATACCTGCATGTACGACGCGTAGCCGATCAGCACAAATGCCAGCGCCAGTAATGACGTGTTCAAAACAACGCGCTTCTGCCGGGCAGACCAGATAATACCGTACACGATAGCACCGATAAAAACGACCGTGAAGAAAATGGCACCAGACGTAAAGGGTAAACCAAGTGTGTTGACAAAGACCCGTTCCACGGCAAACGCCATACCCGGCAAGCCTGGAATAATACCGGCATTGATGATACCTAAAATAGCTAAACCAATGCCAAATGCGGTTGCACCACCCCAAAATGTTGGTTTTGGGTATTTCTTAAAGTAATAGATCAGTGCCAGCGCGGGCAGTGTGACGAGGTTCAGTAAGTGAACACCGATGGATAGACCTGTCAGGTAGGCAATGAAAATGAGCCAGCGGTTAGCGGCCGATTCATCCTCGATGCGCTCCCATTTGAAAGCGGCCCACACAACAATAGCCGTGAAAAACGATGACATACCGTACACTTCGGCTTCAACGGCAGAGAACCAGAATGTATCTGAGAACGTGTACGATAACGCGCCAACGGCTCCTGTTCCTATAACCAGCAGCGTATCGGCAGTGGTGTATTCACTCTCCGGTTTGCCTAATAGTTTCTGAGCCAGCATGGTGATGGTCCAGAATAGGAAAGCGATCGTGAATGCGCTGGCTAATACCGATGACATGTTAACCCAGTAGGCAACATTTAGTAGGTTGCCAAAGGAAAACATGGAAAAAATTCGTCCCAGCAACAGGAAAAACGGGGCACCGGGTGGGTGCGGAACCTGGAGTTTAAACGAACACGCAATGAACTCGCCACAGTCCCAGAAACTAGCTGTGCGCTCGACCGTCATCGCATAGGTAATGAGTGCGACAGCAAAAACGAGCCAGCCCAATAGGAGGTTCAGGCGTTTAAATGATTGCATACAAGTGAAGATTAACGAATTGTTTTTGTGTAAGTAGTGGCCAGGCCGGGCCAAAATTACGTAAAAAGAAGCCCGTCCGTGGCAGGGCGGGCTGTTAAAGTTTGTTAAGGGTTAGATAGAATCTACTGAATCAATAAATCTCTCCCCGTGCGGCTTTCAACGTGTTCTGCATTAATGAGCAAATGGTCATCAGGCCCACACCACCCGGAACGGGCGTAATAAAACTCGTTTTCGGGGCTACTTCGTCGAATTTTACATCGCCCTTGAGCGAGAAACCACTTTTTTTGCTGGCATCCGGCACGCGTTCCAGACCAACGTCGATAACAACGGCTCCCTGTTTTACCATATCGGCCGTTACAAACTCCGGCTTGCCGAGAGCCGCCACCAGAATGTCGGCCGAGCGACAGATTTCGGCGAGATTTTGGGTACGGCTGTGGGTAATCGTAACGGTGCAGTTGCCGGGGTATGTATTCCGTTGCATCAGAATGGACATGGGCAAGCCTACGATCTGGCTCCGACCCACAACCACGCAGTGTTTGCCCGCCGTTTTGATGTCGTATCGTTTAATCATTTCCAGTACGCCCTGCGGAGTCGCCGAAATGTAAGCAGGCAATCCTTTGGCCATGCGGCCAATGTTGATTGGGTGGAAACCGTCTACGTCTTTGGCTGGATTAATTGTTTCCATGACCTTGTCGGCGGAGATATGGTCGGGGAGGGGGAGCTGCACAATCAGACCATCCATGTCAGGATTTTCATTCACCTCCCGGACTTTATCTAACAATTCTTCTTCTGAAACAGATGGATCGAACCGAAACAACGTCGAGTGCATACCCACCTCTTCGCAGTTTTTCATTTTAGAGGCTACATACGTTTCTGATGCTCCTTTGTTGCCGACCAGAATGGCAACAAGGTGCGGAATCTTACCACCCTGATTTCGTATCTGTGCGACCTCAGTCGCGATTTCCTGTTTGATTTGTGCCGAAAGAAACTTACCGTCAAGGAGTTGCATAAAATTGTCTTTGCGTTGGAGACGAACGTTTTGGGTCGTTGCCTAAAATGTGACAAAATAAAAAGACCCAAATAACGGCGCAAAGGTCGCAAAGATTAGGAAACTACCCGTACTTCTGTTGCCATTCCTTTTTCAATTTCTTGTAGTATTCATCTTCTCTGGCTTCTAAATATTTGCCGTAGAAAATTCGGGCCGACTCAGCTTTTATCGGATCTTCATCACGGGGAAGCTGGGGGCGGCCATGCGCACCAGAGCGTCCTTTCTGATCGTCGGGTACGGGACCGTCATATTTTTGTCCGGTGCGATGGTTGGCGTACCGCCTGGAGCGGGTGTAGCCCATTTGCAAAAACTTCCTGGCCATATCCATACCAATGAAGTCGTCTTTCTCTTTGTACTCCAGAAATAACTGGTAAATTTTTTCGGACGACTCGCGGGCAATTTCCGGCGTCTTGAACCGCCAATAGGGGAGAATTTCCGCCTTATAGGGCATGGCGGTCAGAACGCCCATTTCACCAACGCTTACTTTATATTTCTCCGGATGCTCCCGGAAATCAATTCCGTAATAATCAGAGTTTGGCTTCGTCGTCGCCATATTATTCACGTGTGGTTTAAATAAATGGATAATGAAAAATGAAAATTAGAACATAGTCCATTATTCATTATCCATTCATTTGTCAAGTCGCACATCCGCTTTAAGGTGCCAGCCAGACCATTTTTGAGTCGGGTTCATACTGAAATCGTGCTCGTATCTGTCCATCCCGACTCAGGTGCAAGTATTCCATCGCCAGCACCCGGCATTCGATTACCGCAAAATTGTTGCGCCCTGCTTCGCTCTCTTCTTTCGATGGAAGATCAGCCCCTAGATGCGTAGGGAAACCAGGGTAAGGACTCGGTTGCTCACTACCCGGTTTGTACTCTGATAAGTAGTTTTTTCGACTGCTAACGCCCAGTGTTTGCCAATGTTCATCGGCCACATAATCGTTGGTGTGCAGATGGGTTTCGACTAAAAGCCGAAGTTGAATTTGCTCTTTGTCGTCCCAAAATAGCAACGTAGAATCAGGGAATGCTTCGAGCTGCATCACCTTCGCTGCCCGCACGTCGGTGTGGAACCAGACATACTTTCGAGCGGCATCAACCTTTCGCAAAACGACTGTTCGGGCATCGGCACCCGTGGCCGTTCGGGAGGCAATAATCATGGTTTTAAAGCCCGCATCAATAGGTTGATTTTTGTTGTGCTCAAGAGCGGATGCGAGTTTCTGCCAGCTATCCTGCTCAAGATTGGTCAGAGCGAGTGAGGGACTGGAATGAACTGACGGTTTGGGTAGAGTCATTAGTGTAAGAACAGCAATAAAATAGTCTGGTTAAAGCTGATTAACGAGGAGCAGACTTTTTTTGTTTAAGACGATAAGCTAATGGTAAAGTGTGAAATCGGGATAACCAGCGAGTGTATTTAATGGTTTATCTGTATATCAACCGACCATCTGCCGATGCGTCTACCCATCTTATGTGTTTTCATAAATCACTCAACGTCAAGGCTTCAGAGCTAGAAGATCGCTACCAGGCTGCCTTGCCGACATCGGCTGATTTTCAGCCGATTTATCATGCGAATGCCTACAGTTTTCCTGCCTGGCCTATTATAACGCGGCAGGAACCGGGTAAGCTGCAACTAATTCACTGGGGCCTTATTCCGCGCTGGACCCGAAATCAGGATGGTGCGGATGATATTCGTACGAAAACCATTAACGCCCGCTCGGAAACAATTTATGAAAAGCCATCTTTTCGGTCGGCGGCACAGGCTGGAAAGCGGTGTCTGATTCCGGTTACCGGCTATTTTGAATGGTACACGGCCGGCAGTAAGAAATTTCCATTTTACATCAGTCCCAGCGATCAGAAAATCGGTTCCATTGCGGGTTTATGGGACGAATGGCCGGACCCCGAAACCGGCGAATTGATCCCGACGTACACGCTTCTGACAACAGAGGCCAACCCGCTACTGGCCGCTATTCATAATACCAAAAAGCGGATGCCCTGCCTGCTAACGCCCGACGATGAACATGCCTGGCTACACGACGATCTGAATCAAGCCGATGCGCTGGCGTTGCTGGCGAGACAATATCCTGCCAATCAAATGCATAGCTACAGCATCGGCAAACGCATCACATCCAGAACAGAGCCGAGCGACGTACCCGATGTGTTAACACGGGTCGATTATCCCGAATTAACCAGCAATACTCAACTGTTCAGTTAAGTAATGTGGTCCGCTCGTCCATGTTGCGGCCCGTTTATGTAGAATTAGATTTTATCGGGAAAATTGTTCCGAAATTTGGTCAACTAAGTTGTCTTTTTATGCTTATAGTGGGACAACTTAGTATTGGTTTACGCTTATTATTTTATTGATTCTAACCTGAATATGAAAAAACTAGTACTTTCTCTGTGCATCGGTACTGCGCTGCTAACGGCCCCCAATGTGGTTCGGGCGCAGTTTCCAGCATTGCCTGATGGGGGCCAGCGACCGGCAGCCGCTATTCCTGGTACATCGAGCGATGGCTCACCCCGTGGCAATGCCAAGTTGACCGGCATAGTGACTGATTCCACAACGGGTAAGCCCGTTGAGTTTGCCAGTATCGCCCTGATTAACGCGCAGACGAAAAAACCAATTGATGGGACCGTGGCCGATGATAAAGGCAAGTTTACGCTGACCAAATTGCCACAAGGCGATTTTCAACTCCTGATTTCATTCGTGGGTTATCGTAACAAAACCGTATCGAGCGTTAAACTCGACCGTAAAGGCGACATTAACCTCGGGGCCATTAAACTGGGTGCCGACGTTCGAACGCTGAAAGAAGTCGAAGTAATTGGACAGGCTTCGCTGGTGGAAGAAAAGGTGGATCGGCTGGTGTATAATGCCGATAAAGATATTACCGCCAAAGGGGGAGACGCCACCGATGTCATGCGTAAAGTGCCGCTCTTGTCGGTAGATTTAGACGGTAACGTTAGTTTGCGGGGTAGCAGCAACGTACGGGTGTTAATCAATAACAAACCCTCCACCATTGTGGCCAGTAGTGTTGCGGACGCGCTGAAGCAAATTCCGGCCGACATGATTAAAACCATTGAGGTAATTACCAGTCCTTCCGCGAAATATGACGCCGAAGGATCAGCGGGTATTATCAATATTATTACCAAGAAAACCACCTTGCAGGGATTCACCCTCAATGTTGATTCGGGTGTGGGTAACCGGGGTACCAATCTTGGCCTGAACGGCAACCTGCGAACTGGCAAAATGGGCTTCAGTTTAAGCGGCTTCGGGCGGGCGAATTACAACGTACTCGGACGATTTGCCAATACGCAGAGAACGTTTGGTAGCAGCGGTACAACAACGACCGACCAAACCGCCGACACGCGTATGCACGGAATTTTTGGTCAGTACACGCTCGGCTGGGATTATGATATCAGCAAAACCAGTTCCATTACGGCCAGTTTGCGGTATGGGGCGCGTAATAATTACCAGAATCAGGATAATTTCCTGACGCGTACGATCTCGCCAACGGCGTATTTCCCGATCGTGTCCAACAGAAATGTACTGACCAAAGATTTGTCGGGTACGGTCGATGCAAATGTTGATTATACCCGCACGTTTGCCAAGCCACAACAGGAGTTGAGCGTATCAGCGCAGTATAGTCGCAACAACCGCAACAACGATTTTACCGCGGATATTTTAAGTGCACCCGATTTCTCCGTGATTTCGGCTCGTCAGCAAAACCTGAACAATAGCTTTAATCAGGAATCAACTGTTCAGGGTGATTACCAGACGCCAATTGGTAAAAACCAGATGCTTGAATTTGGGGGAAAAGCGATTTTCAGGCAGGTAGAAAGTGATTTTAGCTATAATGTTGCCACGGGTACCGGCCCGCTTTTAACCGACCCGACCCGCGCGGGTAACACGTTGAACTACGACCAAAATATTGGGGCTGGTTATGTTTCCTACACGCTGACGACAAAAAATAAGTACACCATAAAGGCCGGAACGCGCTACGAGCATACCACTATCAACGCCAGTTATACGCAGAATCAGCCGGGTGAACAGGGTGGGGCTGCCGGAAAGGATCTGGGTATTCCGAATTATAGCAATCTTGTACCGAGCCTGAATATTTCGAAGTCACTGAAAGGGGGTAAGACGATTAAACTGGCCTATAACCGACGGTTACAGCGGCCCGGTATTCAGTTTCTGAACCCGAACGTTAACACGTCGAACCCAACGAATATTACAAAGGGAAATCCGCTTCTATCGCCCGAGTTGACCGACAATATTGAGTTGGCTACCAGCGCTTACATTAAAAGCGTATACCTGAATGTTTCGCTGTTTGCCCGGCAAACAAACAACTCAATCACCAGCGTTCGCGACACCGTTACAACAGGCGCCGGACAGGTAACTAACCCAACGTTGGCGCAGGCTATTCAAACATCGTACCTGAATATTGGTCGTGAGTCGGCTTATGGAACGAACGTGTTTGGTAACGCAACGTTTTTCTCGAAGTGGCAAATTGGCGGAGGTTTTGATCTGTATTATTCGTATTTGACCAACAATAATGCCGGTTCTGTTTACAACGCGACCAATTCGGGTTGGGTGGTAACCGGACGATTCTTCACGAACCTGACGCTTAAAAATGGCTGGGGTGTGCAGGGTTTCGGCTTTATCCGTGGCAAGCAAGTTCAGTTACAGGGTTATCAGGGGGGATTTGCGTTCTACAGCCTCGGCATAAAAAAAGACCTGAAAGACAAGCGGGGCAGTTTCGGTATTGCGGCTGAAAATTTTTTCAACCATCCCTTTACGATCCGTTCCGAATCATCATCGCCCATTTTTGCTCAGAACAGCACGACCAGCATGTATAATGCTGGTGTCCGGGTCAACTTCAGCTACAAGATCGGCAAGCTAAGTTTCGATCAGCCACAGCGTAAAAAAGGACGTTCGGTCGAAAATGACGACGTGAAAGGCGGTGAAGGTGGTGGCGAACAACAACAGGCCGCACCAGCCGCGGGTGGCACCCGCCGACCTCGGTAAGAACAAAAGGTACTATAAAATGAGAAAGAGAGCGGTTGATGCCGCTCTCTTTCTCATTTTATTTTATAATAATGCAGCACCAAATACACCGGCACTATCGCCTAACTTGGGTTTTAGGAAACGCGTATTGATCTCCCGGCTGTTGAAAACGTACTTTTTGGCCCGTTCAACGCCTTCGGTATAAAGCAAGTCCACATTGCCAACACCTCCGCCGAGGACAATGGCATCGGGGTCGAGAATATTGATAATGACAGAAACGGCCCGGCCAAAATATTCAAGCAGCCGGTTGACGGTTTGACTGGCTACCAGGTCGTTCCCTTCGTGATACCGATCCATTATCTCCTGCATCGTTCGTTCTTC
>CAXVWN010000275.1:0-11849 GCA_964263725.1 Spirosoma sp.
GGGCACGGTGCAGGTTCAAACTAACATGTAAATTATGTTTGTGCGCCATGGCGACTAACGCGTCAATTTGGTCAACAGCCTGCTGGTCAATTTGGTACACTTCGTCGGGTGTGATGTTCCGGCTCCGGTCAAATTTGATATAAGCCGGATAGGCCATCGGGAGCCGTACAAAGTCAAACCCCCAATCCTGCATCCACTTGAAATAATCCTCCTGGGTAGCCAGGCGGCTATTTTTGGGATCGGGCGAAAAGAAATCCAGAAGATTAAAGCCTTTCCATTTCGGCAGTTTGTTTTTCGATACGATCTGCGGTTGCGACGCGGCTAAAAGCTCCGGTCCGGCAGTGCCGAGGGCTGCCGTAAGCAAACCCGTGTTCTGAATAAACGTCCTTCGTTGCATAGCGAAAAGAGAGCAGGAACGCTAAAATCTACTTGCAAATGCATAGGCCAGTCAAGCGATATAAGTAAAAACAGGGTCAGTAAAGTCTTATAGGACGAGTCTGCTTTTCAAGCAAAATTCCTCGTTATACGTACAGGGCGTTTACTGTCCGAGCTGCCAATCAGGCCGTAAATAAATTTAAAAAAGAAAACTTATAACCATGAAAAAAATCCTTTTCCCGTTGTGTCTGGCAACAACTTTACTACTCGGTGGAGCAGACAGTTTTGCTCAAAAAGGCAAACTATACACATTCCCAATTGGTGTCGAGTCATATACGTATCGAGCCAGTTTCCCCAAGAGCGTTATTGCCACGCTGGACACGATCAAGGCATTGGGCATCACCGATATGGAAGGGGGAGCGCCAAAGGGTATGACAGAGTCGGAATTTAAAAAACTGTGCGATGAGCGAGGCATTAAAATTTCGGCGACTGGCTCAGGGTACGAGCAGATTGTAAAAGACCCGGAAGATGTAGTCAAAAAAGCGAAGGCGTTGGGCGCTTCCTTTGTCATGGTGGCCTGGATTCCTCATCAAAAGGCAAATTTTAACCTCGACAATGCCAAGAAAGCCGTTGAGGATTTCAACCGGGTGGGTAAGATTTTGAAAGAAAACGGTCTCACCTTTTGCTACCACAACCACGGTTACGAATTCCATCCCTACGAAGATGGTACGCTATACGATTACATCGTCAAGAATACCAATCCTGACTATGTCTCGTTTGAAATGGATATTTTATGGACGCAACACGGCGGAGCCGACCCCGTGGCTTTGTTAAAAAAATACGGCAATCGCTATAAACTAATGCACCTGAAAGACCTCAAAAAAGGCATTAAAGGTGATTTGACGGGTGGCACGCCCCCCGAAAACGACGTTACGCTCGGCGATGGACAAGTAAATATTCCGGAAATTATACGCCTTGCCAAAAAGGCAGGTGTGAAGCATTATTACATTGAAGATGAGAGTAATCACGAATATGAACAGATGCCCAAAAGCATTGCGTATTTGAAAAGTTTGAAGGAATAAACCATGACATAGAGTACATGTTACGCAGCAAGAAACGGCGGCTAATCTCATGAGATTAGCCGCCGTTTCTTGTATCGACCGGCTTATGACATGCATTTATCTACGAAAATCGAATAAATGGCTCATATATTGTGTCGTGTTAAACTAACTTAGTTGGCTTCCTGTTTGTACCCGTTATTGAATCCGCTATGTTCTGGTTTGTTCACTACGACCTGTACTTATTATGAAATTTAACTGGATCGTCACGTGCTTTTTAGTCGTCAATATTCTGCTACTCCAGCGTTTAGTGGCCCAAACCGTCCCCGTAAGTCTTAGTATCGACGCGGCAACGACGGGCTATCGGGTCAATGAGGATTTCGTTGGATTCAGCATGGAGCAATACACTTTGTCGACTGGCTATTGGGGGAAACTGGGCAGCTTCTGGAAAGGGGGAACGAATGGTAATTCCAGACTTAAAAACCTATTAACCAATATCAGTGACCACTCTATTATCCGGCTTGGCGGTTTCACCGCCGATGATCGAATGGTCTGGCAAAACACGACAAGGGGCACCAGTACCAACGTTCGGGCAACATATTCGGATGATACCGATAAGTTCTTTACATTTTTATCGGAGGTAGGCTGGAAAGGTATTTATACCATCAATTTGCCGATTAATACGCCCGCCAACGCTGTCTCCGAAGCAACCTACATCATGAACAAATATAGCGCTCAGTTGCATAGCGTTAGCCTTGGAAATGAATCGTATTTGTATGCTGGCGTATTCAGGACAACGGCCTATACGCCTGATAGTTGCCTGACAAAAGATTACCTGCCCATGTATGATGCCATTAAGGCGGCCAACCCGGCTATACCCATCAGCGGACTCGATAATGGGGCCCAGAAATACTATGGTGCGCAAAATCAAACGTGGAATAAGGTATTTACAGACTATGTCAATAACTCCGGCAGCAGTCGGCCGTTAGCTGCCCTGAATGTACACAATTACGGTTTGGGAAATAATTCGAATACGTTATCGCGTGATGCCGCGACGGATACGCTTATGAATTTTAATAACGCGCCGAAAATCTTTATGGCGACGCAGTTTCCGTATGTAGTTCAACTGGCTCAATCTAAAAATGTGCCCCTGCGATTCTCTGAAACGAGTAGTGCCGCCACCGGTACTACCGACACCACGAATGTATCGCACACCTATGTTAGCGCCCTTTGGACCTTGCAATATCTGTATACGCTGGCCGCCAATGGCGTAAGTGGGGTTAATTTCCATTCGTCGGGCAGTAGTGTTTATTCCGCTATCGACTGGGGACCCAATGTGGCCATCTCATCGTATCGAATTGCACCCATTTATTATGGGATGCTGGCGTTTGTGGATGGGGCAAAAAACCAGCGGTTGCTGTCGGTTACGCCACCAACGTCAACGATTAATCCACGAGGCTGCTATTTTGCCACCAATTCAGATGACGGTAAGACCATAAAAGTTACCCTTATCAATAAAGATTTCACCAACACCATCAGTGCCAGTGTAAACATCCCCGGCGTAACAATCAGTACGGCTAGTTATCAAACGCTTAAGCCACAAACCGGTAAGTACGATTTCGTTGCTAACACGTACTACGCCGGTGCTCAGGTCGCCACCGACGGCAGCTTTACGAAGGGTGTGCCCACAGCGCTTACACTAATCAATCCAACCAGTTTCAGCGTTCCTGTAGCTCCAATGACGGCGGTGGTAGTGACATTGGAAACCAGTTCGCGGTTGATGTACACCCTTAAAACGGGAAACTGGACAGACCCGTCTGTCTGGTCGGGAAACCGGTTGCCCAATAGTACGGATGTGTTACTGTTAAAACATGTTGTGACGATTCCAGCCAACAGCGTCGTTTACGGATATAGATTGGTTTATAATGCGGGCGTTAAATTACAGTATGGACAGAATGCTCAATTGAAGTTAGGGCAATAGAAAAGAGATTGAAGTGCTTACGGTTTACTTGCTTATAATCATCAACATGCCATGAAATTTGTCGTAGTCGGTAGTGTTTTCGTTGCTCTTTCGCTTCAGGTGCTGGCCTTGCTGGCGCAATCTGTCCCTGTAAATGTACACGTAGATGCAACCACGGCCGGTTATCGAGTCAATGACGATTTTGTTGGCTTTAGTCTGGAGCAGAAAACCCTGACAACGGATGGGGGCGGAGGGACGACGGTAGGTAGTTTTTATGTGGCATCGGCAACTGCGCTCACTCGATTTCGCAACTTGCTAACTAACATCAGCACGAATTCAGTTATTCGGGTTGGTGGCAATTCGGGCGATTTAATGGCGTGGACAGCCGGTGCCCGAGGCAGCAATACCGATGTAAACAAACTCTATAATTCTGACATTGATAAACTGTTCGGGTTTTTATCTACGGTTGGTTGGAAGAGCCTCTATACTATAAATTTCGCCAAAGACAGTGCGAACTACGCAGGCAATGCTGTCGCGGAAGCGGCTTCGGAAGCCAACTATGTTTATTCGACATATGGCAGTTTGCTGAAAAGCGTTTGCATTGGCAACGAACCAATGGCGTATGTTGTCAATAAATACCGAAACCCGTATAACCCAGCTTTATACGTCAGCAATTACCTGCCGGTCTTCGACGCCATCAAAAGTACAAATGCAGCGATTCCCATCAGTGGGGGCGACATTGGGCGACGAACCGAATATAATACCTGGAACAGCGCGTATTTGCAGAAAATGAATAATGTGTCAACAACGTCGCCCTTTCGACAAATCAATACATTTAATGTACACGCGTATCCATTCCGGGCTGAAGAGTTGACCGGAACCACGGAGCAGTCGATTGATGCTTTAATCAATTCACTTTCGCCAAACAGTACGTTTCAGACCAATCTAAGTTATTTAACCAATCTGGCCAGCACCTATTCGACACCGTTTCGGATGTCGGAAACCAACAGTGTTGCCAGTGGCGGTTTGGCAGGCGTAACGAATAGTTTTGCGTCGGCCATCTGGGCGCTCGATTATCTGTACACACTGGCGAATTATAAAGCAGAGGGAGCCAATTTTCATAGTGGTGGCAACAGCCTCGGTTATTCGCCTATTTACCGGGTCAGCGCGGCAAACGGGACCTATGCCATTGGGTCAATTTATTACGGTTTACTAGCGTTTGCCGATGGCGCCCGAAATCAACGAATCCTGACCGTTACTCCACCAAACTCCACAACCAATCCCAGAGCCAGCTACTACGCGACCACCAGCGATGACGGCAAGACGGTAAAGGTGACCATCATAAACAAAGATTTTACCAGCACGATTAATGCCAACGTGAGTGTGCCCGGCATAACCATTAACACGGTTAGTTATCAAACGCTTAGGCCACAAACCAACATGTATGATGTAGCGGCCAATACGTTTTTTGCCAATGCTCAGGTTGTCGCCGATGGTAGTTTTACCAAAGGAACCCCAACATCGTTTGCCGTAGCGAATGCAACTCGCTTTAGTATTTCGGTAGCGCCAATGACCGCCGTAGTAGTGACGCTGGCCACGAATGCTCCGCCATTATATACCGTTAAAACGGGCAACTGGACCGATGCTGCCGTATGGTCCCAGAATCGGGTTCCTACCAGCACTGATGTGGTTGTGTTGAAACATATTGTGGCGATTCCGGCCAGCAGCGTCGTGCATGCCCTGCGGATCGTTTATAGCGCAAGCAGTCAATTACAATACGGGCAGAGTGCCCAACTGAAAGTAGGCTTGTGAAAAATAGCGATTATCACTTTGCATTAGCTTTGTGAAGGTTTTTGTTTGCCTGACGAATTGTTTCGTGCGACAGATCGTAGGTGAAGCAGCTTTCCCAGCCCTGAAAATCATAGTGCCACCATTCCCACGGGAAAATAGCGAAACCAACCTGCTCCATTGCCGACCGTAAAACGGCGCGGTGAGCCGTCGAAGCACTATCTGACTGCATATACTCGTGAAAAGCGCGGGGTGTTGTCTCGTCGTAATCGGAAGGCATGGAAAGGCGATTTCCGGTTTTCAGGTCGTATAATGACAAGTCAATAGCCATGCCCCGGTTGTGTCGCGAGCCTTTGTGCGGGTCAGCCACAAAGGTTGTATCCTTAATTTCTTCGTAGAAAAGTACCGTTACGGCATAAGGTCGGTAACCATCGAAGAGTAGCAAACCGAAGCCCTGTTTTTTTAGATTTTCGTTTGCCCGTTGAAGGGCTAATGCGGCTGGTTTACGCATAAACACATCCGCCGTAGGATACAGCTTCCGCTTGACAATATTATTGGGGGTGGCGTAGGTAACATCGAAGTGTGCATCGGGCAGGATTTGCCGCATGTCTACCAATTCATTGTCTGGATTGGCGGCTACAATTTTCTTGTATATCCCAACATCGTTGACTACCGGAAGGCCATATTTACTTTTAGGAAGGTCATAAGTCGGTTGTTGAGCCAGCGCTGATGTCGGCAACGTAAAAGCTAAAAAAGGTATCAATAATCCATGTAAACAGAAACGGTTAACTAAGCTCTTTTTCATAGATAAAGGTTGTTTCCTTGAGAATTTTTGGATCAACAGTGCCGCAATTAATTACCGGGCTGGGTTGTGCATGGCAACAGGCTGGTACAAGAAATAGTCATAAATAGAGCGGGCGGAATGGGCAATCGTTTGTTCCCGTTCGGCCAGTGGCATTGGCGAATCGCCCACAAAAACGGCAATAGCAATATGGCCCGCATCGCCCGGCAAGGTAATAATGCCTACATCGTCGTTGGCGCTACCATCCAATGAGCCCGTTTTATGGGCGATAATGGTGTTCGGGGGCAAATAGCCTTTTAGTCGGGCGGCTCCACCCCGGCAGCGTTCCATAACGCCCAGCAACAGTGCCCGACTTTCGGGTTTAAGCGCGGTACCCCGGTAAATTTGCGTCAATAAATTAACCATCGCTTCGGGTGTCGATGTATCGCGCGGGTCAGTTTTTAGTTTGACAGCCGCCAGTCGTTTTATCTCCGGCGTCGTGGCACTATCCAATTTAGCATAAAACCCGAGCGTCCACTGGCTGGATGGCGGCAGGGTAATGCCATCGAGATCAGCCAGTAATTGAATGATGGTTCGATCGACGGACATACCCTGAATGCTCAGCGTTTTCAGGCGACTCTGAACGGCTTCTGTACCACCTACCAGCCGGAGCAGAATATCCGTCGCGGAGTTATCACTAATGACCATCATCAGTTCGAGCAGGTTCTGGACGGACAATTGAACGCCGGGTTTTGCAAAGAGTACATCTAGCGTGCCACTGCCGGGATGCAGATCTGAAGGTTGCAAATCGACCATTGTCATCAACGACAGTTTGCCCTGTTCAATCAGCGTAAAGAGCTGTACCGCAATGGCCACTTTAATGGTGCTGGCCATCGGAAAACGCTCCTGTACATTCATACTAATCTGTCGGCCTGATTCGAGATGAACCGCACAAATGCCGACTTTCCCTTTGGCTAGTTTCGCAATAGACTCCAGTTCCTGCTGTAGCCGTTGCGTAGCTATATCAGCGGGTTTCGTTGTTTGGGCGCTGCCCTGAAGGTTGGCTAAAAGCAGGAAGCCAATCAGTAGTGAGGTGAGTTTTTTCATTGGTTATAGAGGTTTTAACGTAACGGCACCGGCCGACCGGCCACGTTACTTTGTGTCCATATAATTCACGGTCAGGTGGCAAAGTGCTTTTACGCCCATACCGAAACTGCTTTCGTCGATCTGGAAATCGGGCGTGTGGTGCGGAATCTGGTTTGGTTGCTTGTCTTTCGGGCGGGCACCCGTACTAAAAAAGAAGCCGGGTACTTTTTGGGCGAAATAGGCAAAATCTTCGGAACCCATCCCCGACGGAACCAGCAGAACGTTGGGCATACCGGCTAACGCCTGTAAGGTCGGAACCATCTTGGCCGTTAATTCCCGGTTATTGACCAGCATCGCATCTTCCATGCTGATATCGACTTCCGCCATGGCGCCCGCACTTGCGGCAATGTTGGTTACTACTTCCTTTATTCGCCGGTACATGGTGTTTCGCATCGTTGTGTCGAGTGTGCGGATCGTACCAATCATCGTTGCTTCTTCGGGAATAATGTTTTCCCGGATGCCGGAGTGAAAGGCACCAATCGTCAGCACGGCCGCATTTTCGGTGAGGGGCATGTTCCGGCTCACGATGGTTTGCAGTCCCAAAATAATTTGGGCACCCGTAACGATTGGGTCAACGCCCGACCAGGGAGCGGCACCATGCGTTTGCTTGCCGTGTATGGTTATCTTAAATATATCGTTCTCAGCGCTGACACTTCCGGGCCGATAAGTAAATGTGCCAACGCTGGTTCCAGAGGCAATGTGCTGTCCGAAAATAACATCCACTTTCGGGTTTTCCAGTACGCCCTCTTTAACCATTAGTTTGGCACCGCCTTCTTCGCCGGTTGGCGGTCCTTCTTCACAAGGCTGAAAAATAAACTTTACGGTGCCACGTAACTCACTCCGAACTGATGCCAGCACTTCGGCTGCGCCCATCAGCATAGCTACGTGCGAGTCGTGGCCACAGGCATGCATCACGCCCGTTGTTTTGCCATTATAGTCTGTTGTAACCGTTGACTTGAACGGCAAATCGACACGTTCCGTTACGGGGAGCGCGTCCATATCTGCCCGTAAAGCAATAACTGGGCCCGGCTTGCCACCTTTGAGCAGACCAACGACTCCCGTTTTGCCCACCCCGGTTTTTACCTCGATTCCCAACGATTGCAAGTGAGCCGCTATTTTAGCCGCCGTCCGAAACTCACGATTCCCCAACTCGGGATTCTGGTGAATATCGCGTCGCCAGTCAATGACTTTTGCCGTGAGTCCATCGGCGGTTTTATCCATTTTAGCCAGTAACGCGGTTGTGCCGGGGTTGCTGGTTCGCGCTACGGAATTGACCTGAGCGAAACTCACAAGCGGGAGTAACAGGCCCATTAGTAAATAGCCAGCAATTGGTTTAAAGAGGTACGTCATGCGTGAGCAGTGGATTATAAAAAGGCCAGAGCCGTATCTAAATCATTGAGCAGATCGTCAACGTTCTCGATACCAACCGAATACCGAATCAGACTTTCGGGAATACCCAACAGCTTACGTTGCTCTTCCGTTAGCTCAACGTGGCTGGTGGTTCTTGGTGGTCCGGCCAGCGTACTCACCGAACCGAGACTGGCGGCCAGATGTACAAATTGGAGTTTTGGCAGGAATTTCTTCACGTAATCATAGCCTCCATTCAGCGAAAAACTCATGATGCCGCCAAAGCCGGACATCTGCGCTTTGGCAATGTCATGACCGGGATGTGTGTCGAGACCCGGATAAAACACATCGCTAACCTTAGGATGCGCCTTCAAATACTTCGCAATAATCAGCGCCGATGCGTTCTGGCGCTCAATCCGAAGTTCCAGCGTTTTCATGCCTCTGGCAATCATATAAGCCGGATCGGCTTGGAGACTTGCCCCATTGATTTCCCGGAATTGGAACACTTTCTCAACCAGTTCTTTCGTGCCACAAAGTAGACCAGCCATTGCATCTGAATGTCCGCCGAGAAACTTGGTTGCGCTATGAACAACTAAATCAGCGCCCAGCGTCAGAGGGTTTTGATTGATGGGCGTGGCAAACGTGTTATCGACTACCGTGATGGCCCCGACTTTTTTGGCTGCGGCTGCTAACCGGGCTATATCAACAATTTTTAAGGTAGGATTGGTTGGTGTCTCCAGATAAAGTACGTCGCAACCTTTCGCAACTTCGGCTTCGATTTCGTCGAAACCTGTTGTCTCGCAAAGCGTAACGTTAACCTGGTAACGAGGCAGAAAGTCCAGAAAAAGTCGGCTGGCACCGCCATACGTATCTTTAATGGAAACAACTCGTTTGCCCGGTCCCAACAAGGCAAATAATGTATTGCTGATGGCACCCATACCGGTAGCAAACGAGGTCGCGGCTTCGGCACCTTCCAGAATCCGAATTTTTTCTTCGAGTACGTGTACCGTTGGGTTGGTGTTCCGGCTATAGATGTAGCCATCAGCCTTGCCGGTTGCTACGTTGTGCCATTCGTCCAGATCAGTATAGGCAAAGGCAACACTTCTCACAATTGGCGTTGTCACGGCCCCATCGGTAAAGGGTTCCGTTTCGCCGGCCCATACAGACGTTGTGCTTTTTTTGTACTTCGAAAAATCCATTGAAAACGGGTAGTTATTGAGTTGTAACTGGGGGTGATGGTGTCAAAATTAAGCCCTGAACACCACCACAAAAAATGAGCTATATGAAAATAAGTGACGCTGTTGAAATTCAATAAATAAGGCTATTGTACTAAATCTGTTTTTTATTGCCAAATAATAATTGGCAAGCGATTATTTAGGCAGATTATTGACTAACCGCCGTGAATCAGGTAATAATACACAAAAAAACAGAATCAGACGCAATGCGACCTACTGGTCGATTGGTAGTTGGCCTATGAATCCAGATGTTCGGACAGGCAACGTTCCAGGTTTTGTAAACCGGTTGTCAACTCGTTGGGGGTGGGGTAGCCAAAGCCAATACGCATGTATATTTTGTCTTGCTCGAACCAATGGCCCGGCCCGACAAGGGTATGATAGTTCGAATACAGCGATTGATAAAATGCGCCGGTATTGATTGAATAGCTGGCTTTTAATCGGGGAAAACAAACCACACCCGCCGTCGGCTCTACCCATTCGAGAAACGGCGTTTGGGCGAAAAACTGCCAGATAATGCCAAAATTGGTTCGGATGTGCTGGTGTGCTTCGGCCAACCGACTTTCCTGATGCTGTAAAATGTGCAGGGCAATCTGTTCGTCAATCACCGAATTAGTGATCATGATTTGCTCTTTTGCCGCCAGAAACCGGGTCATCAATTCAGAATCGCGGCAGATGATCCAGCCAATACGAATGCCCGGAACGCCAAACGCCTTCGATAGCGAACTGACCGAAATGACGTTCTTACTTTTCGTTGCTAAATAGGGGGAACGTGGTGTCTGGAAATTCAGATAGCGGTAGGTTTCATCAACGAGCAAATAGCACGTATGGGCTTCGGCCAACGCAACCAATTCATCCAGAATAGCCTCGGAAATAACGGTTCCCGTGGGGTTATGCGGATTCGTAATACTGATAAGTCGGGTGTTGGGCCGAATCGCCTGACGAATTTGATCTATGTTCAGGGCAAACTCCTCATCGAACGTCAGATCAATAATACTCATCTCGCAGTTGATGGCCCGTGGCGTTTCGAGATTCGTGCCGTAATTTGGTCTCACAACCACCAAATGATCTTTCTCGCTAAGCAACGTCGTGGCTACGATAAACAAAGCGGTGGCCGCTCCACTGCAAACCAATACATCGTCTGGTTTGAGATTATCACCTTCGCTGGCGATGCAATCGAGTAATTCGGGATGCCCCCGATGATGGCCGTAACACAAAAGCAGATCATCCAGCTTGAGATCCAGGTCTTTCATCTGAATGTCGCGCACCGAACTCTCGGCCAGATTGTATTGGATGGTTGAATAGCCAATCTCTTCCGGCGATTCTATTTCAATCGGCATTCGGGTGTAGTTCATACAAATAGACGTGTTACGGAGAATGAATGCCCAATTTCGGGGTTGACTCACGAAAATACAGAATCTAGCTATCGAACCGGCAGATCGCGCAGGTTGCTACTGTGTTTTGCCAACCGGGGATTGGCGGCCATTAGCGATTTTATGTGGTTGAGCGTCTTGTCAGAAAGCTGGGGTATCCGGCTAATAATATCGACGCCTTCGGGTGTAAACAGTGTTTTTGAAAACCAGATAACCGCCCATTGACCGTTGGGGTCGTGCAGAACGACTTTCCATTGGCTCCGCACTAAACTCAACAACCCTTTTCCGCGCCACACAAAAGCCGATGAATCAGTTGCGTCTTGATAATCGAAGCCGGTAAGCGTTTTGATTTTGCCATTTTTTACGTACTTGACTTCGTCCAGCAAGACATTGGTTTCGCCTTTTTTGTCGGTTATTGAATACGTAAAGGTTGGGCTGGTTTTATCGCCCTTTAACCACATTGGGAAGTTTGTACTACAAATAAACCACGTGCCAACTATCGTCTGAATAAGGGGTTTCATGGACAACGGAGATTTAAGAAATAGAAGTCGTGAAGGCTGGATGCTTACCTATTCTTAGATTCAGGTAGACAAATACGTAATTTTAACTGGTCGAGCTGGCAGTAAGTTTGCAAATGAAACACCGACTACCGTTCAAACCACACTTCGCGAAATGCACCATTGAAACCGATATACGGCTAATAACTGCCCTTTGTTGAATGTAGCTTACAAAATAGATTGGTCATTTTATCAGTTAAACTCACTCATAACGAGCCGAATAGGTTAAAAA
>CAXVWN010000276.1:0-4149 GCA_964263725.1 Spirosoma sp.
AGCACCGGGTATTTTTTCGATTTCTCTTTGTCGTAACCCGGTGGCGTATACACGTAAGCCCGGCGTGACGTATTGGTACTTTTGGAAGGAAAAAGCACCTGCTGCACATTTCCATGAGGCACCTCCTTCAGCGCGTAAAAGTCCTGATCGTGCGCAGGAATCTCAATGCCACTCTCCCACCGGACGGAACCATAATAATTCAACGCGCCGGGGTCATTGAACTTCCCGCCATCAATTGTTACGTTGTAATAATGGAAGCCTTCGTCCATCGGCCCCGCTGTCGTGCCATTCCAGAACCCGTCTTCCCCTTTGGTGAGAATGGTTCCTCCTTTACCACCCAACCCAAGGCTTACCCGGACACTATCGGCCTTAGGCGCCTTAATCTTAAATCGGGCATACCCCTGGGAGTTCACTTGTGGGTATTCCTGCCCCGGCTGGTTCAACGAGGATGGTTTGAAATCCTCAGCGATGGCCGGTTGACTTCCCTGCGCAAAGCAGGCTATACTTGTGAATGTAGCTGCGAATAGCACAGCTATTGTTCTGATAGTCATTGGTTTATTGGGTTTGGAGTTATATACTAAAGGAGTATTTGGTATTCCTTGTTAAAGTGGTTTTTATAAAAGTGTTTCATTTAAATAGTTCTTGGAGCGTTGTTGCGAGATACAGCTTGCAATTCATCCAGGTGTGGCCGCCGGGAACGATATAGCTTTTCGTCTTAATCTTTTTCTCTTCGAAAAGGGCAATGTTCTTTTTCACCGGTTCGTACAGAAAATCGTCGGTACCGACGCTGATAGTAAATAATTTCACTTGGCTATTGATTTTAGCTGCATCGGGCGACCAGTTGGTGAAGTTTTTCTGAAACTCTTCAGTAGCCGTATAAGGTGCATACGAACAGATGTAGGCGAACTTGTCGGTGTTGGTAAGTCCGATGTTCAGGGTCTGACCACCACCCACCGAAAAGCCAGCCACTGCCCGGTTTTTGCTGTCTTTGTTGACCGGGTAGTTGGCCTCTACAAAGGGAATAATATCGGCGACCATGTCTTTGGTAAAATCAGGCATGGGCGCGGGCCGAACGTTGCCGTAGGGCATTACAATCAGCATCGGTTTGACTTTGCCCTGGGCAATCAAATTGTCGGCAATCAGGTTGGCACGGCCCACTTTGGTCCAGGTTTCTTCCGTGTCGGAACCGCCGTGAATCAGGTACAGCACTGGGTATTTGGTCTTGCCGTTCGGATTGAAACCGGGTGGCGTATAGACCAGTAACTGACGTGTCGTTCTCAACGTACCCGATTTATAATAGCGATAGCTGACTTTTCCATGCGGTACATTCTGGAGCGAATGAATCTGCGGCTGATCACCGGGCACATCAACGATGCTTCGTTTGAATCGTTCATTGGCAAAGATGTAGGTGTTGCTTGGGTCGGCCAGTTGAACGCTATCGACGGAAAAGCTATACGGGTAAATATCAGGCTTGACGGGCGGTACGGTGACGCTCCAGATCCCCGAGGTGTCTTTGGTCAGGGCTACTGGAGATGTCAAAAACTCGCCGGAAAGCATGACCTTCCTGGCGTTTCGGGAAAAATACCGGAACGTGATACTATGGTCGGGATGCACATCAGGCGAACTGATGGCTGGCGGTCGTTGCTGGGCCATAACCGCAACCCCTGAAAAAAGAACGGCTTGCAGAATATACAGAATGCGTTTCATGAGTAAAGAGGTCTAAGGTTGGAACAGAAGTGGCGTAGTGGCGGCAACGTACGTTTTTACATTCATCCAGGTATGGCCCCCGTCCGTGATCAGGCTTTTATAATTCACTTGTTTCGCCTTGAGGTAGTCCATGAATTCGACAGTGCCTTTGTAGAGAAAATCGTCGCTACCTACGCTCACCCATAGCAGTTTCAGTTGTTTGTTGGTGCTGACAGGATTACCTACAATGGGTTTGTAGCTACGCTCCATCTCCTCCGTCGACAGATATGAACTATAGGCGCAAACCCACGCAAACTTGTCCATGTTGCCGAAGGCTGTGCGGAGCGTTTGACCACCCCCGCGCGAAAATCCGCCGATGGCCCGATTCTCCCGATTGGCAACAGTCCGGTAGTTTTTTTCGATGTAAGGAATAATGTTACCGGTCAAATCGGTGCCGAAATCGTTGGCCCTTTTTACCGCATCGGTATTGTCTCGTCCTATTGGATCGGCCGGTTTGGAACCTCCTTTCTGTTCGGCTACCCGTGCGGCAACGTTGCCATAGGGCATGACAATGATCATCGGTTTAGCTTTCCCCTCGGCAACCAGATTATCCAGAATCAGGTTGGTTTTGCCGACTTTAAAAAAGGTTTCTTCGGTATCGGTTGTGCCACTGATGAGGTAGTAAACGGGGTATTTCTTGGTTGGCGACTGGTCGTAACCCGGTGGCGTATACACAACCAATGAGCCGGTAGTGCCTTCCATCGACGGGTAATATTCGTAGCTGATAGAACCGTGCGGTACGTCCTTCATTGAATGAACCAACGGCGTATCGCCGGGTACGTCGACCAGAGTGGCTTTGAACCGCTCATTCGGGAAGAACGCTACGTTAGCCGGGTCCATTACGGTTACACCATCCACGCGAAAGCTGTACGGATAAATATCAGGTTTGATAGGGCCGACCGTTGCGCTCCAGATTCCCTGTGCATCTTTGGTCATGGGTACGGGTGCTTTTTCGAACTGTGCACTCAGCTCCACCGCTTTGGCCTGCGGAGCCAGGTAACGGAACGTTACCGTTTTGTCGGCGTTCACCTGGGGCGACACCACCAGCGGGCCTCTAGGCGGCTGGGCTAAAACCAGGCTAGAAAGGCAGAGAAAAGTCCAAAGGGGCCAGAAACGGACATTTATGAATGGACGCATGATTAAGTTGGTTAGGAGTTTTAGAAATTAGTTTAGTATGCTTATTCGAAAAGCTTATAATGACCTGATTACATTCTATTGTTTAGGTGACCTTTTATCATCTATCCGGAAGTAATCGAAGTCGGCATAGCCGCCCGTTTGCTGGGTCGCGTAATTGAACAGACCGAACCGGTAGCCCATAAAATGCGGGATGGTATACGGCATTTTCAGCGGCTCCCCGATACGAGTCCACGACTTGCCATCCAGACTGTATAAAAAATGGGCGGTGTCTTTACGGTCTTTGAAGTCGCACTCGGCTTTCAGATAAACCATTTTCTGGCCGAGCGGCACCCGTTGTACCTCAACTGGCTTTCCCGACCCAGCGCTGACCATGACGATGCTGTTTTCCCCGTTTTCCCGCTTTACACCGACCAGACCATAATTTTTCTGCAACAGGCTCAATCCCGCAAAGTCACCCTCCTTTAGGCTCGATACATCCAGTGCAGTAGAACCCGACGATTCCGGGCCAATGGTACGTTGGGTAAGCGTGTTTCGAGCCATGACAAACGACGTATCAATACGTCCTGTTTTTAGCCGTAAATAGCCTTTTCGGTCGTTGACAGACCAGCGTGTGTTATCGGGATTGTGGTTCCACTGCCACACTAGCGGCAGCGCGGGGTCGCCTTTTTTGCGGATAAATTCGTCGGAAGCGACGATACTGGTTATCAGCCCTTTACTAGCCGAAAGATCAAGCATTTCGGGAACCTTACCGTTAACGCCCAATACGGGCCAGCCGTCTTCCCAAGTCACCGGCACCAGATACGGAATACGGCCCACGCCACCAAAATCGCGGAACAGATAGGCGTACCATTTCCCATCAGGCGTATCGATCAGACCGCCCTGCGCTACACCCAAATCCTGGAGTCCGATTCGACCTTCCCAGGGACCAGTAAGTTTATCGGCGCGGTGGATGACTACGGTTCGCATCCCACCTTTGGGCCAGGTGATGTTGAACAGGTAATATTTGCCATTAACTTTAAAAAGCTGTGATCCTTCGGCCGACAAACCCCCTCCCGTGCCGGATGGGGCGCTGGCGTTTTCAATCAATACCTGCTCAGAAGTTCCGGGCTTTACGCCGGAAGCATTAGCCGTTAGCTCCACCAGCCGGAGTTTACCCGCGCCATAAATAAGGTACGTTCTGCCGTCATCATCGAAAAACAAGCTGTGATCGTGGTAAGCGGGGGCAAATGATGTTGCTTTCCAGGGGCCTTTCTCGATGTTTTTGGT
>CAXVWN010000277.1:0-5500 GCA_964263725.1 Spirosoma sp.
ATTTTCAGGCCGGGGCACCGGTTATTTGGCGGGCAGCCGGCTATTTGGGGTAGTTCTGCCCAAAGGTACGGTACGGGCCGCCCCAATAATTTATCACTTAGTCTTTTAAATGAGGATGATACCAAAATCGTTCACGAAAACCCTCGATTGTGACCGGCATGGTACAATATGTAAATTAAGTGTGAAACTGAATTTACATTCCTCTTCTCATGAACGGTATCTCAAAAATCAGGTAACTGAAAAGCCGTACCTGTAGTAACTAGCACGGCTTGCTGATGGAAGTTGGTGTATTGTAACAACCACTTATCTGTGTTAATGGAAATGGGTTAGATCATTGGCTAGTTCAGCTTGATGCCCTGCGCTTCCATTTGCTTTTCCTGCGCAGCGTGATTGGCCAAAAACTGCGCGTGTTGATGCTCCGTGCGCTTTGTACCCAAACTTTCTAACTGCTTCTGTAACTCCCCAGCGGACATATCGGCTGCGTAGCAAGGGGTGCCGGGCTGTTGCCGCCACGATTCATGCAAGCTGCCGTCATCCACCGCATCAAAGCCCAGTTCCTCCACCAGAGCCATTACTTTTTGCTTGGCCGCGGGTTCATCACCGGCCACTGGCAGCCCGATACGGTCGGGTGTACCCACGGGTTGTCCCAATTTTTCAAGGTGATCGGCTAAGATATTGTTAAATACCTTCACTACTGGCCGGCCCAAGTGCTGCTGTACCCATTCGCTTTCGGTCAGCTCCCCTTGTTCAAGTTCGGTGATGTGTCCATCCCGCAACAGGGGGTAATAGTTGCTAGTATCGATGACCGGCACCTCAGCGGATACGCCATTGAACAAGTCTTTGGGTAGATCGGGAATATTTTTTAACGGAATGGTCACCACGATGATTTCGCCGTAGTGAGCCGCTTCATGGGCCGTAACAGGTGTAGCGCCGGTTTTTTGGGACACTTCACCAAGGGTTTCAGGGCCACGCGAGTTGGCAATAGCTACTGAATGGCCGAGGGTGGTGAGCCGAACGGCCAGGGCACTGCCGATGAATCCGGCTCCGATGATTCCTATTTTCATTACTGGTACTATGATTAAGTGATGAGTTTTTGCTTCGCGTAGCTCCGGATTCTAACCCTCTGGTAAGCAAATTGTTCATCAGCACCTTGTCGGGCGGGGCCGTTGAGGCCTCCACCGCTTGCGCCTTTGAAATTCACCCAATCCCTTATGCCAGCCCTATCCGGATAACACCATGTACTTTGGGCTGAAAAGGCTTGAAGGTTGTTGATGAAATCGAAATGCCCGATATAACCGAAATGACATTGAGTATTCAGCTCAAGCAGTCGGAGAAAGATGGCTTTATTGTCAGGAAGGTATGCGGGGAGAAAACGCTCATCCGGGTCAAGTGTAACCATACTGATTTTGGTGAAACCTTTATCCCTGTCATGGATGCGACATGGGGAAATCGGGTTATTGAAGAAAAAGGAGCATTTGTTAACGGTATTTAGGCCCTATCGGGTGATACAAAGCTCTTTCAGGAAAACCCTTAGTTTCCTGAGTAAATACTGTTGATAAGCTTAACTTGCCCCAATTACCATTTTTGAACTAACTCGATGAAAGCACTGGCCATTAATTTTTTCTCCCCAGCTGAGAACAGTCCCACAAAAGCAAAACGCTCGAAATCCGCCAAGCCGGTTAAGGTTGAGCTAACGGGTTACATTTCGTCGACGGGCAAGCTCACCCTCCCCACCAAGACGGCGGCTAACTTAGGCATCAACCTAGATGATAGGCTCTTCAAAGTTGGCATGGACCAGGGCAAACGGAAAGCCAAATCACTTTACCTGGTTCCGGCCAGTGGCCCTGAAGAAACCTTTTCTTTCGAGAAGGCAGCTAAGAGTTACACCCTATCATTGCCGGTCATTTTAACGAAAAGCGGTGTTGATTACGCGAAAACAAAGTATGTGTTTACCATTCATCTGTTCGACTATAATGGCTCGACGGCCTTTGAGTTAAAGTTGGCTCCCGAAGCAGGTCAAACAAAAGTGCCTTACACGGGTAAGCCACGTGGCCGAAAGCCCAAGTCGGCTCAAGCTGCTGAGTAGATTAGAGTAACCCTGTTTAGTCAGGGCTTTTTTATAACACCTATTTTAAGATTCACTTAGTGTAGAAATCCATCGCTCTCCTCTTACCTGGCTCCGTTCTGCTGTTTCGACGAACTCCTCGGTCGAAAAGTTATTCATCAAGATCCTCCTCCAGTTCAGGGTTGGCTTGGGAATTGTCCAAAGTCATGGGGCTGAGATGTACGGGTAAAAGCGATTGGTTTAGTTGGTGTGTTTGCACAAAAAAGCCCGAGCCAAAACTAGCCAGGGCTTTCCGCATCTATCCACACCATAGCGGGGTCTCGCCCCGCCTGATGTTGATTAAACGGTTGGTTGATGGTAAATGTTCCTTGTTGCTATCAATCAGTTAATTAGCTATTCAATCCTATCTTTAAGTAATGTGAATAGGCTATAAAGCTAAGTACGAGCTGTGTTGCAGTCATGCCATAGATTAGTCTACATTCGCTGATATAACCGCATCACCTGTGTCGCCTGGAACTGGCCACCCCTGGACGTTCGAAATCCTGCCTGGTTCAGCTCGGCCGCGATCTGCACATAATTTCTCCCTGCCTGACGCATCATGGCGATCATGGACGAGGCTCGTCGGTTGTTCTCATTTTCTGCCGCTCGTCGAACGTTAGCGGCTACGCCTTTCGCCTGAGCCTCGGCCGTCAGGTTTCCGGGTTTCCCCAGCACCGCCCCCTTTGGGTATCTTTAAAAAAAGGTACATAAACCGTCACGACTCGAAAATTCGGGTCTCAAACAAACGGACGTTTAACTGAGACTGATTCTGAGTGTGGCGTCCTAAAATAAGTTTACAGTTTCAGGGTGAATTTATTAGTTCATGCTTATAATCCTACTATCCGTTTACAGTATCTCAACTAAAAATCAATTGGCAACTTCTATGTCTATTTCCCCTTTCTTATAGTAATTCTTCCAGCGTCTTCGCAAATCGCCCCTTTGCTGATGGGCTTGCTGTGGGGTCAGCATGTCACAACTGCTATGAGGTCGCAATGAGTTGTAGATCAGGACAGCTTGAGCAATCCCCTTTTTGGCTAAGGCCAGGGTAGGATAGTGATCCGCTAATAGCTCCTCTTTCAAGATACCATTCACCCGTTCTGCGATAGCGTTTTCTAATGGATCTCCGCTTTGCGTCATGCTGATTTGGATGTTATTGTCCTTTAAAAGACTAACATACTCTAGGCAACAATATTGCACGCCCCGGTCACTATGGTGAATCAGACCACAAGTGTCCTGGCAGGCTTTCAAGGCCATCGACAAGGCTTTCAGACTACCCATCGCACTTAGCGTTTCCGACACACAGAATCCGACGATCTTTCGGCTATAGGCATCGGTTACCAAGCTCAGGTAAGCGAAGCCATCACCGACCAATATATACGTTATGTCGCTCACCCATAACAAGTTGGGCGCTTTGGGCACATACTCCCGTATTAGATTTGGATACTTCTTCTGCCAGTGTTTAGAGAAAGTAGTCTGCACCCTACGGCGACGCTTTTTTACTAACAATTTATGGGCTCGTAGCAAATCAAACAGCGCATCCCGGCCCAGCTTCAACTGGTGCTCTTGGACAAAATCCTGCATCATCACGAGTAGTTTTCGAGTGCCTAAGCAGGGTTGCAGCGAACGGTGGAGCAATACTTGATGAATAACCAGCTCGGCTTCAAAGCAATTCTGGTTATTATGCTTTTCAAATTGATAAAAGGCCTGCCTGCTATAACCAAGCAGTGCACACAACGCCGACAGGCTCTGTCGCTTTTCGTTGTGCCTCACTTTTTCGACCGCTTGGTGCCAAACTTTTTTCGGATCGGGACTTGCAGTTCATCCTCGGCAATATCGAGCATGGCGTTCAGCAACTTATTGCGTAGTTGTTCCTGCTCCAAAAGCTTCTGGAGTTGCACAATGGTGGGTGGTTGATTGGGTTTGGGCTTCATAGGATCTGAAGATAAGCCCACGCCTTTTAATTTAGCCTGTTGTTGCGCTTGATACTTGAGCACACACCGATTTATCGTGGCTTTACTGATGCCATACTTTTTCTCCAGTTGCAGGTAGGTACATCCACCTAGCAAGTATTCTCGTACTGCTTTTTGTCGTTTGTTCATTTTACAGCTCAGTTGAGGGCTGTAAACCTATTTTAGGACATGACAATGCTCCCTTGATGACTTATTGAGATTAGAAAAATGGTACTCAACCGTATGAGAATTGCCTGTACGGTCATTAAATGGGATAAAAACCATACAGCCACCCCGTGACGGTTTTTGTACTATTTTTTAATTACACCCACAACTGCTTAGCCTTGCCTCTGCTGTCAGCCGACGGAAGGAATTTGGCTCATCGACCCTGCCGGGGAGCCAAACTCACCAAAAATTGGGTTGGATTGGCTAGCAACCCAGTACCTAACTCATCCA
The DNA here is from genome assembly GCA_964263725.1 of Spirosoma sp. Taxonomy (GTDB): domain Bacteria; phylum Bacteroidota; class Bacteroidia; order Cytophagales; family Spirosomataceae; genus Spirosoma. The sequence continues at coordinate 4,510 of CAXVWN010000277.1, forward strand.
GGTTAACCGTAGTTACCAATCATGATTTGGCTTGCTCTCCGTTAAAAAAGCTTAAACGAATCAAGCGAAGCAAACCAAGGGAAGTCATCAGGGCTCTACAGGCTTAGGCTATTTCTTCAATGGTGAAGACAGTGTCCATTTATTGATTCCTTTATGCATCTCATAAGAACAACCCTGTATCTCCTCTGTATTGCGTTATATGGCTATGGCTGTCAGTCCAAAAGCAATACCGCTCATCAACCATCCCACGACGGTCGCGTACTTGCCATGCACTCTAAACAGGTCAACGATTCGCTTTATATCCAGACCCAACTGCCTCTAGAGTATAACGATAGCACGGCCAAACGATACCCGGTTGTCGTCGTCTTAGATGGTAACTTTCATTTTCCCATGCTGGCCGCCAGTGTGCGCCAGTATGAAAAGGGCGGGTTATTACCCCCGATCATCTTAATCGGCGTCGGCTACAACTCATTCAAAGAAATGGATTCCCTTCGAATTAGGGACTATTTGTATCCAGCTGCCTTGGCCACGGATGAGCTAAAAGCACCCGGTGGCGGGGAGCAGTTTAGACGATTCCTAAGCCAAGAGCTATTACCCTCTATCGACTCAACGTACAGAACAACTACCCAAAACAGAACGCTGCTTGGTCACTCATTCGGGGGGTATTTTGCCCTGTACACTCTGCTCCGTCAGGCAACCAATAAGACCCATGAGTTTCAGAACTTTGTTGCGGCCAGTCCTTCAATATGGTATCATAATTTTTATCTAAATCAGCTGCCTACCTCGTTAGCGGCTTTGCATCAAAACGATTCGATCCGGTTGTTTCTGTCAGTGGGTGGACAGGAAAACCCGCAGTGGGACATTAAACCGGTTCAGGCATTGACGGCATTAATCAAGAAAACGAACCTGGTTGCCCTCGAAGGCGGGGTTTATCACCAGTTAGGCCATATGGATACGGGTCAGCTCAGCTTTCTAAAGGGTTTACAATATT
>CAXVWN010000278.1:0-25026 GCA_964263725.1 Spirosoma sp.
AGTATGCTTTTCACGCCAATCATGGCAATGCCCACAACCATACCGAGTAAACCGAAACAGGTCGTAGCAACGTACAAAAGCCATAAACCCTGCTTCGCAGAAAGATCCTTTTTGATGTAACGTTGGTAAATATCGACGGAGAAAACCGTAGCAGAGGCATTCATCCCTGAACTAATGGTACTCATTGCCGCCGACAGAATGGCCGCCACAATAAATCCCAGTAAGCCCGTTGGTACTTTCGTTACCATAAAATTAGGCATGACTTTATCACCAATATCAGCGGGATTAAGTGTAGCCGCTAACCGTTGAATCGCATCTGGCGAACCATGCGGCAGCCGTTCGGTAGCTACCTGCATCTGCACCGTGTGAAGCAGCTCAGGATTGGTTTGATAATAGGCGTAAAGGCAGGAACCAATAACGAAAAAGATCAGGGAAATTGGCACGTACAGATATACACACAGCCAGATTGACTTGGTGGCCTCCCGAATTGATGTAGTGGTATGATACCGCTGTACATAATTCTGATCCATCCCGAAATTATTCAGATTCATAAAAAAGCCATACAGCAATACAACCCAGAATGTTGCCTGCGAAAAATCCGGCGAGAAACTACCCAGGCTAAACTTGTGATCGGCTTGCCCAATGTCGACAATTCGCTCAATACCACCCGGCATTTCATAAATGACCAACCCTAAAATGACCAGCGCACCCACTGATTTAACGACGCCCTGCACAACCTCTGTCCAGATTACAGCCTCAATTCCTCCTAACACTGTGTACAGTACAATACAGGTTCCAACAACGATCATAATCGTTTGCATGGAAAAGCCCGTTAGCGCCTGTAAACTAAGGGCAATACCCAGAAAAATTGAGCCCATTCGGGCCAGTTGTGTCAGCAAAAAACAAACGACGGCGTAGGTACGTGCCCAAGGACCAAAGCGGTGTTCAAGGTGCGTGTAGGCCGAAACTGCGCCAGTATGGCGATAGAAAGGCACAAAAAAACGGGCCGCTACCCACGCAGCCAGTGGCATCGACAAACTGAATACGAACGAATTCCAATTACTGCCAAACGATTTTCCTGGCACGCCCAGAAATGTATTGCTGCTCAGAAACGTCGCGTAAAGCGACATGCCGATAGCCCAACCCGGAATCCGGCCCGAAGCCGTTGTAAATTGGGTAGCATTCTTCGTTTTTCGGGAGAAATAAATACCAACCGCCACCATACTGACCAGATAGATGCCAATAATAAGCAAATCAATAATCGGGAGCGTCTTCATGGCAATTGGTTAGGGCAACACTAATGGAATTTCGTACATTTCGGCAAGCGCCTTAAACGAATCCATGAGAGCATTCAGGCGGATGTGGTCTACGTTAGCAAGCGTTTCGGCTGGAATACGCGTGTTAGTTTCAATTTTCAACCCCCGACGTTGCAGAAACAGTTTGGCCGCAAATGGATAAAATACGTGCGTAACCCGGTCCATCATGGTCAGAAATGCGTGAAGCCGATTTACCGATTCGGTGCGTCCTTGTTCGCAATACAGTTTGAGCAGATGAGTATAGGGCTCCGGATAAAAATTTCCCGAAATGGGTGAAATCCCCCGGGCACCGGAATCCAGCGAATCGAGCGCGGTGGCGGTATCGGCGTTGTAAAAACCAAAATTACTACCCGCCACGGCCTGTGCTTTTCGATGAATAACCCCCGAATGGCAGCTTGTATCTTTGTGGTACACGAAACGACCCGTAGCCGCCATCCATGTCATGATATCCGGACTTAGCAATCGTTTATACGGAACCGGGCATTCGTAAACGCCCAGCGGAATACTGCCCGTTTGCGCCATGATTGTTTCCAGGCGAGATTTCAATACATCTTCGCTTTCGTCTGGTTCTACGAGCATACTGGTTATCAAAATAACCGCATGTACACCTGTATCGTAGATTTTCTTGATAAAATCAGCATTGGTCACTACATCCCGACTGAAGGTTCCGGTAGCCACCACAGGAACATTACCCTGCACATGATTGACTACCGTTTGCGTGACTAACAGACGCTCATTGTCGGCCATCTGAAACATTTCGCTGGATAAACAATTGGCAAACAGACCGTTGGCGCCAGCCTCCAGATACAGCGTAGTGAGCTGCTTTAAGCCCTGAATATCAACATGATTAGTCGTTGTAAAGGGAGTCAGCATGACAGGCCATAAGCCTTTTGGTAAAAGATTTTCTAGCGCCATCGGGTACACTCTTTGATTGAAATCAAAAAAAGCAGCAACCCTTCAGGTTATACTAAGGTACGCTCATCTGGCCAGGTAGCCGTTCCTTTAATTGTATTGGTAATCTTCCAGAAAGAGTCACTTTGCTATAAAGTCGCTGGGCGTTATGCACTCCTATTGGCCGCTGTTTTATTACCAGTTACCAGAATTTCAGTATAAGAAAAGTTGGTAATTATCAATTACTGGTTAGTAACGGCGTTCTGGATTTTACGAATAGCTTGTGCAAACGACTCCATATCATTGCGCGTGCCCAGCATGGCCTGCTGAAAAATCCATACGGCTTCGTCAGCGCAGGCACGCTCGGCTTCCGGGCAATTGACCTGCGTATAGTCGACCGATTCAGGAATAGCATAGCACATAAAATTCTTTTGCTGAAACAGCGGCTGCTTATATAGCGGATGCGGATACCCCGCCGAACAGGGCACGCCTTCAGCCGACAAAATGTCTACAAAAGTCGTCTTCGGTATCTGTCCGAATTCCGTCTTGTCGTATTTAAAGATGTAGAGATGGTAACAATGTCGAATGGCAACCTCACCCCTACTCAAGGGCGTAATACCGTCAAGGTTGGCCAATAGGATATCCAGATAAAGACCGTTTTCATTTCGGGTACGGGTCTGCTCATCCAGTCGCTTTAGCTGTTCGGTAAGTAATACTGCCTGAAGTTGCGTAATGCGGTAATTACAACCGGGATTAAAATGATCATACCATTGACCGCCGGGCAACCGGCCCACATTACGCAGCGAATTCATAATCTCGTACAGCGCATCATCGTTGGTAATCACGATGCCACCTTCGCCACTGGTCAGATTTTTGGACGACTGGAAACTAAAACTGCCCGCATCGCCAATAGAACCCAGTTTTTTGCCTTTATATTCGGCTCCGTGTGCATGAGCGGCATCTTCAATAACGCGTAGATTATGTTGCTGCGCAATGTTCAAAATGGCATCCATATCGCAGGGCAGCCCAGCAAAGTGAACAGGGATTATGGCTTTCGTTCGGCTGGTAATGGCCGCTTCAATACCCTTTGGATCAAGGTTGTAGGTTTGAGGATCAATGTCCACAAAGACAGGCACGCAATTGATCTCCAGCACAACCGAAGCTGTCGCGATAAACGTGTAGGGAGGAACAATAACTTCATCGCCGGGTTTGAGACCGCAGGCCATCAAAGCCAACCGGAGTGACACCGAGCCGTTGACACAGGTTACGGCATATTTACTGCCACAATAGGCGGCAAACTGCTGTTCAAAATCGGCTACGGCATCATCACAATCAGGATTTCCCCATTGACCGCTTCGCACAATAGCAGCCATTGCCTGTATCTCATTTTCGTCATAAATTGGCCAGGGAAATGTATTGTTAACCGACTTTGGCCCACCGTTTATGGCTAATTGTTTCATTTGCTCACCCATTATCAATCGTGGTGGATGCTTCCTGTCTTGTACATTAACTTACAGGCAAGTAGATCATAAATGAAGTACCCTGACCTAACTGGCTAACTGCAGTGATGGCTCCGCCATGATTGACAACTACTTTCTCGCAAATGGCCAAACCGATGCCCGTACCGGCATATTCATTGCGGCCATGCAGCCGCTGGAATACCTGAAAAATGCGGTCAATATATTTTTCATCAAAGCCAATTCCATTATCAGCTACACTAATACAATAGTACATTGAAGCCGACCGGGAGGGGCGAACTGAAGCGGGCAAATCACTGGAAGAAATCTGTTTGCTACGAACCTGAACAAGCGGAGTAGTACCCTGTTTCTGGAATTTCAGGGCATTAGTCAACAGATTCTGAAACAGTTGCCGTAGCTGCGATTCATCGCCCAATATAGTGGGTAGCTCATCTACCTGAATCTGGGCACTCGTCTTCTCAATAACGACTTCCAAATCATCGATCACTTCCACAAGTATTCGATTCAGCGATACCGACGCAGCTGTTTCCTGCCGGGTTGAAATACGGGAAAATGAAAGTAAGTCCTTAATAAGCAACGACATGCGACTGGCTGCCAGCTGCATTCGCTCCAGATGATCGACACCTTCGCCCAATTGGCTGGCGTACTGATTTTTCAGGATGCCGCCAAACGACTGAATCTTCCGTAAGGGTTCCTGTAGATCGTGACTAGCGATATAAGCAAATTTTTCAAGGTTGTCGTTGGAGCGACGAAGGTCATAATTGGATGCCGTTAATTGTTCGGTACGTGCCTGTACTTGCTCTTCCAGGTTGGCAGCCAGTTGTTTTTGTTCGTGAATATCGGTGGCCGTACCAACCCAGCGTGTAATCTCGCCGGTTTCGTCCCGCATAGGCAGAGCCCGGTTCAGGTGCCAGCGATACATACCGTCCGAACCACGTCGATAGCGATTTTCGACAACAAAAGTAGTTCCGTCGGTAAGGGCTTTTTTATACATTTCCAGCATAAGAGGCAGGTCGTCGGGATGTACAACGGTTTGCCAGCCCCAGCCTTTGGTTTGGTCAAAATCCAGGCCGGTGTAATCGTACCAGCGTTGATTGTAAAAATTCATCTCTCCTTCCGGCGTATTCGTCCAGGTCATTTGCGCAATGGCTTCCAGCAGCGTACGAAACCGCAATTCGCTTTCTTCAATAGATCGGCGGGCCAGTACCTGTTCAGTAACATCAACGGCCATATCCAGAACACCATAAATCTCCCCGCTACTATTGCGCAATGGCTTGTACGTAAAATTGAAGTAATACGTACTTAACTGTCCATCCACCATTAAATCAGCCCGCGCTTCCTGTGCATTATACTCGATGCCCGTTGTATACACATCATCTATAATTTGCAAAAAAGGCTGACCTTCGAGTTCGGGCAGGGCTTCACGCAAGGGTTTACCCGCTACGGCATTCCCTTTTCCCCAGATCTTCAGTATGGCTTCATTAGGCAATTCAATAACCATATCACGCCCTATAAACAGACTTGTTGCTACCGGGGCTTCTTCTATCAGATTACGAAACCGCTGTTCGCTCTCCTGAAGGGCTATTTTGGCTTTTACCTGCTGAGTTACCTCGGTAGCAATTACCATTACACCTGTACTAGTCCTGGCTTCGTCCAGTACGGGTGCATAGACAAAATTAAAATAAGCATCATCTAGTGTGCCTTTTCGGTATAGCCGGGCGAGCGTTTCAAAACCATAGTGAGCGATACCCGAATCATAGACTCGTTGCAACAGTTCGAGAAAGCCCTGACCGTTGATTTCAGGGAGGGCTTTGATAAGCGGCAACCCAATAATGGAGGGATCTTTTCCCCATAATTCCAATATCGGCAGGTTAGCCGTTTCGATGATCATGTCACGACCATTCAGGATGCCGATGGCTACCGGTGCCTGATTGATCATGTTCCGAAAACGCTCTTCGCTGGCACGCAGTTTTGCTTCGGCTTCAACCCGGTCGCTAATGTCCAGAATGGCCCCAATGTAACCGGAAAATTTCCCGTCAGCCGCGTATTGGGGCGTACCCGTGCAAACAACCCAGCGCACACTGCCATCGGTATGGACCACGCGGAACTGACTTTCGTGGTAGCGAAAGGCCAGAAAGTCAGCCAGAAAGTCTTCGGCAGCTCGCTGGCGATCTGACTCAGCGACGTAGGTTAGCCAACCGTTACCAAGGTGTTTTTCGAGGGGAGCACCCGTCCAGTCAATCCACTTTTGACTAACATAGGTTATGGCTAACTGTTCGTTGGTAATCCATAAAGCTGCCGTCGATGCATTGGTGATATTGCGAAATAGCGCTTCGCTGTCAAACAAGGCTTTTCGAGCGGCCATTTCGGCGCTTATATCATGAGCAATAACGATCAGGCTGTGGGTTTCGTCCCGAACTTCGGCAATCCGCGTGACGTTCACCTGAACCCAGCGTTCTGTTGTATCTTTATGAATATACCGTTTCGTAAGATTGAAGAAGAATCGATCTCCCCGTACTAATTCATCGAATAGTTTCTGGTTTTCCTGCCGATGATCCGGGTGCGTTAAATTGAGATAATTAAGGCCGCACAACTCCTGCTTCGAATAGCCCAGCAATTGAGAAAAGGCTGTGTTGACTAACGTGAAGTTGCCTTGCTCGTCCATAAAGGTCATACCTATAGACGCGTTGTTGAAGGCGATAGAAAAACGCCTTTCGGCCTCGTAAAGCGCCTTTGCCTTCTCCTTCTGCTCGGTAATGTCTAGAACAATACCCGAAAAAGACACAGGCTCGCCAGCAGAATTGAACAGATATTGGCAAATTACCCTGATCCAGTGCACCGATTTATCAGTCCATATAAAACGGGCTTCGTAATTTACAGTGCTGGTATGAGTGGCCATCTCAAAGGCCTGATCACGAATGTGACGATCTTCGGGATGTACATGACTGATGAAAATAGTATGGGTAATGCCGCTGGTTTCCTCTCCGGTTAGTATTCGGGCAAACGAAGGCGAATAGAGAATAACATCAGTACCAATATCAATGGAAAATGAACCCGATCCTGAGCCTTCAACAGCGATTCGGGTCTGCTGTTCAGACAAGTTAGCCTTTTCTTCGATGAGTACTTCAGCGGTGATATCTTTGGCCACACCCGAAAAGCGGTGGACCTGACCGGTTTCGGTGAAGTGGGTCTGGCCAATAAATTGTATCCAGCGGAGATTACTGGCGTTAAGACCAAGGGTACGACATTTAAGGTTAAAACTACCCCCCGATTGTGGATTTAGCGCCCGTTGTATGGCTTCATCAACTCGTTGTTTATCATCGGGATGAATATACTGTAATGTGTTTTCATAGGGCGTGCTATTTTTACCAGTCAACTTAGAAAACACATTACTGCTATCGCTCCATTCAATAACACCCCGATCTATATCGAACTCCCAAGTGTCCATTTTGGCCGATTGCAGAGCAAAGCGAAGTCGCTTTTCGCTTTCGTCTCTCGCTTGTTGCAGAACAACGCGCTCGGTTATATCCTGCATAGCGCCGACCATGCGAGCGGATCGACCTTCCCGGTGCAGAATATAACCCCGATCATAGACAGTAGCAAATGTACCATCGGATCGGCGAAACCGGTATTCATCCGACCAATTGGTGCCGCCCTGACCGATAACTTTATAAATATCGCTCAAGACTCGTTCCTTATCGTCTGGATGAATATTGTCAGCCCATAGCTCCGGTCCACTAGTATCGTTTTCCTGTAATTCGTGACCAAAAAGGGTAGTAAAACCTTCATTCCAAAAAATGATATTGGCATCAAGGTCCCAATGCCAGACGGCATCGCGAGTGGCCTTTGCAAGGAGTTCGAATAACTCGCCGGTCGTTACTAAATCTGTCGTCAATGATTTACCTGGCAATCTTAATTAAACACTTCGTAGCCCTAAAGTTAAGCAAAGTAAAGAACGTAAACAGCCAATTTTCGGGGGTATTCGATAAGTTATAAAGCGGCCCCTCCTATCGAACAATAGTTGTTACAATTCTCTCCGCTTTCACTCACCATATTACCCTAAAAATCAGCACATTAACTATGACAAAATACTTTTATTATCCTTACTACCAAGACACAACCAAGCTTTTTATAAGTTTTATGGTGTTTCCTGACCAGGCGAATTATAAAATGGATCAAAACAACACCTTTACTGATGCCAGTTCTACTACCAACCAAAAATCAGGCTCTAAAAACCATATTACTTACTCAAGAATCGCTTGCACAATCAGGCTTTTCACTGAAAAATCAAAGGCTCTTTTTGCACTATACCAATAATCATAAACTATTTAGCTACTACATTTAGTTACGTAGTTGAGAAAGCAAATTATCTACCTCTTTCTCTTGTGTATTGATTATAAATAGATTAGATAAGACATGAAATTTACATACGCTATAAAACACAAAAATAAGACTAAAGTTACATGGATCAGTATTTGTACTTTTAGCCGTTTAGTTATCCTTAACTTTATTCACCAGAATACATTTGCTTTTGAGAACTTAATTCGTGTCTCAACGCCATTTTGTGGCAATTGGCTATCCAGTAAGTAACCGTTAAATCGACCCTACGTTTGATTGGGTAGTCTATCCAGGTCCCATTCTCTCTTTTCATCACAGGCAAACTGAGTGGAGCTGACAGGTGTCAGCCAACGCCATTTACTTGTCCCTATCTATGCAGTTTTGCTGTTGGTCAGACAACCAACGCGGCTGTGCTCATAGGGAATTTTATACTTCATCTTTCAGTCTAAGATCATGAACCGTTTTTCAGTCATTTACCTGCTTAAGAAGCAGTATCATCATATTTATAGTGCTACGCATACAGAAGCCGAGTCTGTTTTGCAGCACTTACTTACCCAGGAAGGACACACGCCCATAGGCATTTACGATGCTAAAACGGAGCTTTTCTATTGGGAACCCAAGCGACAGGGCAAGTATGACCAATCCCGCATTGAAGAGCAGGGAAAGTTGGGTGATCAGATTACCAAGATTGCCCAAACCCTACGCCATCAGGATGATGCCTGGCAACCTCAGGCAAATTCCATATCTCAGTTACTAAGTCTCAACCCGTAAAAAAGCACCGGATGCTGAGTTAAATCGCCATCGTATGACCCCTTCTGATGTGGTGTCGGTTGCTAATAACCGACACCATAGATACTTGACCACAGATCGGCATGTTTATTTCTGGGCAGACTTTAGTTGCCAGACTGTTACGTTTCTAAATTCGGCAGTTCCGCCTTCGGCAAAAAGTTCGATATTGCCGACTTGCTCATTCGGAAAAATCAGGTCGGTAATTACGCGCTCACCATCATTAGCAAACACTTCTACGACCGATTTATCGACAAAAATATGCAACTTGATCACGCCGTTTTTTGGACTTAATGGCGCTTCCTCCACACTAGCGAATCGGTCGCTGAACGAGACATCACCCGACTTGCGCCGGTCTAGCTGCAATTTGCCGTTTACGTATTGGATGATGGTTTCTTCGTTACCGCTTTTCGCCAATTTTAAGCCCACACGCTGAGCATTACCGGGCACGAGTTCAGCGTAAATTTCGTAGGCATTATTCGTACTTTTTCCCAGGATTTCGCTCTGGTTATTTAGTTTTACAGCCTTGCGTTCCGTCTTCGGTCCTCGTAGATTGGTTATCTCTGAGATAGGCTGTTGTACCAACTGTAAGCCTGCCGGAGTTCGTTTCAGTGCAATCTGGCGGGGAATCGACATAGCTCCTTTGAAGGGGGTAGTGGGCAGTTTATTGGCGTACTCCCAATTGTTAAGCCAGCCAATCATGATGGGCTTGTCCGGGCCATCGCTGCGATGCTGGGCGGGCATGTCATTATATTGAATAGCCGCATAATAATCTTTCCCATAATCGACCACATTGCTTACAGCGGGCGAAATTGGCTTAGGATTTTCCTTATCGACTTTAAATGTGGTGCCATCGAAATCACCCACAAAATATTGCATACCTACGAAGCCTTTCTGAGGATGCCCTGCCGATATAAACAGTAGCCACTTGCGCTGGCTCTGGGTTGAACTGCCAGTTTCATCCAGAACGGGAACTGGCATAAGAGCCGGACATTCCCAAACCTTGGTCGTGTCGCCCTGCTGACCAAAATGGCTCATCAATGTCCAATCTTTCAGGTTTTTCGACTCATAAAAAGCAACCCGATGTTCGGTTGCTTTAACCGCCGACATTATCCATTTATTCTGGGGAGCGTACCAAAACACATTCGGATCACGAAACTCTTTGGTTTTCAAATCCAGCACCGGATTCTTGGCATACGGGATCCAGGTTCGACCCCGGTTGACACTGTAGGCCAGATTTTGATGCTGCGCCAGTTGCTTATCGCCCTGGGTTACATTCCCGGTATAAATAGCGACCATACAGTCTTTCGTACCCGTTGGACAAAGACCGGTTTTGTTGCCTTTGTCAACCACAGCGCTCCCCGAGAAAATCGCCGTTTTGGTCACCTCCTGACCGCCAGAGCCAGACGGATGAGTATATTCGGAAAGAGCCAGCGGTAAACTTTCCCAATGCAACAGATCTTTGCTTACAGCATGTCCCCAGCTCATGTGTCCCCAAACATTGTCGAACGGGTTGTACTGGTAAAACAGGTGATACTCGCCGTCGTAATAAACCAGTCCATTCGGATCATTTATCCAGTTTTTAGGAGCCGAGAAATGATACTGTGGGCGATAGAAATCAGCCTGTTTCGCTTGGCCAAACACGTAGTGCGACAAGGCAGATAAAACAGCTATGTTTAAGAGAAGCTTTCGCATTATGAGTACATGAATTATTCGATAAAAAAAGTGGGGCATCAAGGTGATTGCCTGAAACGTTTAGATCACCTCAGCCCTTAAGACCTCATTCACAATTGTTTCTTCGGTGAATGCTGGCGTGGCCCCTCGCTGGGTAGCTACGTAGGCTCCTGTTGCACAAGCGAACTCCAGTGTCTTTTGAGCGGACTCGCCCTGCAATGTTTTGTAAAGAAAAGCCGCCAAAAAGGCATCTCCGCTACCAATTGTATCCTCTACCTCAACCGGAAAACCAGCCTGCTGTACAAAGCCCGTTCCATCCAGCAACGCAGCACCTTTCTCACCGAGCGTTACACACAGTTTTTCGATTTTGTATCGGTCGCGTAGTTGCTTCATGGCTTCATACAAGTCCGTTTCATCGCCATACCAACCAGACAATTCTATCAATTCATGCTCGTTCAGTTTGGCAATGTCGGCTTGATGCAGCAGTTGCTCGACCGTAGATTGTTCGTAATGCGGAGCCCGCAGATTTACATCGAATACTTTTCGTGAGGCAACGGCTAGCAAGGCCAGCAGCGTTTCGTGCGTTTGGGGGCTACGTGCGGCCAAACTGCCATACACAAACAGATCACTTTTCCTGACTGCATCGAGTAGATTTGGCTCCAATTGAATATAATCCCAGGCCACCGGCTGGACAATCTTATAGGTTACTTCGTTCGTATCCGAAATATTGGCTTTTGCCACACCCGTCAGGTGCGTTTGCCCGGTCTGAACCAGCCCAAGAGGAAGCCCTTTTTTATCAAGAAATTCACTAAGTTCCCGTCCCAAATCGTCATTACCAATTCGACTGATTATCTGGGCATTGAGACCAAAATTACGGAGGTCGGCCGCTACATTCATGGGTGCTCCGCCGGGTTGTTTGCTAGTTGGCAAGACATCCCAGAGAATTTCGCCGAAGCAGGTTATTGTTGGGTTCATGGTAGAAAAGGATTAACGGACTATAATTTTTTTTTAATTTATCAGTGCTTTTGATTTCGGACATCCGTTACGTCATAAACAGCCGAAAAATTAAAACCTATTCTCTTATACGTTGGTTTTACCAGCAATGACACCAAGCCAACGAACATACGATGCCGATATACTTATTATCGGTGGTGGCCTGGCAGGATTAACAGCAAGCATTCATCTTGCCAAAGCTGGTTTACGGGTAATACTCCTCGAAAAACATGCCTATCCACAGCACAAAGTATGTGGAGAGTATGTATCTAATGAAGTGCTTCCTTATCTGTCTTATCTGGGCGTTGCGATTGATGAATTAAGGCCTGCCCGAATTCAGCGTTTTTTGTTAAGTACTGCTTCCGGAAAGACGATTGAAAGTAAGTTGCCTTTGGGCGGTTTTGGCGTAAGTCGTTATGCGTTTGACCATTTTCTGGCGAATAACGCCCGTTTGGCAGGTGTCGATATCAGACAAGCCGACGTCACAAATGTTCAGTTTGAAACCGAAACCTTCACGGTCACGGCACTGGGTGAAAAAGCCTATACGTCGAAATTAGTTATTGGCGCTTATGGCAAACGGTCTCAACTGGATAAACAGCTTCAACGAAAATTTTTCTTTCAGGAATCCCCCTGGTTAGGTGTAAAAGCTCATTATCGAACCAACTTCCCTGCCGATTTAGTAGCCCTGCATAATTTCGAGGGTGGTTATTGTGGATTGTCTCAGGTAGAGAATGGGATTGTCAATGTCTGTTATCTGACTAATTACCGTAGCTTCAAGGCGTTTAAAAATATAGATACTTTTCAACAACGCGTTTTGGGGAGAAACCCTTTTTTGAACGACTTCTTCGCGAAGGCTACGCCGGTTTTCGATAAGCCGCTAACGATTAGTCAAATTTCATTTTCCAGAAAAAAGCCGGTTGATAATCACCTATTGATGTGCGGTGATACGGCCGGACTTATCCATCCACTTTGCGGAAATGGTATGGCTATGGCTATTCACAGTGCTAAATTGGTTTCAGAATTAATTATTCAATTTTTTACGGGGAAAATAGCTAACAGATTACAATTAGAAGCTCAATACACCCAAGCTTGGTCTATTGAATTTAAGAATCGGTTACTGACCGGACGAATTGCGCAGTCTTTATTGTCGTCTCCGAGCATAACCTCTATTCTGCTCAAAAGTCTGCAACTAACGCCCCGCCTATTACCCCTGATAATTAGGCAAACACATGGCAAACCACTACTAGTCAACATTTAGTTTTGCCCAAAAAGTAACCAATTCAACCAAGAAACATACAACATAAACCGAATGATTTTAAACACGGCACAACGCACTTCCAAAGAAGAATTTCTGGACGATTTCTCGTTAGAAGGAGATGAGCTGCGTGATGCGCTGGATAAAATTGCGACAATAAATCAGTGGTTGGGGGGCAATCGGGTTACACTCGACGGAATAAAAAATCTGCTAAAAAATTACCCGAAAGAAAGCGTTATCTCTATCATTGACATCGGCTGTGGTAATGGCGATATGTGCCGGGCCGTAGCCGACTTTGCCAAACAGGAAGGTATTACCGCTCAAATCACAGGCATTGATGCCAATGCGTATACCGTCAATCATGCACAAAACAGTTCGATAAACTATCCGGACATAACTTATTCAACGCTTAATATTTTCGATGAAGAATTTGCTTCTGTCGAGTACGATATTGCCTTGTGTACCTTAACACTGCATCATTTTAGCGATACCGAAATCTTGGATTTGATGGGATTACTTGCCAAAAGAGCAAAGCTGGGAATCGTAATAAATGACTTACAGCGATCCGCTTTAGCCTACCGACTTTTTCAACTCATCTGCTTTGTTTTTCAACTCAACAAATTGTCTCGTGAAGATGGATTAACGTCTATTTTGCGTGGTTTCAAAAAGCAGGATTTAATCTCTTTTTCTAAACAATTACGGGTAAAATCCTATCGTATCAACTGGCGATGGGCTTTCCGCTATCAATGGATTATCAAAAACGTATGAGCGTAAAAATAGCGGCAGTTGCAAAATCTTTACCGCAAAATTGGCGAGACACAAGTGACATTTTACCTTTCTTAGATACTTGGCTAGCGGGTCAGGAAAGCCGTTTTCAACGAAAAGTGAAGAAGATATTTGAAAATGCCGCGGTCGATAGGCGGTATTCCATTATGGGTCCGACGGAGGTGTTTGCGAATACATCGTTTGAGGAAAAAAATGCCATTTACAGTCGCGAATGTATCAAACTAGGTGAAGATGTTTTACTTAAAGCGTTGGCCAAAGTAAGCTGGAAACCAACCGATATCGATTACCTGATTACGGTAAGTTGCACAGGCATCATGATTCCTTCACTGGATGCTTATTTGATCAACAACTTGCAAATGCGGCAGGACGTAGTACGTTTACCGGTTACAGAAATGGGTTGTGTGGCCGGCATTTCGGGTATTATTTATGCGAAGAATTTTTTGAAAGCGAATCCGGGTAAACGGGCTGCTCTACTCGCCGTAGAATCGCCCACGGCTACCTTTCAATTAGATGATTTTTCGATGGCCAATATTGTTAGTGCGGCAATTTTTGGTGATGGGGCCGCTTGTGTTTTGCTATCATCAAATGACGACGATACCGGGCCGGAAGTGATTGCCGAAGAAATGTATCATTTTTATGACGCGACTCACATGATGGGCTTCAACCTGACAAACAGCGGTTTACAAATGATTTTAGACAAGGACGTAACCGAAAACATTGCCACTCATTTCCCGGCTATCGTTCATCCTTTCTTAGAAAAGAATGGACTAGTAATCAATGATATTTCACACCTGATTTTTCATCCTGGTGGACGAAAAATTGTTGAGGTAGTGCAGGAGCTGTTCGGGAAATTAGGTAAGAATATTGACGATACGAAAGAAGTGTTGCGGCTTTATGGAAACATGTCGAGCGCTACGGTACTGTATGTGTTAGAGCGATTTATGGATAAGGAACCTCAAAAGGGAGACTATGGTCTTATGCTGAGTTTTGGTCCCGGTTTTTCAGCGCAACGCGTTTTATTACAGTGGTAAACGAATTTAACCATACCAATTATTGGGCAATTATCTTGGGCGGCAGTACAGGGCTGGGCTTAGCAACAGCCAAGAAACTGGCCAAACACGGTATGAATATTTGTATTGTTCACCGCACTCGAAAAGCTGATCTTCCCAACGTTGAAAAAGAATTTGACTGTATTGAAAACGAAGGTGTTTTAGTAAAACATTTCAATGTTGATGCTACAAATGCCGAAAAGCGAACGAGTATTATTTCGACGCTAAAAGAAGCATTCAACAAAGGCGAAAAAGTCAGGACACTGGTTCACAGTATTGCCAAAGGAAATTTAAAACCAATGATAGCCGACGATCAACGGGAGCTTCAGCACGACGATTTTCAACTGACAATCGACGCGATGGCGATTAGTTTATACGACTGGACGAAAGATGTACTTGCTGCGGGATTATTTGCGGCCGACGCCCGTGTTATTAGCTTTACCAGCGAAGGCAGTCTGAAAGCATGGAAAAATTACGCGGCTGTTTCGGCAGCAAAAGCAGCTTTAGAAGCTATTTCTCGAAGTATTGCGTTAGAAATGGCACTGTCTGGCATTCGAGCTAATTGCATCATGGCGGGCGTTACCGATACAGCATCTCTGCGAATGATTCCAGACGCTGAGAACTTGATGGATCATAGCAAACTACGGAATCCATTTTCGAGATTAACAACGCCCGAAAATGTAGCCGATGTAGTCTATTTATTATGTAAAGACGAAGCCGCCTGGATCAACGGCGCGATCATTCCGGTCAACGGTGGTGAACACCTTCAATAAATTTATACGCTTGCAGAATTTTACTCACATTTACGAAAAATTACCCTACAGCAAGCCTTTTTTGTTTGTCGATTCCCTTCATTCAATCCACGAAAATGGTGTTGAAGGTAGCTATACATTTCCCGAAGATTCTTTTTTTTACGCGGGCCATTTCAAACAGAATCCTGTAACACCGGGCGTTATTCTGACGGAAGTTATGGCCCAGATTGGCGTTGTTTGTTTAGGCATTTTTTTACTGGATGCTATACAGACAGATACTATTTCTATTGCGATGACTGCCACGCAAATTGACTTTTACAAACCCGTTTTCCCTAACGAAACCGTAACCGTTCGCTCCACAAAAGAGTACTTTCGATTTCATAAATTAAAATGTAAAGTTGATATGTTGAACAGTAGAGGAGAACTGGTATGTAGGGGCACTATTTCGGGTATGATGAAACCAATTAATCATGCGTAATCGAGTTGTCATTACGGGTCTTGGTGTAGCAGCCCCCAATGCGGTTGGCGTGCCTTCTTTCTTAGAAGCAATTCAGGCCGGGCGAAGCGGTATTACGTTTCAACCGGAGTTAGCCGAGTTAAAATTCTCGTGTCAAATTGGTGGCATACCACCCGTTACCGAAGCAATTAAACAACAGTATTTTACCGAACTACAATTGCGCCATCTTACAAGTAGTGGTGTTATTTATGGCGTTATTGCAGGTTTAGAAGCCTGGCAAAATGCGGGTCTTCCCATAGCTACCGACGAACCCGATTGGGACAGTGGCATTGTATTTGGAGTCGGTGTTTTGGGTATTGATAAATTACGGGAATCTATTTACAAAGTCGATGCGGGACAAGTAAGACGTTTAGGAAGCACCACCGTTGTTCAGACAATGGCCAGTGGTGTAAGCGCTTATTTGGGTGGTATCATTGGGTGTGGAAACCAACTAACGGCCAATTCATCGGCTTGCGCAACCGGAACCGAAGCATTGTTGATGGCGTACGAACGCGTTGCCAACGGCTACGCAAAATGCGTGCTGGCAGGCAGTTGCAGCGACCACGGCCCCTATATTTGGGGAGGGTTTGATGCCATGCGTGTAACGCCCTATCAATTTAACGATTCTCCCGAGCGAGCATCTCGTCCATTGAGCGCAACGGCAAGCGGGTTTGTGCCCGGCAGTGGGGCTGGTGCCCTGGTCGTAGAATCGTTGGAAACGGCGCTGACCCGCAAGGCGCCCATTTACGCCGAGATACTAGGCGGTCATCTGAATTCAGGTGGCCAGCGGGGCGGAGGTTCTATGACGGCTCCCAACGCCGTTGCCGTAAAACGCTGTATTCAAAGAGCGATGCAAGAAGCCGCCATTCAGCCAGATGATATTGATCTTATCGACGGCCATTTAACGGCTACCATAAAAGACTCAGCCGAAGTGATGGCATGGAGTGAAGCATTAGGCCGCAAAGGCGCTGATTTTCCGTATATCAATTCACTAAAATCAATGATTGGCCATTGCCTGAGTGCGGCTGGCAGTATAGAATGTGTAGCCGCCGTATTGGAGTTGCATGAGGGCTTTATTTATCCGTCCCTCAATTGCGAAGATATCCATCCTGAAGTTTCAGCTGTGTTAGCTCCTGATAGAATTCCGCAACAACTTATCAGGAAAAATATTAACCTAATTGCGAAGGCCAATTTTGGCTTCGGCGATGTAAATGCATGTGTCATTTTAAAGAAGTTTCAATCGTAAATAAAGTATGCAAACGAAGGATGAGTTGATCGCAACGCTTAAAAAAATTGTAAAACCATATGTTCAGGATGAGCAGGCGTTTGAAAATGTTACAGAGAATACAGATTTCATAAATGACTTAAAAGTAAATTCGGCAAACCTGGTCGATATTGCCTTAGATGTTGAAGAAGAATTCGACATCGAGATTGATAATGAATCTATGGAGCAGATGCTTACCGTTGGTGCAGCCATTGATATTATTACGAAAAAACTGGCCGAAAAGTGATTGGCAATGACATTGTCGATTTAGTCCAGGCGAAGCTGGAAAGCAATTGGCGCCGTAAGGGCTTTTTGGATAAACTATTTACAGTACACGAGCAACAACTCATTCACGCAGCAAGCAATCCTGATCAGATGGTTTGGCTGTTGTGGAGCATGAAAGAAAGTGCCTATAAACTGAGCGTTCAAAGCAGGGGATTACGCATTTTTGCTCCAAAAAAAATAGCCTGTTTTGTTAACGAGCTAACGGAAACCTCTGTTGAAGGCTCGGTTTCTTATAACGGAGAATATTATAAGACTCAATCAATTATTACGTCCCAATATATTGCTTCGGTGGCGTTGGCATCCAATGCCATTCCAGATTATATACACCTGGTTATGCCCTTCGAGGATACAGTTTATCAAACGCACCAACGCGTAATTCGGGCAAAAATAATTCAGCAATGCGCCACTCTATTTTCCATTCCCGAACAGGCAATCTACATCCATAAGAACAGCGCTGGCACTCCCCTGTTAACAGTCAACAATTCGTTGGAAATTCCCCTGACCATTAGCCATCATGGCCATTATGGTGCGTTTGCAATTGGTTCAATCTACTGAATCAAGCCATAAGACTTGATCAAGAATCGCTTGTATAATTTGACTTTTCGATGAAAAATCAGAAGCACTTATTGTACTATACTAATAAATCTAAACTATTTAGGTTCGGTTTCCTGTTAAGTAATAGAGAAGGATAATCACAACCTTTGCTTTCTTCTCTATTGATTATAAATAAATTAACTAAAATATGGTACTATCACACGCTCTAAAACATGAAAATAAGGCTAAAGCGACATGGATCAGCATTTGTACTTTTTCGCGTTTGTTCATTCTTGGCTTTATTAATCACAATGCCCTGGTATTCGAGAGCTTAGCCAGAATCTCATCACCCTTTGGCGGTAACGTGCTGGACAGAAATCAATAAGCTATCTATCCACCGCTTAAGAATATCCTTAAGCAATTTTTAACTATACAAATCATTATAATGACTGCATTAGAAAAACATGTTCTCTCACTGCAACAGAAAGTGGAACAACTTAATAGCGAGATACTAACGCTTATTGCCCTAACGTCGCCGGAGCAGCATACAACCCAAAGGAATATCGCGTCGAAACCCATCGGTCAACTCTCAACTAGCGCATCTACTTTTGCTAAAAAGTCGGCGGTGGGTATTAATCGATATCGGCAATTACGAGCAAGCGAGTAAATAGCCTAATCGACAAGTTAACTCAAAAGTCTCCCTAAAAAGGTATACCAATATTGATTTAATGGATGACTAATTCCCGAAACACACGACATTAATTAATGTCGTGTGTTTCGGGAATTATCGTTTGTCCCAAAGCCTATTTATAACGACTTGCCCAATAACCTGCTCTCGATAATTTCTACTTATTGGAATGCGATTGGTTTGTATAAAAATCTCATTACCTTCAATTCCATCTATTTTGTTAATGGCAACTATATAAGATTTATGCACCCGAATAAAGGCCTTATTATCTAGATGCTGTTCTAAATTTTTCAGATAGAGCAGCGTTATATATTTTCCTTTAAGCGTATAAATAGTCACATAATTCTGTAAGCCTTCTACATATTGAATATCCTCGACAATTATTTTCTCGTACTTACTGCCGCATTTAATAAAGAAATAAGAGTCACTTTGCTCTATTTTAGCTAAATCTGGCACTATTGTTTTCGTAATGAGCCGGTAATAGTCTCGGGCTTTGTTTGCCGATTTAAAAAAACGGTCGAACGTGATTGGCTTCAGCAGGTAATCCAGAACATTTAACTGGAACCCTTCCAACGCATAACTGGGGTAAGCCGTCGTAATAATTACCATTGGTGGGTTGTTCACGATCTTTAAAAAGTCGATGCCATTCATTTTTGGCATTTGAATATCCAGAAAGATTAAATCCACTGGCTGCTGGTCCAATACATTAATCAGTTCAAGTGGATTTTCACAGGTTGCGATAAGGTGTAAAAAATCAACCTCTCTTACGTAATTGGCCAGCCCTTCTCTGGCTAATGGCTCATCATCAATAATTACACAGTTCATCATCATAGTCAAACCATTATTTGTAAGGGCGATGAAAGGATGAGCTCGGCCAGCGTCAGTTGAAGCCTTATTTCAAACTGATTCAAGTCATTTTGTATAGTCAATTCGTACTGTTCCGGATAAATTAAATCCAGTCTCCGTTGCACATTTTTCAGCCCGATGCCTCCGTAATTGATTACTCCATTAGCAATATCAGGGTCTGAACTATTAACAATAAAACAGCTCAGTTCTGGCCCATTCAATTCCAGTTTTATATTTATCCAATTGGGCCTGTCGCTATGTTTGGAAACATGCTTAAACGCATTTTCAACAAAGGTCATCAGGATGAAAGGTGCAATTCCCCAATGATCTGTATAAGCCGGTTCAATGTCAAAAGTGACCTTTACATTGTTATTCTGGCGCAGTTTTTCCAATTCAATGAAATTTTCCAGATAGGCGATTTCCTTACCCAGAGGAATCTGTATATCGTTGCACTCGTAAAGTTGGTATCTCAAAAGTTCAGAGAATTTGGCCAGTGCGTCAGAAGCCATATCGGCATTTTTATGGATCAGGAAAAAGATAGAATTTATCGTGTTGAACAGGAAATGCGGGTTGAACTGATTTTTGAGAAATTTCAGTTCGGTTTCCAATTTTTCTTTTTCGAGTAAACGTTGCCTTCTCTCTGTCTGAATCCAATTTTTGGTCAACTTTATGCTCATTGCCAGTGTCATACTGGCCAGCGTAGATGGAAATGAAGTGCTGATAAACACATAAAAGCAATCCAGCGGAACGCCGTAGAGCTCATGAACCGTTTTTTGAGCGACAAATGCCGTTAAATAATAGCCGGGGACAATTAACCACGACGCGCAGAAGATGGTTAAACTCAGGTAGATAATGTATTCGGCAAACCTGCTTTTTTCCAGATATTTTGGAATCAGATAATACAGATTGAAGCAAACCGCAAGGGCCTGAAACGTAACGTAAAATAGAAATTTTACCGAAAAAGCGGTCAGAAATATGCTGGTTGCTGCCTTAGCTGGATTTCCCATAGCAATTACCCACCATAGATATTGATAAGCGCACCAGAAAGGGATATGGTAAAGTTTATAAGCGAAAAACCAGTTTTGGCGCGATCGGTTAGCAAGTAAAGTGCCCATTTTTTACCAGTACGCTTTTTAAAATACAACGTCATACCTGTCTCTAAGGTACATGAATTGGACGGCTTTATACAGTCTTCATACACGAACGACCTCAATTAATTGACCAATCGCACCCACCGATAGACGACACGTTATTTACCTCAGGCAGACAGCGTATTTTCGATTTTATGTTGTTTTCGTGCACTTCATCAAGTTTATCTGGTCGGTCGTCATTCTACCATTTCTAATGTTTTCTACACCCAGTTCTTTGTCTGCGAAGTTTTACCAAAGCAGCAATGAAAACCTTATTCGTAACTCTACTCTTGTTTTGCCTTTATCAACATGCGTTTAGCCAGGTATCCGGGCAACTCACTACACCCACTGGCCAACCCATTCCGTTTGCCAATGTACTCCTGCTGACGAGCACAGACAGTTCTCTCGTGAAAGCTACGTTATCAACTGAAACAGGAACTTACCAACTTGAATCCATTGCACCGGGGACGTATATTCTGAGGGTTAGCAGCGTCGGCTATCAACCCTGGCATTCGCTAATCTTTAATCTGACAGCTGCTCTGCCAGCCAAAGAGTTCGGTACACAGATCATGCAGGAAGACACAAAACAACTGGGAGAAGTCGTCATCAGGGCCGAAAAACCGTTGTATCAACAGATTACAGAGGGAACGGTTGTCAATGTCGAAAGTAGCATATTATCGAAAGGAAGCTCCGTTTTACAGATTTTAGAGCGTTCTCCGGGCGTAGTAATTGACTATAGAAACAACAGCATTGCATTAAATGGCAAAGGTGGCGTAACGGTGATGTTGAACGGTAAGCTAATGCGTATGGCTGCTGATCAGGTAGTTTCGTTGCTGAACGGGATGAGTGCCAATGACATTTCAACGATTGAACTATTAACGACACCCGGTGCCCGTTACGATGCTGAGGGAAGTGCCGGCATAATTAATATTGTACTCAGGAAAAATACGAAGCAAGGTACAAACGGCTCTTTTTCCTTGACGGGCGGGTATGGCTGGGCCGAAAAAGGAACTGGCAGCATCAACCTTGCCCACAACACCGAAAAAGTCGGCATTTATGGTTCTTATTCATTTTTACACGATCGAACGTATAGCGACACATTTATTCACAGTACACAGAACATGACGGTACTGGGTGGAGACCTGGATGTGCTGGTACGAGATACCGCCAAGGCTGTCCAAAATAATCACGATGCTACATTGGGAATTGATGTTAGAGTAAATGCCAAAACCACGATTGGCGGCAGTATTGCTTGGAACAGCAGTGCCAGATCTGCTACCGATTTTAACCGCACAAGTTACACAATCTTGCCAGACTCCACCTTGCTTTTTCAGGGAACGATCAGTGGAACACACCCGTGGAAAAATCTTGTCAGTTCCTTATATGCCGAAAGGAAGTTGAGAGCAGGCGAACAGGTAACCATGGCAATGGATTATATCTATTTTAAAAACAATAGCCCAACCGAAGTACAAAGCACATTTCTTACCGAAACCGGAAATAAGGCCGGAAATAATGATAGCCTTTTTGCTCCTCGCCAACGGGGTTTTGCCAATACAATGATACAAGTTGGGGTAGCAAAAATGGATTATAGCAGGCAATTGTCCCAGAAAATAAAACTGGAAGCGGGTATAAAAGGCACGTATACGAGAAATTTAAGTGGGGCAGGCATAGAGAGCCTGCTCGATGGCACTTGGGTAAGCAGGATGGAAACGGCGAATGATATTGTGATGAAGGAAGGTATTGGCGCCGTTTATACATCCATTAATTCGCAGCTAAATCCGGGCACAAATCTGGTTATTGGTGTCCGATATGAGTACTCCCGCACCAAAATGGACAACTCCCAATCGGGGGGAAACATAGCAGACAGGAAGCTTGGCCTACTGTTTCCCTGCGTATTTTTTTCAAGGAAACTGGGCGAGCATGCTGAACTCCAACTGGCCTATACCAAGCGCATTAGCAGACCTTCGTACACTGATCTTGCTTCTTTTGTCCGCTACAGTGATCCCTCCGCCGTTTATACTGGCAATCCGCTATTGAAGCCAACAATCACAAATAATTTAAAACTGGGTTACACATTTCGGGATTATACACTTTCTCTACTTTTCAGCCGGGATGATCATCCGATTGCCCGCAACCAGTTGACCGAAAGTCCCGCCAGAAATCTATTGTATGTATCTCCGCAAAACCTTACCTGGCAAAACAACATCACGTTACAGGTCGATTTACCCTGGAAAGTAAACAATTGGTGGACAATGAACTATGGCTTTACAGGTGGACTTAGACAGTTTAAAGCAGAATACACTCTGCAGCCGGTTCAAATTAGTTATTTCGGGTATTCGGTCAACATCAATCAACGTTTCAAGCTACCCCGGAGTTTTTCAGCAGAAATTTCAGGCTGGTACAATTCCGCGTCTTACAACGGCACAACAAAAGTCGGGAGAATGGGCGCCCTGAATATTGGTATCAAAAAGGAATTGAAAAATAGTAGTGGGACATGTCAATTAGCCGTGACCGATATTTTACAAACCATGCTCGTCAATGTTTACTATGGATCAATTACAGAAGAGGCTTTCTCGATTAAAAACCATGTCCGAATTAATACCGAATCTAGAGTATTCCCCATCATAAAATTCACCTACTCTAAATCGTTCGGCAGTATCCGTCCAACGGTACTAAGTAAACAGAATAGCGGCTCTCAGGATGAACGGGATAGAGTTCAAAAAAATTAAACTATCTATGTAAGCGACCGCAAAAATAAGGTCTAGCGAGTTATCAAGTGAATGGATAAATAAACTAGTTTATAATACCAGCTAATGCGTTGCAACGTCCCGCCCCACTTATTATGTCGTCCTATATATCGTCCTGACTATCAACACGGAAGCTAAAAATAGGAATGAGTAATGAAATAGAGAAAACAAGTGTTACAGTGGTAGCAGATATTGTTCCACCGCAAAGCAGCTACCTGTCAAAACAAATGGCAAAATTTAATATAGTGCTCAAAGCAAGTCGGTACTATTTCCAGTTCATGGCGAATAACGGCAATGAAATATTTGCCAGTGATGGCTATTCAACGAAAGAAGGTTGTATGGTAGGTAGCGCGGCTGTAAAGTCCCGCACTTCTTTTGAAAGTACCTACAAACGGTCTGACCTCCTCCATAATCATCGATTCGATCTGGTAGCGGCTAACGGACAGATTGTCGCTCATAGTAGCGAAGGATATATTACAGGGACGGGGCGCGAAAACGCGATCATAGCAATAAAAACCTATGCAGCAGGAGCCCCAATTGTAGATATGACTTAAGATGAGGGAAACTATTACGTAATTATACAGCTCATTTAGGAACAAAGTCATTAAAGAACAGTTGGAATACCCATTGCAGAACCTTAAGTGGTTTTAACAGCCGTTATCTGTTTAGGTGGCGGCCGTTTTTTTGTATAAAACAATATCACACCTTAACCGTTTAAGATATTTAGTAACATCTTGACATAGGTTGAGGCTTTTTGTAATATTGTATCGTGAAAGGAATTATTATTATTTTAGCATTAAGTCTACCTATTTTAAGCTGGGCTCAATGCAGTGCGCTTCGCAAAAAGGAGAATAAATCTACTGGAGAGATTCGACTCGCCACAGATAAATCTGAGGCCGCCAGCGTTACTCGGGAAATGAGGTTAAATAAGACAACCTACTATCTTAGCCTATCGACGCCGGGTAATACCAGTTCCAACCAGCATGGGGTTACCCTGTTACTTGACGAT
This sequence comes from Spirosoma sp., assembly GCA_964263725.1. Taxonomy (GTDB): domain Bacteria; phylum Bacteroidota; class Bacteroidia; order Cytophagales; family Spirosomataceae; genus Spirosoma. The sequence goes on from CAXVWN010000278.1 coordinate 24,318, forward strand.
GGAAATAAGCTCGACTGGCCCAATGCGATGGTAATGTCTACGCCCTCCAGTCCGCACGGAAACACTCATTTTAAGGCACAATCGTATGTTGAACTTACGACTGAGCAGTTACAGGCTCTAACAAAAAATCGGATTGTCAATTATAAACTTTACATTTTTGATGAGACAGTCAAAGAACGTCATGGCGAATCATTGCGTAAACAAATTGAGTGTTTAGTGACGGTGAACCCTGCTGAAGTAAAAGCGGAATAACTCAAATTGACCGTGTAAACGCGTCATCTTCTAACAAAAAACGCTGACCCTATTTGGGGCCAGCGTTTTTTGTTACCTATACATAATTTTTACAAACCAATTATTTAAGACAAACAATACCCTGAATTGGCCCATTCGTAATATTGACTTTCAAGAGAATCGCCAAACACCTTAATGAAAAGAGAATGTTTTATTATGCAAGGCTTCCTAGCATTTAACCTAACTTAAACAGACAGATTCCTGGCCGCTGAAACCCAGATATGCAAAGTCCCCAAGCAACCAGATTGGAACCAAACCTTACTATTCAATACAAGGCATGATTTAATTATTGGTAATAATTAGCTTAAGGAATGTATTCCGACCCATGCCATACATACCCAAATAGCCCGTTGGCGACTGCTTAAAATATTCTAAATACTACAAACGGCTCAGATTCGACTGATAAGCGACATCAAAT
>CAXVWN010000279.1:0-9490 GCA_964263725.1 Spirosoma sp.
AGGTGCGACCAAATTGCAGAACGGCATCAGTATTAGTGGTACGGCTAATTATGTACAAACTATTCAACAAGGCACTCCAATCGGTAATGGTGGTAGTGCATTTGGCCAAATCACACGGGTACCACGGAGTTATAATCTGGCTGGTGAACCTTATCAGGATGCCAGTGGAAATAGTATTTACTTAACCGGCAGTTCAACGCCAACTAGCGTTGTTACCAACAACCCGCTCTGGAGTGCCTATAACGAAATTCAACGGGGACAGGTGGACCGTTTCTTCGGTAATTTTATTGTTGGTTACAACGTAGCCAAATGGCTGAACGTCTCCTATCGGGTAACGGCAGACACGTATACAGATCGGCGGAAAATTACCGAGCCGATCTATTCCGGTCGTTACTCAACGGGAGCCGTTATTCAGGATAACGTTTTCCGCGCTGAATTGAACGGCGATCTTCTGATCAATGCGAAGAAGGACGATTTATTTCTGAAAGGCTTAAATGCTAACCTGCTGCTTGGCAACAATATCAACCAGCGTCGTTACCAGGAGAATTTTCTGGAAGGCGATCAGTTGACGATTCCCGGTTTCTACAATGTGAGTAATGCATCGGTATTTACGAGCAGTGCAGAATCAAGTACACTTCGCCGGCTGGTAGGCTACTATGGACAGTTATCGTTGAATTACAATAATTATGTATTCGTCGAACTATCCGGCCGGGCTGACCAATCGTCAACGCTACCCAAAGCAAACAATACGTACTTTTATCCAGCTGCTTCGGTGAGTTTCGTACCGACGGATGCCTTTAAGATGAATTCGGACGTATTATCCTACGCCAAAGTTCGGGTTAGTGCCGCCCGTGTTGGTCGGGATGCCGATCCCTATCAGCTTAACACAGTGTATGGTAAAGCTAGCTATGGTAACAACGTAGCTCAGGTTCTTTTCCCAGTCGCGGTGGGCGCTTCAGGGAGTACCCCTGGTTTTCAGGTTGGCAGCCAGATCGGTAGCAATAGCCTGACGCCGGAGTTTGTAACATCATACGAAGCGGGTATCAACCTGGGCTTGTTTCGAAATCGCTTCAGCATAGATGCAACGGTTTTCGATACCCGCTCGACCAAACAGATTTTCCCGGTTGCCGTATCTCCATCATCAGGATACGACACTCGCCTGACCAACGTGGGTGAATTAAGTAACAAAGGAATAGAACTGGTCTTGAATGCAACGCCAATTCGGGCAGGTGGATTCAAATGGGATATAGCCCTGAATTATACGCTTATCCGGAATAAAGTAATATCGATTTCTGATGGTGTCCCATCGGCTCCCATTCCAGGCGGTGGCTTTACAGGTATTACCTCATCAATTGTAGTAGGACAACCCTACGGAACTGTACTTAGCTCCGCTTATCAACGCACGCAGACGACTGACTCTAAAGCAGCTAACTACGATGCTTCTGGTCAATACGGCGGGCAAGTTGTTATAAATGGGTCAACGGGTTTGTTCGCCCCTGCATTGACAGGTCAGGTTGTATCAGTACCCCAACCCAACTACACCGCTGGCTTAACCAATACGTTTTCGTACAAAGGATTTAACCTGTCAGTTCTGTTTGACACACGTCAAGGCGGTCAGATTTATTCGTTCGTCGTGAGTGATCAGATTACTCGTGGTGCTCTGGCAGTAACGGGTATTGACCGTGATCAGCCTCGTATTTTGCCTGGCGTTATTCAGAACTCAGATGGTTCATTTCGGCCTAATAACGTTCAACTCAGTGCACAAACTTATTGGAGCAACCTGGGTGGACTAGCTTCGGAAACAGCCGCTTTCGACGCAACGGTATATCGTTTGCGTGAAGTAGCCTTTAGTTACACACTTCCCAAAACGTTGCTGAATAAGACACCATTCGGTGCCATTTCGGTTGGTGTTAGTGGTCGCAACCTGTTTTTCTATGCGCCCCATTACATTGCTGATCCAGAAGTAAATACGCAGGGTGCGGGCAACATTCAGGGGCTGGATATCAATGGTCCAACCAACACACGCAACTACGGCGCTAATGTGCGACTGACGTTCTAATTCTGACTCAATCTTTCGATCTTACTCATGACTAATAAATTTTGGAAAATATGTCTACTTGCTTCCTCCTTCACGGGATTAGGGGCCTGTAGTACCTATCTAGACGTCAACGTGACGCCTAACAATCCGACAATTGTAACGCCAAGCGTTCTACTACCAGCATCGGAAGTAGGTTCTGCGTTTGCAAATGCCAACGAGTTGAACCGTTTTGGTGAAGTGGTAATTCAACACCTGGCTGGGGCCGCCAACAATCCGGCAAACTATGATATATACCAAACAAACGGTGCCGATTTTGGAAACCAGTGGCGTTACGAACTGTATGGTGGTGCACTAATTAATTACCAGAAGCTCATCGAAACGGCTAACCTCACTAAATCGCAGGCTTACACGGGTATCGCCAAGATCATGAAGGCTTACACGTTTAGTCTGGCTACCGATGCATGGGGCGATGTGCCTTACTCACAGGCTCTCCAGGGTGACGCTATTACTCAACCCCGGCTCGATAAGCAACAGGATATTTATCAGGGTAATACAGCACTTGGAATTCAAAGCCTGTTTGATTTAGTTCGGGAAGGTTTAACGGATCTGGATGCGGCTTCAGCAACTACCTATGCGGGTATAAAGCCTGGTAATGATGATTTGGTATATAGTGGCGATTTAGCCAAATGGAAACTGGCAGGAAATACACTGTTATTGAAGTTTGCTGCGACCGTTAGTGTTGTTAATCCTCAGTTGGCAACAACCGTCATTACGGAAGTGTTATCCCGCAATCAATATATCACCTCCAATGCTGGTGACCTGAATGTACCTTTCGGAGCAAGTGTCAACAGTCAGGACCCTCGTTACGCCTATTCATTTGTTACCAACTTTGCAACTGATATGATACTGAGTACACGGTATCTGAATCTGCTTCAGGCTAACAATGATCCGCGTCTGCCGCTCTATTTTACGAGTCCGGGCGGTAAATACACCACCATTGATAATGGTTTCCGGGGCGTGTTACCAACGCCTGTATCTAGCTGGTCGAAGTATAATACAGCCATTGTTGGTAACACAGGTGTAGGTCCTGTTCGTCTGGTTACTAACTTCCAGCGGGCATTTATTTTGGCCGAAGCTGCTCTCCGGTTAGGTACACCCGGCGATCCCCAGGCACTTTATACGGAAGGTATTAAGGCTTCAATGGCATTGGCTGGTTTAACCGATGCTCAGGCTACGACTTATCTGGCGGCTAATCCAACGATTGCACTGCTCTCGGGCAGCAATGAACAGAAGATTGCACAGATCATTCTACAGAAATACATTGCCCTTACGGGTAATGGTATAGAAGCCTGGAATGACTATCGGCGGACGGGGTATCCGGTCCTGCAACCTTCACAAAACGCAGCCGGTATTGATGGTACACGCCCTGTTCGTGCCGTGTATATTAACGAAGAAGTTCAGCGCAATCCGAACTTCCCGAATCCGTCGCCCCAGTCAAATGTCAAAGTATGGTGGCAAGTTAAATAATGTTTATTACTCCATTTGATCAAGACACATACATGAGACATATATTTAATAAAGGGTTACTGTTAGCCCTATTAGTTGTAGCCAACTTTGCCTGCAAAGAGGATTACAACTACAGCGAATTAGTTCGTGACAACCGCCCAACAGTTTCGGTAACGTTCCCTGGCACAACCTCCTATGGGTTTAACCCATTCATTACCAGTTCTCTGTCGGGTGGTGGGCCAATTCAGTTCACACTGTCAATTCCAGCTTCCAGCGGTCGCACTATTAAGGAAATCACCAAAATCGTTGGCGGTGCTACTGGAATTAACGTGGCTACGCTGAATGCAGCTACCGCTACAACGGCTTATAATCCGGCTCCTATAGCAGGAACAGGTACAACAGCTATTTTCACGACGACGATTCCCGCGTTTAAAACAAAGTACCCAACTGTATCGACAACCCCAGTTGCTTTACCAAACTATACTGAAATTCAGTTCTTGTTCCTGGTAACGCTCGATGATGGTACGCAAATAGTTCCAGAGCCCGTTCGGGTCCGGATAGTGGCTTAATTAATCCGTTTATTAAAAGCAGGCAATCCGTAGAACTGGGTTGCCTGCTTTTATTTTTATCCAAATCCATTTGAGCCGTTATTATGTTCCCAAATTTTGCTTACTCAACGTGCATGGATAAGAGACCATAAGAAAGGGGTTCAGCAAAAGACTTACTTTATCATGAAAATATCTCTAGCTTAACTCTTACGGATTTTGTGTGTCTATTAGACTAATGGCTACCCGTATAAGCTCCAATGATTGCGAGAAAACCAAGTAATATTTTTCTTCATTAGTCAATAAAGTTAGTTTGCCTATAAGGAGATGATATCCATAAATCGTTTTTCATCCAGACCTTGGTAGGGTATTTCCCGTACTAGTCTTCCCTACTAATGAGGTATAATTACTCACCACAAAGTCACAAAAACGCTAAGTACTTTTCACCAAAAAAGACAATTTTAAAGACAAGTGTATATATTCTTATTTTTAATAATTTATCCATATAAAATATTTATTTTCAGTCAAAGAAAGTCTTATTATTTTTCTTATTTCACATAACTCAGTATATATTATGCGTAACACTATGATTGAATACAGTAATTCAGGAAGTTTAAACGATTATTTATATCCTATTAGATACTGTATTTATACTCGAAAATAATTAAGACATTACAAACATTTAATAGAAACTAATATAAGCTTGGAGCGATGGCTAGCTAAAATATATTTCATAAAATAACTATACGTAACAGTAAAAATGATTGACAAAAAATGATGAACAGAGAATATTAACATTGATTAATCGCATAAATGCTTCACTCTTTCCATCTTTCACTTATAGCCTAGTCTTATAGAAATCACCCGACTGACTCTGAATCAGAAAAAATCTGTCGACAGTAGTTACTTCAAGTACCCTTAACTCTATCCGTTTTAGGTAAGCAATGACCAAAGCAACTTTACAATAGTGATTAGTAAACTGTTCTTATATAGCTAGACTATTCTGATTTATTAAATAAGTAAGCTTCACTCAGTAATTTATGCATTTCCTAGTTGAAGACGATAAAAAAATCAGTCTCAATACAAGATCGACATAAGTTCTATTATTAGAATATTACAAAAAAAGCTTAAATTAAAATGATATTAATTAAGGTTCTGTAGCTTAACTTTGTATCCCGATTCTTGGGATTCTATTATATGTTTTAACTATTATTTTCTTATGCGCAAAATTTTATTGGGAAGCTGGCTGCTTTCGCTATTGTTCTGTTTGCCGGTTTTGGCGCAGGATGTGGCCGTTAGTGGTCGTGTTACTTCATCAGACGACGGGTCTCCATTACCAGGCGTGACCGTACAGGTAAAAGGTGCTAATCGTGGTACAAACACGGATGCACAGGGAAATTACAAATTAACTGCACCGGCTAATGGCCGCTTAGTATTTAGCTTCATTGGCTACACAAATCAGGAAGTTGCCGTAGGCAATCAGTCAACAATCAATGTTTCGCTTATTGGCGATTCCCAGCAACTAAGTGAGGTCGTTGTTATTGGTTATGGTACACAAACCCGTCAGGATGCTACAGGTAGTATTGGCTCTGTTAAGGGTTCGGCCATTGCTCAAATGCCCATTCAAAGTTTTGAGTCTGGTTTAGCCGGTCGTACGGCGGGTGTTCAGATCACAGTTCCGAATGGCGTACTTAATAACCCACCGGTTTTCCGAATTCGGGGTACAAACTCCATTTCGCTTAGCTCCTACCCACTGATCGTTGTCGATGGTGTACCCACATTCACAGGTGATCAGGGTTCAACAAACGCACCTAGTAATCCATTGGCTAGTATCAACCCCAATGATATTGAGAGTATGGATATTGCCAAAGATGCTGCGGCAACAGCCATCTACGGTAGTCGTGCTGCCAATGGTGTCGTGTTTATCACCACCAAACGAGGTAAATCGGGTAAAGTGAAAGTCAATTATGATGGTTGGTTAGGTTTTTCAAACACCTACCGCTTGCCTGAGATGTTGAATGCCAGCGAATACATTAATTTCAAATCGTCGGCTGTTGCCAATAACCCAACCGCTTCGGCGGTGAAGTTTACGCAAACCAATGATGCCAATGGTAACCCTATTGACACTAAATGGTATGATTACATCTACCGTCAAGGTGTTTCACAGAGCCATAACCTGAACGTTTCGGGCGGTAGCGACAACACGAATTATTACTTTGCCGTTGGCTACACAGCGCAGCAAGGTATTCTCCGCCGAAATGATTTTAACCGGATGAACGTCTTGTTTAATGTCGATAGCAAGCTTAATAAAATAGTTACTATTGGCGGCAAAATAGCGTTCTCTAACGAGAAAAACCTTTCGGCCGGAACGTCAGGTTCGCTGAATGGTGAAGCCTACAATACGAGTGGCTTAGGTCGGGTTGGGCTTGTACTTCCTCCAATTCTTTCGCCTTACAACAATGATGGCACCTATAATCTTAATGGTTCAGCCATTGGATACGCCAATAACATTGTAGGAACGTCTATTTCGTATCCAAACCCGCTTCCTATGTTAGATCTGAACCGGTCTAACACAGAAAACAACCACATTCAATCGAACGCCTACATCCAAATTAAGCCAACGAATTGGATGACATTAAAGAGCACCTACGGAATTGATTACTTATTGGTTGACAATAATCTGTTCCAAGCGCCTATCACCAGTGACGGATATGCTTCGTCTGGTAATGCCACGAGCAATTTTCGTAACTTAAAAACCTGGTTATGGACCAACACAGCTCAATTTGATCACTCATTTGGGGGTGCTCATAATGTAAGTTTGTTGCTTGGTCAGGAACAACAACGGACGACACAAACTGGATATGGCTTAAACCGTCAGACCTTATCAGATCCTGACTACACTGTTATTCAGGCAGGTTTTACAATCAACAACCCGTCGAGTTTACTTTATACAGAAAACTATTTGTTATCAGGTTTCGGACGTCTAAACTATAATTACAAAGAGAAGTATTTCCTGAGTGGTAATTTACGTCAGGATGAATTCTCGGCTCTGGGTGAGAAAAAGGGTGTGTTTTATGGAGCATCTGCCGGTTGGGAAATAACGCAGGAAAACTTCTGGAAGTCTGCCCATCTTGATAACCTGTTCAGCAGTTTCAAAATCCGGGGTAGCTACGGTAAAGTCGGAAACATTGGTGGCATTAACGATTACACGCCTTACTCGCTATACAACTCCGGTTTGTATGGTGGAGCGGCCACGCTGTCTTTCCAGAGCGTAGGAAATCCGAGTCTTAAATGGGAAACCAGCACAAAAACCGACGTTGGCTTTAACTTCGGATTATTCAATAATCGGGTTACGGGCGAAGTTGCTTATTACAAAAATGATATTGACAACTTAATTCTTAACGTAGCCCAATCGCCTTCGACGGGAATACCAGGAACGCTCTCCGGCGTTTCATTTCCTCCACAAAACGTTGGAAAAATGTATAACCAGGGGCTTGAGTTATCGTTGAATGCCCGGGTAGTTAATACTAAAAATTTCCAATGGAGTTCGAATTTCAACATTACCTTCAACAAAAACGAAGTAACTGCATTAGCTCCTGGTCTAAATGTACTCCAAACATCTACATCGTCACTGGAAACGGTAAACCAGACAGCTCCTGGATTTCCGCTAGGCCAGTTATGGGTTGTTCGGACAGGTGGTGTTGATCCCGCAACGGGCAAACGAATTTTCATCAATTCGGCAGGGCAGAATGTGTATTATCAGTACTACGCCCCCAGCGGACAATATAACTATTCAACTACGGCCGACGGGAAAACGAGATACGTAAATGCTGCGGGTGGCACATCGATCACCCAAGCGGCCGATGCGGTTATGTACGGGAATGTAAACCCAAAACAATACGGTGGCTGGGACAACAATTTCAGATATAAGAACTTTGATTTAAGTGTCCTGCTTACCTATCAATTAGGTTTCAATGTCTACTACGGCACCAACTCAGGTTTACATGACCAACGTTTCTGGAACAATGCTCGTGATGTTTTAACCGATGCCTGGCAAAAAGAAGGGGACACGGGCAAAAAATATGCTAAGCCAGTATTCAATGATAACGTCTCGAACGGCTCGTCTATCCCACTGGATATGAACGTGTTCAGAGGTGATTTCCTGAAAGTGCGGAGTGTTATGCTGGGCTATAATCTGCCTACTACGCTGGTATCAAAAATTGGCATGAGTAACCTCCGGGTGTATGTGAGCGGTCAGAATTTAGCCGTAATCACGAAATACCCTGGTCCAGATCCAGAAGTATCGTCCAATGGCTCGACCAGTGCCAGTGGCCAGGGTGTTGATAGAAATACGATCGGCAATGCCCGTACCATTACAGTTGGCCTAAAAGCTGGCTTCTAATTTTGATAAGAAGATACATCATGAAAAAGAAAATAAATTATTCAGTACTTTTTTGCCTGTTCCTCCTGGGAGTGAGTTCATGCAACAGAGACCTGCTGAGCCCGATTCCACAAACATCCGTGTCGGATGCATCGGCTTTCAGTTCTGTAAACCGTGTTCAAACTCAACTTCTATCGCTGTACGGAGCCCTGAAAGATGGTAACTTCTATGGCGGGCGCTATGTAATTTACGGCGATATCCGGGGTGAGGAGTTTATTAACGAGACCTCTAACCTGGTTACTGGTTCAGATGTTTGGGGCTTAAACGCAACCAACAGTGCTACGGCTGTCGTAAACCTGTGGTATTTTGCTTACCTGACTATCAATAAGTGTAACATATTCATTGACGGTATGGCCGCCGGTGGGTCAACGGTTGTTGGTGCCGAGGCTGCCGCTAAATACATTGCCGAAGCTAAATTGATTAGAGGTTTAACCTACTACAGTTTGCTTCAGTATTACGCCCGTCCCTATGCCGACGGTAGCGGCAGTAAACCTGGTGTTCCACTCCGCTTGAACGGGATCAAAGGAGTTGGTCAGTCAAATTTGGCAAGAAGTACCGTTGCCGAAGTGTACACGCAAATCCTGAAAGATTTGAATGAGGCTGAAACAGGTCTGCCATCTACGTATACCGCAGCGTCTGACAACACCACACGAGCGCATAAAAACACAGCTATTGCCCTGAAAACAAGGGTATATCTGACTATGCAGAATTATGCGAGCGTTATTACAGAAGCAAATAAGATTGTCAGTGCCACGGCTCCATTCAAAGCGCCTACTGGCGTGGCTCATCAGTTACAGGCTGATATAGCAACGGTGTTCACAAACTATACAACTACGGAGTCAATATTCTCTATGCCAATGACCTCAACCACGGGGGATTTTCCTGGCACACAGAATCAATTGGCGTATTACTATTCACCTAACACAGCGAATGGCGGTGTTGGAAATGGTGAGTATTCCT
>CAXVWN010000280.1:0-6265 GCA_964263725.1 Spirosoma sp.
GCGACCTTGCTTCGGCCCTCACCATCACAAACACGACCCTATTCTGGGATGCTCACTGCACCGACTTTACCGTATATCCCTTCTTCCGTAATAGGTTCACGACGCCTTTTTCGTTGCCTAAATGCCCGGCACCGAAAGCAAAAAACGTTGGTTTCTCCTTGGCAGCTTTTTCGATCACCGGAATCCAGTTGGCATTACGCTCGCCAAGTAAGCTTTCTTCATACTGCGTAAAGTCGCCCCCGCTGAACTTGCTGTTTTGCATGGTGCCCATCAACTTTGCCAGATCGTGGCTTTTGTAGATGGCAATTAAATCGGCAAATTCTTTCTTTGCTTCGTCGGGATTTTTGGCCATATCGACCAGTCCTTTTAGTTGTTCAGCCAGCGGAATTTTGTCCAGGGCAGCCAATTCGGCATCGAGCGTTTCAAGTCCAAATACTTCTTTTTTATCGGTCGCGGCCATCTGGGCAAACGTAAGATCGTAAGAAGCGGGCTGGCAAGGCAGCATCGTCATGTACATCATCGACATAAGGCCAATGGGTTTCAGCATCCCAAGTTGTGCCAGCCCCATACTCATTTTCTGCTTTAGATAGTTATCCAATACCGTGTAATCTTCGGGCGAGAGTAAGTCTTTCACCGTTTTGCCACCCGTCATAAGCATGGCCTTTTGCATACTTCCCATCATGGCGGGGTCGTCCATATCGAGTTCCAGATATACCTGCTGGGCATCGCTAATGGCCTTTTTCATAGCATCTGTAATTTGCAGATCAGCAGGGCAAATCAGGTGAAATGTGCCATACAGGTACGAAGGTTTTGCCAATCCTGGGCCGGTCACTTCATAAAGCAATGCATTATCCTGCGCCTGTGCCATATTCGTCAACAGTCCAGCGAATAATAATCCGGCGGAAAGTAAGCGGACCGTGAATTTATTTTTCATGTAAACGTCGTTTGATAAAGTACGGACACAAAGCTACAAGATAGGTTTTCTCAGCGACAAAAAATGAGATCAACAAACGGCTTAGTGTGCCAAATGGTTGTAGCTTTGGTCGCAAATTTTGTACGATTAGAGGATACAACAGTACCAAACAAATAAAATTACCGTCACCCATGACTGCTCAACAACCTAAAACTGAACGGCCAAAAGCCTCGGCTTTTCAACATAAAATTCGCCTTGTAACCGCTGCGTCGTTGTTTGATGGTCATGATGCGGCTATCAATCTGATGCGTCGGCTCATGCAATCGTCGGGGGCCGAAGTAATTCACCTTGGCCATAACCGCTCCGTTGCCGAAATTGTTGATTGTGCCCTTCAGGAAGATGTTCAGGGAATTGCCGTAACGAGTTATCAGGGTGGCCATCTTGAGTTTTTCAAGTACATGTTCGATCTGCTGAACGAGCGCGGGGGCAGTCACATCAAAATTTTCGGCGGAGGTGGCGGCACCATTCTACCATCAGAAATCGAGGAATTACACGCGTATGGCATCACCCGCATCTACTCTCCCGATGATGGCCGAGCGATGGGTTTGCAAGGCATGATCGACAATTTATTACAGCAATGCGATTTTGACTTGTCGCCTGTAAAAATCATCCCGACAGACCAGCAATTACGAGAAAATCCATTCCAAATTGCCCGATTTATCACCACCGCAGAAAACCATCCCGATCAATTTATTCCGCTCCCGCAACCCAACCGTTCACCAAAAGTTCTTGGCATTACGGGAACGGGGGGCGCAGGAAAATCATCGTTGGTCGATGAAGTAGTACTCCGATTTTTACGGACGTTTCCCGACAAAACACTCGCGATCATTTCCGTTGACCCATCGAAGCGTAAAACAGGCGGTGCGCTCCTCGGCGACCGAATCCGAATGAACGCCATCAATTCGCCACGGGTTTATATGCGTTCGCTGGCAACCCGGCAATCGAATCTGGCGCTGAGTCGCCATGTGCAGGATGCGATTGATGTGTGCAAGGCAGCTCAATTCGACCTGATTATTGTTGAAACGTCGGGCATTGGCCAGTCAGATACGGAAATTACCGAACATGCCGATAAAACGCTTTATGTGATGACCGCCGAATATGGGGCGGCCACGCAGTTGGAGAAAATCGACATGCTTGATTTTGCCGATGTGATAGCCATTAATAAGTTTGACAAACGCGGTTCGCTGGATGCCCTGCGTGACGTGCGAAAACAATATCGGCGCAACCATAATTTGTGGGACGTTCCGGATGATGATCTGCCCATTTTGGGCACCATTGCCTCACAGTTCAACGACGATGGAATGAATAGTTTGTTCAATCGGCTGATAGCAGTTCTCAGCATTGACAACAGCGAAACGATCACCTCCTTATCAACTAATCAGGAAGCCGTCAACGCGAATAAATCGGCCATTATCCCTGCCGATCGGGTGCGTTATTTAGCGGAGATCGTTGAGGAAAGTCGCCGGTATGATATCTTCGTCAACGAGCAGACAACGCTGGCGCGAAAATTATACCAGCTTGATGGAACGCTCAAGATCATTGGTAATAAGCCGTTTACGCACGAGTTACAACTACTTTATAGCGAATTTGACACTCGACTTCACCCCGAATGCCGTACTCTCCTACAACAGTGGCCCACGATGCAGCAACGGTATACGGCAGAGTTTTACGAGTTTACCGTGCGTGATAAAGTCATTCGCCAACCCCTGTATTCTGAAACGCTTTCTCATTTAAAAATTCCGAAGGTCAGCCTGCCAAAATACCACGATTGGGGTGATATTTTGCGCTGGTTGTTGACAGAGAATGTGCCGGGAGAATTTCCTTATGCGGCTGGCGTGTTTCCGCTCAAACGCGACGGCGAAGACCCCGCGCGTATGTTTGCGGGCGAAGGTGGTCCCGAGCGCACCAATCGCCGGTTTCACTACGTTTCAAATGGCCTACCGGCAAAACGACTCTCAACGGCGTTCGATTCGGTCACGCTTTATGGCGAAGACCCGGCCCTGCGCCCCGATATTTTTGGCAAAGTTGGCAATTCGGGGGTGAGTGTCTGTACCCTCGATGATGCCAAGAAACTGTACTCAGGCTTTGATCTATGCGACCCGGCTACATCGGTTTCCATGACCATCAATGGTCCAGCACCCATGTTACTGGGCTTCTTTCTTAATGCGGCCATTGATCAACAGTGCGAAAAGTGGTTGAAGGCAGAAGGCAAAAAACAGCCGATTGATCTAACAGTAAACTACAATGGACCACTCCCCGACGGTAATGATGGATTAGGCTTGATGTTGCTCGGTACAACGGGCGATAAAGTGCTGCCGCTTGAGGTGTATGAAAAAATAAAGGTGGATACACTTCGTAAAGTGCGCGGAACGGTACAGGCCGACATTCTGAAAGAAGATCAGGCGCAAAACACGTGTATTTTCTCCACAGAGTTTGCGCTCAGGATGATGGGCGATATTCAGCAGTTTTTCATTGACAATCGGGTACAGAATTTTTATTCCGTCTCGATTTCAGGGTATCACATTGCCGAAGCCGGAGCCAACCCAATTTCGCAACTGGCGTTTACGCTTTCCAACGGTTTTACGTTTGTGGAATACTACCTTAGCCGGGGTATGGATGTGAATGATTTTTCACCAAATCTATCATTCTTTTTCTCGAACGGCATGGACCCCGAATATACCGTACTGGGTCGGGTGGCGCGTCGGATTTGGGCAAAGGCGATGCGCAATAAGTACAATGCCAACGACCGATCGCAAAAACTTAAATACCACATTCAAACCTCCGGCCGGAGTTTACACGCACAGGAAATTGCATTTAATGACATTCGCACGACACTACAGGCATTGCTAGCGATTTACGATAACTGTAACTCCCTGCATACCAATGCGTATGACGAAGCGATTACAACCCCAACCGAAGAATCGGTCCGTCGGGCAATGGCCATTCAGTTAATTATCAATCGGGAGTTTGGTTTGACTAAAAGCGAAAATTCATTGCAGGGTTCATTCGTTGTTGAGGAGTTGACGGAATTGGTGGAAGAAGCTGTTTATCAGGAATTTCTCGCCATAAACGAGCGCGGTGGCGTGTTGGGCGCGATGGAGCGAATGTACCAGCGCAGCAAGATTCAGGAAGAGTCGATGTATTACGAAACGCTGAAACACAACGGTCAATTGCCTATTGTCGGCGTCAATACATTTCTGGACCCAGCCGGATCACCCACCGTAGTTCCGTCGGAAGTTATCCGCTCAACCGACGACGAAAAGCGTTATGCCGTTGAGTCGTGTCAAGCTTTTCAGGATAGAAATCGAACCGAATCAGAAACCGCACTGGCTACTTTACAAGCCACAGCCTTGGCCAATGGCAACATTTTTGAGAGTCTGCTGGAAGCCACTAAAGTGTGTTCCCTAGGGCAGTTATCAAACGCACTCTACGCGGTGGGCGGGCAGTATCGGCGCAATATGTAAGCTGATCTATGGCATTTCATTTTATGGCAATTACTTCTACCTCGATTAATATATCATCTCGGGCAATTAAAGAAATGCCTTTCATTTCGACAATACCGGGCGCTTTGGTAAAGTAAGTTGCGGCAAAATTATTGAGTGACTGCACGATATTCGAGTCAACATTAGTCGCTTCTCCTTTAACCAAATAGGTCACTTGAGTTACATCAAGTAATGTCAAATCGACTGTTTTTAGCGATGTTATTATGTTTTCAAACACTTGCCGCGTTTGTACTTCCAGATTACCAGGTCCAACTACTTCGCCCGTTGAATTGAACGGGCGCTGGCCACATATATATACTTTTTTACCGGGAATACCCGGCTCAACTTTATAAAGATAACCACTGGTTGCCTGGGGCTGGGGCACTTCGCTGGGTTGTGCCGGACTGCACGACACGATCAGTATGCCAATCAGGAAATTAAGCAGGGGCTTTATCATGTTTTCAGGAGTTTCTTAATTGAGTGGATGGGGCCATTTTAGCTAATAATAACTGGATAATCGTTTGTCAGCCAAGGTAATAAATAATAAAGTATAGACGATTATCCACTCGTGCGCAACGTTACACTAGCTTGATCATCTTCGCCGTTAACATATCCATTACCGGGCACTGAGTCAGGGTCTGATTGGTCGGCACTCATAATCTGGGCCTGATTGGTGAGAACTCCATTGCCAGTTACTTTAATGGTAAAGGTGAGGCTAACCGTTTGGCCAACTGGTATTTGACTGATAGTGCCGCTAATAATCGCTCCATTGCCACTCATCCCTGAAGCAGAGCTAACAAATTGTGTACCAACTGATAGCACATTGCTCACGACAACATTTGTAGCGGCCAAGCCGCCCTCATTCTTCACGATTAACTTAATATCAATAAGCTGATCCACCATTACGGCCTGATGGCTGAACTGCATTTGTAAGCTAAGATCAGATTTAGCAGGATTAGGCACTGGCTGATTCAACTGGACGGATGGCAAAGTACCCTGATTCGGGTTTGGTGACTCGTATACAGTTGCCGAATAGTCTGTTGTTCTTAAATCGGCAAGCGCTTCATCATCTTCCCCATTGGCCGTGCCATTGTTCGGCGTTGCGTTCAGATCAGGGTTAAGGCTAGCCGTCAATTCAGCCGTGGTGTGGTAGGTACCCGAAGCCAACAGACGGGCTGTATATTGCTGACTGATTGTAGCGCCAGCCGTTATAGTTGGTATCGTGCTACTAACGATGTTGTTGGCTGCCGTCATCGTGTTACCGGTCGAAATAACACTCATGTTTGGCGGAAGGCGGCTTAGCAGTGTTATACTTCCGGCATCACATCCACTTTTATTTTGCACAAGTAACCGAAAACTAACCGTATCGTTGACCGCCACAACTCGCCTGGTGGCCTGAATCAGTAACCCTAAATCGACGGGAGACCAACCGATGGATTGAGTGACAACGCTCGATAAACAGCCATATACCGGATTCTTACCCTGAACACTGTAAACACCCGGTGCCGTGACATTTATTGACGACGATGTAACTCCAGTACTCCAGTTATTGAGTCCATTATACGATGAGGTGAGCCTTAGCCCTGTACTGCGGCAGATGTTCCAGGTACCGTTGTCGGTCGTTATAGTTGGTGGTGCAGGCTGAACATTTGATGGAACAACAACTGCTGGCGGAAAGAATATCCGGTTTTGGCCATCTTTCAATCGGGCACCGTAAGTGCCGGCCCCAACCGTCACGCTTTGACCCGTACTGCCGGCATCCCAGTTATATTGATAACCCGCTGGCTGAGTAAGGGTAAGTTGATTAGAA
>CAXVWN010000281.1:0-4509 GCA_964263725.1 Spirosoma sp.
AGACCTTCCCGTACGCTTGGGTTGTCGGCCAGTTTAGCCAGGGCTTCCAACGTAACCAGGCGCACATTTACGTTTGAGTCATTATTGAGAGTTGTTAATAGCGCATCAACCACCTTTTCGTCTACCTGATTTATTTCTTCGGTATAACTCACCGCCCGAAGTCGTTCAGAGGCCGACGGATTTTCCAATCCCGAAAGCAACATCATCTGACGCATTTTCTGCACCTGCGTCGACAACGTATCAATCTGTTGCTGCTGAACCGCTACGGTCGTTGTGCCGGGACGATTGAACCAATATCCAGCCGCAATGCCAATACTCAGCAGCACAAAACTGTACCCCAACCGATACGCGTATTTTGGTGTCCAAAGCTGCCGAAGTTGTGCTAACAAATTGTCAACTATGCTTTCCTGCTCTGTTGTAACGGTCTCTTTATACGTATCGAGCATGGCTTGAAACCGTACCCGCGCCATCGGACTGGGTTCGGGCGTTGCCACATTCCCCATAAGTTGCCAAAGTTGCCGAACCGAATCGGCTTCTGCCTGACAGGCGGGGCACTGCGCCAGATGCGTTTCCAGAGCAACCCGTTCAGCATCCGGCAATTGGTTACTGAGCCAATCGGTTATCTGGTCCTGTTTCTGTTCACAGTTTATAGGCAGTTTTTCCATTGTCAAATGTCAAGTAAATTTTCTTCAATTCGTTCATCGCTCGGTGAACCCGCACTTTAATCGCTCCCTCCGTCGTGTTCAGCACTCTGGCGATTTCCTCGTATTTTAATTCCTGAAAGCGACTCAGTACCAGTACTTCACGGTTTTCGACACTTAGCTTTGCCATCGACCGGTGAAGCATATCCAGTTCCTGCTGCTTAAGTATTCGTTCATCGGCCGCTGTTCCACCACCAATTTTCTCCGCTACGTCGGCCAGATCATACTGATACGCCGAACGCTTATTTTGCTTACTATGATCGACCAGTACGTTCCGGGCCAGATGGTACATCCAACTCCTAAACTCACCATCACCCGTGAACGTATGCCGGTATTTAAGCATCCGATAAAACACATTCTGTACCATATCTTCGCTGGCCTCATGCTGGCTGGTCATGTGGAAAAGGAAGCCGAACAAAGGACGATTGTACCGCTCGAAGAGCAAGCTCATCGCGTCTATATTGCCTGCCTTTACCTGCAGCATAATAGCGTTATCCGTCAGAGAGGTCAACCGTGTTAGAATCTGGTTTGGTGGATTTTGGACTGGAAACCGAGCCAGTCGGGGAAGGTTACAGAAAAAGAAGAATATTTTTTTTACGATGGCATTTTATGGCGCAAGGCTCCAGCCTTACGCCATAAGCAAAACAGGTCGCCTACTAGGCGACCTGTTTTGCTTATATAAAAGAGTGTTTGGCTTACTGATTTCCAGTTTTGATACCAAAGCTACGTTCAGTGTCTTTGATGATGGCCTGTTTTTCGCGCTCGGTTTTACCCGAGACATTCGCAGTCCGTTCGATAATCAATTCTTCGCCATCTTTTTGAAACGTGTACTGCATCCAAAGCCGACCATTTTCTTTGTCTTCCCGAACCAATACCGATGATGGAGCTACGTTACTCGGCGTGAGTGATGAGGTAGAATTGGCTTCAAGTTGTTCATCGGCCTCATCCTCATCGCTTACTATGGATGTTATTCGCTCATCGACCTGTTTTCGTCTGTTCCTGACTTCGTGTTTTCGTTCAGAAACGACGATTGACTGGTCAGAAGAAACTTGCTCCAAGGAGTCAACAATTTGGTTTTCCAGCGCTTTTATGGCACTTGATTCCAGATTTGCAATGTTGAACGACCGGTTGTAATGAACTGAGCGGCCGGGTTGGTCAATGTCAATGCGAATACGAAGCTGCCGACCATCGGTCGTGACGTGTTTGCTGGACGACCGTTGTGCTAACGCGCTGAAACCAACTGTGAGCAGTAACAGAGTAAATAGCGTTTTCATAATACCGGCAGAAAATGGGAGTAAATTAGATAGGTATAATTACTCTATCCATCATCGTGCCAACTGTGTATATATGTGTTTATCAGTTTATTGTGATATGGCATATTGCTCATTTGTCCAGTATCGGACAAATTTCGTACGGCAGCGGACAATTTAGAGCTGACTGGCCCGGTCGGTTCTAAATCAATCGGATCGTAACGATTTCACCGGATTCATCAGGGCAGCTTTTATACTCTGGAAGCTGACTGTTAGTACCGCAATGCCAATCGCCAGCAATCCCGCCAAGGCAAATACCCACCACGAAATGGTAACTTTATATTCAAAATTCTGCAACCAGCGGTTCATGGCAAACCAGGCAATGGGCGACGCAATGACGATGGAAATGAGGACCAGTTTTAGGAAATCTTTAGAGAGCAAGGTCACAATGCTGGCGACGGATGCGCCCAGTACTTTCCGAACGCCGATTTCTTTTGTACGCTGCTCGGTTGTGAAAGCCGCCAGTCCGAACAAACCCAGACAGGCAATGAAAATAGCAAGGCCCGATGCTATCGTAAACACCTGGCCGTATTGCTGTTCGCTCTGATACTGCTTGTTGTAATTCTCATCGGCGAAGAAAAATTCGAATGGATTACCGGGATAACTAGCTTTGTAGAGTCTTTCCAACTCGGCTAGTTTAGCCTGCATATGATCTGGGGTGAGTTGCACGGTCAGGTCGCTAACGGAGCGACGAGGCATGAAAATAACCGGATCAATGGCCCGCTGTAGGCCCTGATGATGGTAATCTTTTACGACACCAACAATTTCGTAAGGTTGACCCCAGTTGATAATCTGGCCAGCCGCTTTGCCGGCCGGTGCAAATCCCAATTGCCGCGCAGCGGTTTCGTTGATCATCAGTTTGCCACTTTTCTCCCAGCCCAGTTCGGCTTCACGAACCGTAAAATTCCGACCGGCTATCATTCCAATTTCGTACGTTTTTAGAAAACGGTCGTCGATGATACCCATCGAATAGCTTTTTTTTTCATCACCGGGACGCGGATTTTGTTTGGTAATACCGCCCGCCGTGAAGTTGTAGAAATTGCCCGGTACAATGGTCGTTTGGCAAAAGCTCTTTACGTAAGGCAGTTGCGCCAGTTGATTTTCCAGCATCGATGTATGTGGTGCAAAGGGACCATCGCCAATTTCCGGTCCCTTAATTACCACGCGTTGCGCCAGCCGAACGCCCAGATCTTTGTCCTGCATGTATTGCAACTGCCGATAAAGCACCATTGTCACAATCACTAAGGCTACCGACGCACTAAACTGCGCTACGACCAGCGTTTTACGCAGCCAGCCACCTTTGCCAGCCTGATACCGTGACGACGGACCGTTACCCTTGAGGGTTTTTATTGGCTGAAACGAAGCCAACGCGAACGCTACATAGCCGCCGGAGGCTAGTGCACCGACAATCAATAACCCCAACCCGGCCAGCCAGAAACCATCGGTATTGAGCACGCTTATTGACAATTCTTTCTGTACAAATTTGTTGAAAGCGCCTTGCAATGCGGCCACCAGTATGAGTGCCGACCCAAAGCCAACAAGATTCAGCAGTAACGATTCGCCTAGAAACTGCCCAATGAGTTGTCCCGGTCCGGCACCGATTACTTTGCGAACGCCCACTTCTTTGGCTCGTTTCAGGGCACCCGCCGTTGACAGATTCACGTAATTAAACCAGGCAATCAACAGAATCAGGCCCGCAATGCCACTTAGCAAATACACAAATCCTAAACTGCCACTGGTGGGATACGTATCGCTTAATGATGCCGCCAGATGCATATTTGTGGCGGGTTGTACCAAAAACAGGCTCTCGTCTTTGGGTGTTCTTTTCTTTTTGAGCGCATTGAATTTATCCGCCAGAGCTTTATAGTTGGCTGGTTCGCCAGATTGTTCGTTAGGAAGTTGCAGGAACGTAGTCAGATACGAACCGTCGAAACTATCTAACCGCGCCCAATCATTGCCGTTGAGGTTCGCCGGATTTGCCAGCGTTTCCAACGAAAACACCGCATCAAAAGACAGATCGGAGTTTTTGGGCATGTCGGCATATACCGCCGTAACCGTGAACAGGGTTTTGCCAAACTGGTTATTGAGCGTTAGCGTTTTGCCCAGTGGTTTGTTATCCCCAAAATATTTCTGCGCCTGCGCCTGTGAGAGCGCTACGGTATTCGGTTGGATGAGCGCCGTATTTGCCGTTCCCTGCACGAGCGGAAACGTGAAGAGTGTAAAGAAACTGGCATCGGCATAGGCTACTTTTCCTTCCCGAAACGACTGTGTCGGCTGGTTAGCTTTATCGTTCGTAATGCTCACGATACCGCTAGCCGAATGCTCATCTACACGACAAAAATCCCGTACTTCCGGAAATTCCTGTTTGGCCAGTGGCGCTACGGCCGGAGCCATATCGGTCCAAATGTCGCCCTCGCGGGTTTGGGTCAATACCCGGTAGAGCGTTGGCAGGTTTTTGTGAAACCCATTGACGCTGCGTTCATAAGCGACGTATTCCA
>CAXVWN010000282.1:0-14164 GCA_964263725.1 Spirosoma sp.
TCGCTGAATGGTAGAGTGATTGAATAAAATTTGCGTCAGCTATTCTATCATTCAATCACTCTATCATTCAAAACTAATCAAGCAAATTCTTATATCCCGCGTCCTTCTGTGGGTTGGGGCCGAGGATGACTGGTTGGGCAGGCGCATCTAACTGGACCATCTTAAACTCGCCTTTGTTGTAAGCTTCGAGTAGTGCCTCGCCTTTGTCGGACAGGATACCGTTCTGGATGTCAACACCGTTGATAAAGTCCATCGAAAGGTCCATTGCCCGTTTCATTTCGCCGAGTTTCATGCTCATGTCGTCCTGAATATATTCCATCGACTGGTCGAAGTAAAACTTCTTGTCTGGATCACCTTTGAAGATGCTAACTGCCGTTTTCAGGGCGTTAGAACTATCTTTAACAATTTGATACTCAGTCTCCTTTAGCCGGACTTTAATTTCGGTTTCTTTGATGATATAGTCAGCACTCTGGTTCACTTTTTCCATGAACGCCAGCACATTTTTCATGTTCCGCTGGAGTGGCAGTAGCTTCTCATTCATTTCCTGTAAGCCCGCGCCCTCGATCGTTGCCAATTGAGCCGTTTCGCGCATGCCGGGCTTGTCGCTCAACGAATTAGCTTTGTTGGCTTCGGCGAATTTCTGCTTGATCGAGTCGTTGTTCTCACTGATTTTTTTGTTCAGTTTAACCAATTGCCCGGCCAGGATATTGATTTGCCCATTCATTTTCTCCCGCTTTTCTTTCAAATCCTGAATGTAGATTTTCATGATAGCGATCGGATTCAATTGGATGACTGTACCGGTAATACTTCGCATCAATGTTTTGAATAGGAAGAACACCGCTGTCCGAACGTCTTTGCTTGTGAACAGAAAAATCAGGACGCCCAGCGCGCCCAATAATAGCGCCAGTTCGAGAATGTTGGACGTTGCCCGAATCAGAAATTCGATGATTCGGTTGAAGTAAACTAAGCCCAGACCCGCCACACCGGCCAGGGCAATCATGCCTAAAATACCTTCGGGACGGCTCCAGAACGAACGTTTCTCCCCGTCCGCACTGCCACCAAGTTGAGAAAAATCAGGAGTTGCCATTTTTTTGGTTTGAGGTTTAACGTTTGTCGTGTATAGTTGCCAGGCATATCAGCCAGCCATAATCCACAAACTATATTATTTCAAGTACTGGGCCATTTTGCTAATATCGTCTTTAATCTGATCCGTAAAGTGCGCGAACGTTGATTCGTAATTCTGTCGATTCTGCGTGATTTTCGCGCTTTGATCCGTGATCTCGCCCGTAATAGCCGTTAGTCGGTTCGTGTTGGCATCAATCTGTTTCTGGATCTCAACTAACTGCTTTGCCAACGAATCGTTTTCGGTCTGTAATCGTTTTTGCTCGTTTTGCAAACCGCCAACACGTTCGGCCAGGGCTGTATCAACGCTCTTGCCAAATCCATCACGATCTTTATTCAGGGCTGCAATATAGCCGTTTGCCGTGTTGGTCAGTAGTGTTGCGTCACTAGCCCCGGCAAACGTTGGCCCGGCCAATGCCTTAAAGCTTGCCCAGGCGGCCTGAAACTGCTTGTCTTCGGACAGACCAAGATTACTCAGGCTTCGCAGCGTTTCGCGAAACTCGAAGTAGTCGGGTCCGGGCGGATTATTCTGCGCCAGCACGTTGGCAAAATGCTCGGCAAACTTCGGGTCTACCGTTCCTGTCGAGTTCGCACCCGAGCCGCCGGGTGCCGAAGCCGGACTGGGATTAGGTGAACTGGCGACGGGTGTTGCAGCCGAAGGGCGGGGTGTGGCCGGAGCCGATGATGCAGCCGGTGGTGTACCGGTGGCGGTTCCTGCGTCTTCCTCTTTGACGAAGAAACTCATGATTTTACGACCAAGTGATTTGTCAGGTTCTGGCATAATTGGTTGTCGTTGTGAGGACGCCCGTCTGGTTAAAGACTGAACAATGTTACGAGGTTCCATCCATTCCCGCAATATGAGTTTTGGCCGAACGGTTGCGGGGCTTGACAAATTGCCATAGGGAATGACGGTTTATGGTTTACAACGTCTGTTACTCGGTCAACTTTCCGGCCATCCGCTCCTTAAACGTTTCCACTTTTGGTTCCGAAACGAGATGAATGTACAAGTTATAGGGGTTATGGCGGTAATAATCCTGATGATAAACTTCGGCGGGATAAAATTCGGTAAACGGTACTGCCTGCGTGACAACTCGCCCCTGATGATGCCCGGATGCGTTTTCGCGCCGGATTGCTGCATCCAGACGGGCTTTCTCGTCGGGTGTTCGATAGAAAACGGCTGATCGGTAATGTTTACCAATATCGGGACCTTGCCGGTTAAGCTGGGTAGCATCGTGACCGGCAAAAAAAGCGTCCAACAGCGCATCGTAGGAAATCGCTCTTGGGTCATAATAAATCTGCACTGCTTCGGCATGCCCCGTTTGATCCGTACCGACTTGTTCATACGTTGGGTAAGCCACATTACCGCCAGCGTATCCCGATACCGCTGCCCGAACGCCCTTTAACAACTTCATTTCTTCCTGAACGGCCCAAAAACAGCCGCCCGCAACAGTAGCCACCGCTTCGCCCGGCTTCACCGCGGGGAGCTTCGCCGGATTTATGTCGATAATGGTCGACGTTTTCTCGGCTGGATGTCGGTTGCAGCTACTGACAAAAAACAGGACTAAAAGGACAACGTGACTAAACCGATTCATAATAACATGAGTATACTCAATTAACAAAAAACCAGGGTGAGAGGTTGCCCAATTCGCTAGTACATGACACTACTAAGTCGTTAACTTTGTTCTTTATTATACCGTTTACTATGTCGCTTACGACTTTAGGTCTTGAACTGCCCACCGATCCACGCTGGGCCAACATTGCCGAAATGAACATCAATGAGATTTTGATCGATCATGCCTGGTGCGAGCAAAAAGCAGCTTCGTCGTGCATCTCGCTCATTGTCATGTACACGCACAAAGCAAAAGTGGTCGAGGTCCTGTCGCCCATCGTGGCCGAAGAGTGGGGCCATTTTCAGCGGGTGCTCAAAGAGCTCGGCAAACGAAATGTCCCGCTCGGACGGCAACGGAAAGACGACTATGTTAATCAGCTTCGGAGCCGCCTGCGCCGGTCCATCAGCGACCAGAACGAGCAGATGATGGACAATCTGCTCGTAAACGCCCTGATTGAAGCCCGGAGCTGCGAACGATTTAAACTCCTGTCTGAACAGATTGCCGACGAAGGGTTACGGAAGTTCTACCATGAACTGATGATTTCGGAAGCCGGTCATTACCGTACGTTCATCGAACTGACTGAAACGTATTTGCCCGTCGAGCGCGTTCGGCAACGGTGGAAGGAATTTCTGGCCGTCGAAGCCGATATCATGGCTGCTCTGGCCGTGCGCGGAGATCGAATCCACTAAGAATAGTTGGTTAGTTAAAGAGTTAGCCAGTGAATGACAAGTTGTATCTTTACTGTTCGGGACGCATGGCCCGACACACTAACAACGAATGACTTTTCTTCGCCAAACGGCTAAACGCGTTTTTGATACTCATGGTCCCAGCTTGAGCGATGTTTGGGTGATTTTGCCCACCCGCCGGGCTGTATCGGTGTTTCTGGATGAATTAGCCGCCCTTTCTGACCGGCCGTTTCTCGCTCCCCACACGCTGGCCGTTGACGATTTTATTACCCAGGCGGCTGGTGTTCAGTTGATTGATTCAGTTAGCTTGCTGTTTGAACTGTACGACGTTTTCAAGGAGATTGATCCGCTGGTCGAGTTCGAACAGTTTATCGGTTGGGCGTCGGTGCTGCTAGCCGATTTCGACCGGGTCGATCAATACCTCGTTAATCCCCACGAACTGTTCAGCTACCTCACGGCTGCCCAGGCTCTCGAACGCTGGCAGGTAGACATGCCGTCGTCGGCGAAACCCATTGTCGAAACGCCTGGCACCACCCGTTACTTCAAACTTTTTGAGAATCTCCAGACGGCTTATCACGCCCTTCACCAACGTTTAAACGAGCAACGACTGGCCTATCGGGGTATGGCCTATCGGTTGTTGGCCCAAAACGTCGAGTCGCTGATTCGGGATAATCTGGCCTACGAACGGGTTTATTTTGTCGGATTTAACGCCCTCAGTCGGGCCGAAGAGCACATTATTCGTGTGCTGGTCGATGCGCAAAAAGCCGAACTTATTTGGGATGCCGACCAATATTACATGAATGACAAGCGGCAGGAAGCGGGTGAATTTCTGCGCAAGTATCGGGACAATGGCTGGTTTTTCTCAAAACAAAACCACGAAGATCTCGCGCAACTGTCTAATAATCTGCTTGGCTCCGAGAAAAATATTCGCATTGTCGGTGTGCCAAACGCCAGCATGCAGACGAAAGTAGCCGGAAAGATTTATAGCGAATGGCAACGAACCGAAGGACGGGAACAAGCCGCCGACGCGCACGCTGGTCCTGTGCCGCCTGCGTCACGCGGAAAAACGGCCATCGTTCTGGCAGATGAAACGTTGCTGGTGCCGGTACTCTACGCGCTCGACGAAAACGTGACCGATCTGAACGTGACAATGGGGTTGTCGTTGCGTTCGTCGCTGATGTTTACACTGGTCGATACACTGTTCGAAATGCAGCGAACAGTGCATGAATTTCGAACGAAGGATGGCCGCGATCTGAAAATTCCCAAATTTCACCACCGGCATGTGGTGAAGGTGCTCAACCACCCGTTTGTAAAACAGTACGAGCGCATTCGGGGACTACTATGGCCGGGCACCATGCAGGAGTCGGGTGAAGTGCTGCCGCCCGAACCGCTTTTTCAGTGGATAGCGAAAGAAATTGTCAAAAACCAGCGGGTTTACCTGACCGAAAGGGAAATTGTCAGCGAATTGGGGCAGGATGACCCACTCATGCATGTGTTGTTTTCGCGCTGGCCTAATGACGAGCCCATGAAAGCCATCCATACGTTCTACGAGCTGATTGAACTTCTGCGCGATGTGTACAAAGTCAGTCAGGACGCGATTGAAATTGAATATCTATACCTGTTTTTTACGCTGCTCAAACAACTGGAGGCAACGTTGGATCGGCAGGCGGAGGGTGGAGCTGCGGTTACGGTGCGAAGCTTCCGGCAGTTTCTTTACGAACTGATTCGGCAAACGAGTATTCCATTCACCAGCGAAGGGAAAAGTCAGTTGCAGATTATGGGTATGCTCGAAACGCGGGCTTTAGATTTTGAACGGGTCATTGTTATTTCCGTCAATGAAGGAATTTTGCCGCAATCCAGGAAGCTTAACTCACTGATTCCGTTTGATATAGCATCAGAATTACACCTGCCTACCTACAAAGAGCAGGAGGCTGTGATGGCTTACCACTTTTATCGACTCTTGCAGCGAGCCAGCGAAATCGTGCTGTTGCATACCACCTCGACCGATGCGTACGGCAATAGCAAAGGCGAACCGAGTCGCTTTATTCGGCAACTGGAGCATGAGCTGGTACCTCGTTCAAATGGGCTTATTCGAATTAGCCACCCGACTGTTCGTTTCGGTCGGGCAGGGGCCAACACGGTGGCCGATCTGACCAGCCTGCGCGTTCCCAAAACGGAGGCTATCCGGGCCGATCTGATTAAGATGCTCGAAACGCGGGGCCTGTATCCGTCGTACTTAAATCAGTTTGTGAGCTGTTCCATGCGGTTCTATTTTAGCCGGATTGTGAACATTAGCGAAGAAGAAGATATTGAGGAAAAAATGGGGGCGGCCGAGTTCGGTAGTTGGCTGCACAAAGTAATGGAGCGGTTGGATCTTGACTACCGATTGAAAGGATTGCCGATTGATGAAACTATTATCAAAAACCTTCTGGAAGAAGAGTTTGCCCAGTCCATGAAAGGCCGTGTTATTGAGTCGGGTATGAATCTGCTGTTGTATGAATTAGCGCAGAAACTGATGCTCGATTTCCAACGGCAACAGAATGCCCTGCCTGGACTGACGGTGATTGGTACAGAGCAAACCCTCGAAACGTACTTAACTGTCCCTCTCGACGGGCAAGCTCCGATTCGGGTACGTATTGCTGGTAAAGTGGATCGTATTGAACGGTTTGGCGACCAGATTCGCATTGTCGATTATAAAACCGGTAAAGTTGATTTGTCGGATAAGACGCCCAAAGACCTGAGCGAAAAGCTGTTGAACGATGGCAAAGAGGATAAAATGCGGCAGTTGTGGCTCTATAGATACCTCGCCCTTAAAAATATAAGTGAACACGGCGGTTTACCGCGCGACAAGGCTAAACGGGATATTTTTCAGGCAGAAGGCATGCCCGTTGAAGCGGGTTTTTATTCATTTCGGGACGTAAATGGAGGGTTCAAAACAAATCCGGTTCGGTTTGGCGACGACGATAGCCCAGCGCAATACATCGAAGATTCGGAAGAATTATTGCGCCAGCTCATTCGCCAATTGCTTGATCCGGCTCTGCCATTCAAAAAAACGGATCAAATCGAAATCTGCCAATTCTGCGATTATAAGGGTATTTGCGGACGATAAATTTAGGCACTCATAAAAAAAGGCTGGTCGTAGTGCGACCAGCCTTTCCTGTTTGAATACAACCTGAATTGAAAAAAAGCAATTTTGGACGCTGCCTGAGCAGCAAGTGATACAAAATTGGTAAATAAAAAGATTTAATACAACTATTTCGATAAAATAAAGAAAAAATTGAGCGTAGGGATTTATTAATATAATTATATCCTGTACCAGTGGCCAACGCTTTTTGATAAACCGAGTACGAGATGTTGCCGGGATCGTCCGTGTGGTTCTTAACCCCGACCGTATGGCACTCGTTTTATTATGCTATTTACTGTATGAGAAAGCCCTGTATCAATATTAATTCCATCGTTAAGCTGGAATTTTACGTATTAGCGGGAGTGGTTGGCGGAACGAAGTGCTTTTGATTGAGTGGCAGATTGTCGGCGGTCCATTCTACGTCATCGACAAAGGCAAAGGCCCGCACGGGGCAATCCGCTACGCGGCAATAGTGGCAGCACTCTTTTTCGCACGGATCGGTGTGTACAAAAATTTCAACTTCAGCCTGAAAGCCCGCTTTTATAGTGTCTTCAAAGTGATGTACCTCTTCGTGTACCTGACTCAATTCCCAGTAATAAGGCAGCGTCAGGTGGCAGTCTATATGCAGATCGGCCCCGTATTTCTGAACGCGTAAGTTATGTACATCAATCCAGCTATAATCTTTATGGACATTCAACAACGACACGACACGATGAAGAGTGGGAATGTCGGTCTCATCCATTAACCGGGCAACCGACTGGCGGGTAATTTGAAATCCATTATAGATAATCACGACCGAAAGCACCAGCGACAGCGCACTATCAATCCAGTATTTTCCGGTCAATCCAACCAGAGCCACCCCTAGCATAACGACAATACTGCTGAAGGTATCAGTGAGCAGGTGTTTGCCATCGGCCGTGAGTGCGGCCGAATCTGTTTGGCGGCCCGACTGGATGAGCCTCCACCCGACAAAGGCGTTGGCTGCGGCTGTCAAGCCTATGAGTGCGAATCCCCAATCGAGATTGGAAAGTACTTTAGGTTCGTAAAAGCTGAGAATGGCCTGCCAGATGATGACTAAACCCGCCGAAAGAATCATAGCTCCCTCGAATCCTGACGACAAAAACTCAATTTTCCCGTGCCCATACGGGTGATTCTGGTCGCGGGGTTGTCCGGCTAAGTAAATGCTGTAAAAGGCGAAACCGCTGGCAATTACATTGACGATGGATTCGACGGCGTCGCTCAGAATTGCCGTCGAATAGGTCAAAAAATAGGCCGTAAATTTGAGTACCAGCAGAACGATGCTTAGCCCCAGCGAGATGCCCATCCATCGATATTTCGTTTGTTGACTGGCACTCATGAAGCCTTAGGAATAGTAGTTAGCGGGGGCAAAGCTACTCATTCGTAGCGGGAATGTTTGTGTTAACTGTAATAGAGCGTGTTTCCTTAAACATAGCTTACCATGTAAAATAACTCTGCTATTTTTATTTAACAGCTTTCGCACTGAGCCAATTTGTGCGAAATTTCTCCATCTCGGGCGTAAGTGTTTGGCCTGCGTTTTCGTACAACTCAACCGATATCGCTGGATTTTCGGCAAGTGTAATCGACACGGTTTTGGCTTCGCCACGGTGCATGAAAGCGATTTGAACTGCATCGCCAGGTTTATGTTGACCCAGAACTTTTTGGATGTCTGTACTCTTCATAACTGACTGACCATCAATAGTCGTAATTATATCGTCAATGTCCAGGCCCGCTTTGTATAGCGGTGTTTCCCGAATTGTATTGGCATTAATGATTAACCCCTTTTCGGTTTCAGAGTAGCGCACTGTGCCGATCCATGCCTTACCTTCCTGCGCTTTTTTAATGGCCAGTCCGGCCTTCGACAGTAAGACTGCGTAGTCAATAGCTTCGTGACCGTAGATGTATTTGCTGAAAAAAGACTTGGCAAAATCGGGTGTGGTCAGGCGGGCCAATTCAGTTTGTAAGCCATCGACCGTGTAAGGTTGTTCGGGTTTGCCAAATCGTTGCCATACGGCCTGCATATACGTATCGAGCGACTGGTTGCGCTGACGCAATTCCATATCCAATGCCAGGGCCACTGCCGCCCCGTAGGTATAATATGAGGTGAACATGTTGCCGTAATTCGTCCGGTCAATGGAGACGCCCGCATCCACAAAAACGGCGTGGCAACTGGCGTCGATTGGCGAATAGGTTGTGGCACCGGGCGTTTGCTGTTTGGTCGAAACAAGGCCCGCCAGCGTTGTTGTGTATTCGGCAATGGGCGTGAATCCTGCCCGAACAAGTAGCAACTCGCCATAATATTGGGTGAATCCTTCGGCAAACCAGAGTTCATAACTCATGTTGCTTTTTTCGAAGTTGAACGGTTCTAGGGTTTTCGGACGGATGCGTTCGACATTCCAGCAGTGGAAAAATTCATGGGCAAACACGCCCAACACATGCTCTGGACCTGTAAACGCAATTGGCACGGCAATCATGGTTGAGTTACGGTGTTCCATCCCGTCGCCCCGCACATACGGATTCAGGCTGGCCAGAAACGTGTAATTGCCGTAATCGTACGTGGGAAATTCACCGTAAATGGCCTTGGCCTGATCGACAATACGGGCTATTTTCTTCGCGAAACCATCTGCCGTAGAATCGGCGACGGCCGCTTCTAGGGCTACCCGAAACGTAATTGGTTTACCATCTGTGTTGGTTCGTTGCCATTCCTTAACGGCCAGTTTCCCAATTTTCGTCGGCGAATCCATGAAGTACTGAAAGTTGGGAGCCGTGTAGGTGTACCGATCAGCCGTGGGCACCAACTGCGTGGCAACAACGCCTATATTCTCGCTCGGCAGCATAAATTTCACCTCAATGGGACGCTGGTCGAAGCCCTTAATCCACATAAATGTAGCGGGCATATTCAAGTGAATGCTCTGAGGATCAATCCCCATGTATGTGCCATCGGGGTAATTGCCGTACAGGGTGTAGTTAACTTTGATAGTACCGTTATGCGAAGGAACGGTGTACACATCACCCTCCATTCGCGTCATTGCCAACGGCTTATTCTGCCCATCAACTGCCCGGACATTATACACATTCTTGCCAAATTCGTGAGTGGCATACCGGCCCGGCGACGAACGACTCATTCGGAATGTGGCTGTCTGTTTCGGTAATTGCGAAACCGTCAGGCTAATCTGGGCTTCGTGGTGAATAGCGTTCGGGAAGGAGACCTCATACCGGATGGTCTGGGCATCTGCCAACGGGCTGAGGAGACAGGAAAGGAAGGCTATACTAAGAATTTTCATGTTGGCGAAGTTACGGAGATAGTTGATATGCCCTTGAGAACTGTGTCTATCCGATGTAATCAGGATCACTTTTTGAAACGCTCGAACGCTTTATACACCGCCAAATGGAAAATAGTTGCGTGATTTTCATCGGCAAAGTAGTGGAAGTCGGAGGTTATCATTCGATTCGTGGCCTTCCTCAATACAGCTACTAAGCGGTTTGCGTCAGCCTCCATAATCTTACCTTCTTTCCCAACTGCCACAAAAACGGCTGTTTTCTGTTGAAAATCGGGTTGGGAAAACGAAGGAGTAGAGGTCAGTAACGATTCGTTATCCCACCATAAACTCGGACTCACAATGATGTAACGATTGAATAAAGCGGGCTTTTTAAACAGGATCTCCGTGGCTAAGAGTCCACCCAGCGATTGACCGATAATGGTTTTTGTGGCGTTGGAACTATACTTTTTTTGAATGTATGGTTGCAGCTCGTTTTCAATAAACGCGATAAATCGTTGCGATTGCCCCGCTGTTGGAAAAGCCTTTTTATCGGTTGAAATCGTGGTTGGATACGTAAAATCTCGCCGTCTATCGACATTGGCAATGCCCACCACAACCGACTTTGGCAACAGGTTGACCCAGGGGAAATTAGCAAATTGGACTAAACCGGCGATATGAACAAAGTCCTCATCCGCCGAACCATCCAGCAGGTAAATAACCGGATAAGTTGCGATGGAATCTTTCGAGTAGCCAGCGGGCAGATAGATGTTTAGGATTCTGGTTTCTCCTAACTCTTTCGACTGAATGGCATCAATAAGTCCCAGCACAAACGGCTTTGTTGTCTGCCCATCAGCCGTTGTAGTTTGCCCGAACGATGTGTTCGTGAGGACGATTAGAAGCCAAAAGCCAACTAGAGAAGTGTAATGGCAATGCGTAACTTTTTTCATGTAATCAATTATCGGAAGGTCAACGATTTGATGGGTTGGCCTATAACTTGACGCATCCTGCCACTAGACGAACTTGAGCGGCAGGATGCGTTATTGGAAATTATATTGCAAGGAGCCTAAAACCCCTAAATCTCCTGAAGGGGACTTTGTTCGTGCTTGAAAAAAGTCCCCTTCAGGGGATTTAGGGGTTTTTAGACAGCCTCTTACATTATCACCGGGCGGCTTGTCCGGCGGGGTCTTTGCAAGGAATTTTCTGATCCCGCATGGCCGCATTGTACACAAAACTGGCGACAATCGTGGCGGCCTGCTTCAAGTCATCGGGTTGCAGGTGATCGTAGGTATCCATGTTGGTGTGGTGCGTCCGCGTACTGTATTCAAGTCGATCCTGAATAAATTGAAAACCAGCCAACCCAACCCGGTCGAAGGAAAGGTGATCCGTACCACCCGTATTTTGGGGAGTTATTGTCGTGGCACCCAGATCGTTGAATGGTTTAAGCCATTGCGAAAAAATGGGACCGGCCGCCTGATTCCCTTGTAAATAAATACCCCGAATTTTGCCTGTTCCGTTATCGAGGTTGAAGTAGGCGGCTATATTTTCACCCTCCTTCGTCAATTTTTTGGTAGCCGGATCGACTAAATGATTGGCGACATAATTTTTGGAACCGTGTAGTCCCTGTTCCTCGCCACTCCAGAGCGCAATGCGAATGGTGCGCCGGGGTTTGGTACCAATGGTTTTTAGAATGCGAACGGCTTCCATCATCACCGAACTTCCTGCTGCGTTGTCGGTGGCACCCGTGGCCGCGTGCCAGGAGTCGAAATGGGCGCCTAACATCACCACTTCGTCTTTCAATTTGGGATCAGTACCCGGAATTTCGGCCAGTACGTTGTAGCCTTTGGTGTCGTCCTTGTAAAACTTCGTTTTTACTTCCAGTTCCAGTTTAACCGGCACACCCGCTTTCATAAGCCGACAGAGGGTCAGGTAATCTTCCACGGCAATCGACAGATCGGCCAAATCATCTGGTGTAGAACCCAGAGCCGCATTGGCATAGTCGCCACTCACAAACAGCGTTCCATCGGCACTGTTCTGCGTTGTATTGAGCATGCCCAAGGCACCTTCCTGTTTCGCCAGTTTTCGCATTTTCTGATTAAAGGCGTTTTGGGTGCGCATGGCCAGAATCCGGCTGCGGAAGGTGGTATCCGTTGCTGCTCGCTGACTGGGCGCTTCGTTGGCCATTTTCAGGAGTTCTTCGTCGGTGAAGCGATCGGCATCCGCTTTAAACGATGGCGTAACCTTGAACGACTGATCCAGCAGAATGACCTTATTTTTCAGTTTACTGCGGTAGCTTTCCAAAGCAGTGGTATCGGATGAACTAATGTAGAGAATATCGGCCGCCTGCAACTTGTTTGTGCTACCGCTCCAGGCTCTGGGCACGGCGATGATGCTTTTGTAATAAGGGGCCGTCATGGCCAGATAACAGCGTTCCACTTCCCAACCTTTGCCCCACTCGCCCCAGGATTCCAGGCGGGAATCTTGTAAGCCCCAACCCGCCAATTTACTTTTGGCCCAGTTGGCGGCCTTCACAAAACCAGGCCCTTGTAACCGTGGCCCATTAACGTCAGTTAGGTAAAAGGCCGTTTCCATGACCTGCGAATGTTGTAAACCTTCTTCCCGAATTTTCTGGATCGTAGCCATGTCCAGTTTCTCGTCTTGGCCGTAGCTGAGTAAAGTATTGCTAAAGAACAGACTGATTAATAGTATTTTTTTAGTCATGAGAGGTGATTGATTGGGTAGTAGCCCGAAGATAACCGATTTGTGAAATCTGTCGGCATGTGCGCACCCAATTTGGCAAAATTAGCCTTTCTGCCCAGTTAGATGTTCGTAGGGATAGTGAGTAAGATAAACATCTGACCCATCGAGAAAACGCATAAATAACCACCAAATTCTAAAGAAGCAGTTCACCCTGTTCGATTAGGGAAAGCAAAAACACATGTAAGGTATGCGCGAAAGGTGATAACTTAGGGGCTTTTTGTACGCATGAACACGACCGAAAATCCCTGGCAGACGCTTAACTCGTCGGTCAAATATGAAAATCCCTGGCTATCCATCCGGCATGAAGATGTGGTAACCCCCGCCGGTACACCGGGCATTTACGGTGTCGTTAGTTTTAAAAATAAAGCGGTTGGCGTGATTCCAATTGATGCCGACGGGAATACATATCTCGTTGGACAGTACCGCTATCCCCTGAACGAATACTCGTGGGAAATTCCCGAAGGAGGCTCCCCCCTCGGCACGGACCCGCTCGATTCAGCGAAGCGCGAATTGAAAGAAGAAACGGGATTGGTTGCTCAAAAGTGGACTAAAATTGCCCGCATTCACACATCTAATTCAGCTACCGACGAAGAAGGATTTCTTTATATCGCCGAAGACCTGGTGCAGGGTAAACATGCCCCGGAAGAAACTGAGGACTTACGCGTGTGGAAGTTGCCGCTGGCCGAAGCTGTCGATATGGCGATGACCAGCCGAATTACCGATTCACTTAGCGTGAGCGGCCTGTTAATCGTAGCCCGATTGCGGGGAATTTAAACAGTTTTAGGGGTTGGTAGTTGGTGATTTGTAGAGAACGAATTCACCAGTTGCTACATTATTGCTCATTTAATTGCTATCTGCCTGTGTTCTTACCTATTATTTTGGGCTTTTTATTAGGCGTAGCCCTGTGCCTGACCTTCGGAACGGTGTTCTTTGCGCTGATTCAAAACAGTGTGGATAATGGATTTCGGTCTGGAATGAAAATTGTCTTTGGCGTTATCACTGGTGACATTCTCTTTGTGCTGGCGGCCTTGCTTGGCACGGCTTTCATTCCGAAAGTGCAGGGGTTCGAGAACCTGATGGCTATTGTTGGTGTGTTATTTCTGATTGCAATGGGTTTGGTCAATATTCTAAAAGGAACGCCCCGACTAGCCTACCCGAAAACCCGACTAGGGAATTTCGTATATTATTTCACGACCGGCTTCTTCCTGAATGCACTCAATCCGGTCAATTTTGTGGCCTGGGTGGCTATCGTGGCCTATATCCGTTCGCATCTTCATTATGACATAGGGCAACAATACGGTTTTATGATTGCCGCGCTGGTGGGCGTATTTGCTACCGAGAGCGCCCTGGCCTATTATGCAAACCGTCTCAAACGGCTTTTTACCCCCCGCGTCGTCAAAATTTTCAACCGTACAACGGGCGTTGTCTTCTTACTGGGAGCTGTTAATATTGCGTACACCCGCCTGCTGGAACCATTATCGAAGGCATTGAATTGGTGAGGTTTCAGTAGCTGAAAATAAACTTGTTTAGGAGCCTGTTATACCCCTAAATCCCCTGAAGGGGACTTTGCTCATGCTCAGACAAAGT
>CAXVWN010000283.1:0-4235 GCA_964263725.1 Spirosoma sp.
AAGGAAAGAGAATCGTTTTCCTGACGGTACGACGGAGGAGAAAACGACTTTTCTGAAAAAATATGCCTCGGTGGTTCGGAATCTACGAGCGGGATTGAGTGTACGCAAAACGGCTAAATTGTGCGATGTATCCATTAACACGGTGCGGAAAGTCAATGAGTATGTACTGCTTAAATCCTGAAAGCCATGAAGTTTATTATTTCATTGACTATTGAAGATTCTGGCGAATCGCTTCAAACCGAGTCTATTTTGACGTTTGATAAAGAATGCCAGGACGTGGCTACCATCGGCTTATCGCTTGCTGAATCAAAACAGCTCTTGGAAGCACTACAGGCCCAAATCGTTCAACAACAGGCCAATTGTTTTCTGGCACAGGAATTACCCAAGCTACCGGCCAGCCGAGTTTTAAAAGATTATCAACCGCTAACGCTACGAACCCTATTCGGTATTATACGGCTGAGAAGTCCCCGGTTCACCGTCAGTCAAGCATCGGATAAGCCTCATACAGTAAGCCCTTTAAGGTCGTTGTTCACCCAGCGTACTACGCCAGAAATGCTCTATTTGGAAACGAAATGGGCCGCAT
Source organism: Spirosoma sp. (assembly GCA_964263725.1). Taxonomy (GTDB): domain Bacteria; phylum Bacteroidota; class Bacteroidia; order Cytophagales; family Spirosomataceae; genus Spirosoma. The sequence continues at coordinate 584 of CAXVWN010000283.1, forward strand.
TACTATCCTTTTCGCAGACGGCTGCGTTGCTTAAAGACGTGTTGCCCGTTGATCAAAAACTAAATGCCGCTACCATTCGAAATCATTTGGGACGGGTCGCTCGTCAAGTCGATAAACAATTAAGTGTTGCACCTTCAAGCCATGTGGAAGATCGTTCAGGCAAACAAGATTTAGTAACAAATGAAGCTCAACGCTCAATCGTGATGGGTGTGGATGGCGGCTACATACGCGACTGGACTCAGAAAAAAAACTGCTTTGAAATGATTGTTGGTAAATCGGTTCCAACAGAGCAGTGTGCCAAATGTTTTGGGTTTGTGCAAGGATACGACCAGAAGGCCAAAGAGCGTGTTTTTAACGTGTTGAGCGAACAAGGCCTATAACCTAACCAGGCAGTAGTTTTCTTATCTGATGGAGCCGCTAATCTCCGACAATTACAAAATTATCTGATGCCGAACGCTCAGCATATTCTGGACTGCCGGGCCGCCGGAGCGGTTCCATTTGAGCATGCGTTTTACAGTTCTACAGCAGTATTTACAGGGGTTGACTAAAGTTGACACGGATGGGGAGCAAATGCAAAAACGGTTAGAGAGTGCCAAATGGCATCTGTGGCATGGAAACACAATTAAAGGTATGGAATTGATTAATGATCTGGACTGTGACGCCGATCTACACTGTCAGCAAGCCCTTACTAAATACGAGAAGATCAAACCACTCATTCGATATATTAGTGAGCTAGAAAGATACATTCGGCAAAATGCTCATTTGATCGTCGATTACAGTGAACGTTATCGGTACGGGGAAGCGATCTCGACGGGCTTTGTGGAGTCCACGGTCAATTATCTAGTGGCCAAGCGATTCGCGAAAAAGCAGCAAATGCAATGGAGTAAAGCGGGTGCCCATCAGATGCTGGTCGTGCGGACAAAAGTCTTAAATGATGAGTGGGAGGGTGAGTTTAGGAAGCAGTATCCGCTGTTTCGGGCGCCATCGGGAGTGGCTATGTCGATGGCCGCTCAACCGGATTAAGCCCAGGTTTTTTTATGCCCTCCAAAGATGATGAGCCGGGGCGAGATTCATCTTCGCGTTATGCAAGATGAAGGTCAGTATTTTTCAATAAATTGAACCTATTTCGCCGACCGGCCGCAGTTTGCCATGAAAGAAGTTCTCCGCACACATATTGAAAAGCTGGTCAGCCTGACGGACGAAGAGTTTGCCGCGGTGGCGGATTGTTTTCAGGAGCATACCTGCCGCAAAAAGGAGTTTCTTTTCAGAGGAGACCGGGTGAACGACGTATGGCTCGTGGTCGCGGGTCTTTTGTGCACCACGTATACTGAGGCCACAGGGCGTCAACCTGTCGTGTCTTTCGCCATGGAAGACTGGTGGGAGACGGACTTCCAGGCTTATTATAGGCGTGGCCGGGCCAGCTTTTCGCTACAGTGCCTTGAAGACACCAGGCTCCTCAGCATTTCATTGAACGATTATCTCCTGTTGCGGTCGCGGTTGCCGAAAATTGAACGGTTCTTCCTGGAGAAATCGATAGCCGGAGGGATTGCCGCACAGCAACGCATTCTTTCATTCCTAACGGCTAATGCCGCCCAACGGTATGAGTTGCTGCTCAGGCGATATCCCACGCTGATGCAGCGTGTACCGAAGAGGCTGATGGCCTCCTATCTCGGTGTGTCGCGCGAGACATTGAGTCGACTCGGTTCATGATGTTTTCGCCGACTACCGGCAGGCCTGGTTCAATCTTCACGGTTGTGACTTCACAATAGTGATCTATTTCAAGGTTCAATGTTGAACCTTGTGCTGAGTTTTGCATTTCAAAAAAGAATTAATCAGTAATGCAAAAGACAATTATCAATCCCTGGAAATGGCAGGATGACCGCAGCTATGTGCAGGCCGTGGAAGTGAAGAACGTTACCGGCACACTGTATTGCGCAGGCCAGGCCGCCGTATTGCCCGATGGCACCTCAAGCAGCGGAGATATGCGTCAACAATTGGCGCTCGCCATCGAAAACCTGGAAACCGTCATTGCCCAAGCAGGCTATGAGCCTTCGGGCATCGTCCGGCTGACGGTTTATACCACCTCCTCTGCCGAATTCTTTGTATGCTTTGACATCTTGTAGGACTGGATCCGCAAACACGGGATCACTCAGGCCAGCACCGTAATAGAGGTGCAGTCGCTGTTCGAAACCCTATCCGTTGAACTTGAGGCTACGGTTGTCAAATAGGTATCAGCCGGGATTTTAGTTCCGGTGTACTAGTCAATGCCTTGCAGGCGTTATGCGAGCCGTTCGGTCTATTCAACCTATTTATGTTTGAAAACAACTTTTCATTGGCCTCCAGCCCCGGCACGGGGACGCTTAAGCGCCGTGCTTCCGCCAGTACATCTCTTCCAAACGATTTTATTTCCTCCGTATTGACATTGGTGATTGACGGCATGATTGCCCTGACAGTCGGACTTATTTTAATAAGGAGTTTGGTGATGTTCAGCCACCAGGGTATTTTAGTAATGATCAGTTCCTAGCTGCCCTTTGTATTGACACCTCTTGCCTGCAATACGAGTATTAGTTCCTTTACATAAACACCGATTCTTTCCTGTTCAGGATAGGCTGAATAACAGAGTTTGTGCATGGCCGCTTAAGTCTTTCTATGCTGTAGCCTACGATTAATCTCTATTGCCTGCCGTGCCGAATTCAAATCAAGGAAAAGCCGAAATCCGCCAATAGAGCGGATTTCGGCTCAGGATTGGGTTGGTCCCTTGCCGTATTCGTCGTCTGTTACCCGCTCTCCAAGTTCAACAGCCGTGTCGTCCTTCGCTTCATGAATGGCAATATAGGCATCGCATGGTCAGGCATGGCACCCTCCCAATGCCTGTGCCCGGGGGGACACCAGACAATGTCGCTGGCGCGAATCGCCCTAATTTCATCGCCTTCGCATTGCACCCAGCCTGCGCCACTCGTCACGATTAGCGTTTTATCAAGCGGGTTAACCCTCCAGGGTGGGGTGTCCGTGCATTGGGAGCAAACGTGACGGTTGCACTAATCAAACGGCTCGGTACCGGACGTTCGAAATAATCGCTGATGTACACATCCCCTGTGAAGTTCTTTTCGGGCGCTTTATTACTATTCAAACTGCCAGCCTGATAGATTCTGATTGTTTTCATGGTAAGTTGATCGTTGTTTTTGATGATGCAAAGTTCATCGCTCATCCCACGGCACATTTAGTGAAATTGCCTTTTGTTTTAGCCAAAACGGCGTACTTGCCCATGAAAAGCCCACTTTTGGATTTTATACAAGCACCTAATTACCCCAATTTTAGCCTACAGCTGTGCTCGGTAGTGGTGGATAAAGGGGTCTTGTTTGGCCCCAAACGCCAGATCGTCCGCCTGGGACTGGACTCGTTCGTTGTGTTAATCGTCTATCTCATCGGTGCTATTGGCCTGGTCGCCATAACAAGTAAATAGCCAGCGCCACCGTTACCATAGCGGTCTTTTAGGCCTGGTCAGGGAAAACCGGGTAGATTAGAAACGCCTTACGGCTTATTGATTCGCTTTGCAGATTAGGATCGTGCCCCTGCTGGAGTTGGTTACCGCGTGTGGTTGACTACTAAGGAAAAACAACATAACAGGAGCGGGCTGTTTACCCGGCAGCGA
>CAXVWN010000284.1:0-3502 GCA_964263725.1 Spirosoma sp.
TTATTTATTTTGTTGAGCCTCAGTATGAAAATCTGCGGTCCTATTTTGAGTCACAGGAAGGTATACTGTATATCTCACTCATTACTAAACTTGAAGTGCTGGACTTTCATAAACTTAAACTAGCGCATAAGCTTGAGTTAGAACGGTTACTGGTTGCTATTACAACATTACCAATTACCAATGAAATTATTACGGAAGCCGTTCGCCTGCGTCAGCAACGCAAACGGTCACTTGGCGATTCGATTATCTCCTGTATAGCCTGCCCATTCTGACCAACAATACGGCCGATTTTGAGGACATTACTGGCCTGGAAGTCATCTCACTGGCGTCAGTTTTATAAGTTTCGTATTACCTACCTATGCTTGATCTTACTACTCTCCGCGCCGATACACCCGGCGTTCAGCACGTCGTCCATTTTAATAATGCCGGGGCTTCGCTGATGCCAAAACAGGTCGTCGACGCGATTACAGCGCACATCAACCTGGAGGCCCAAATTGGTGGGTATGAGGCCGCTCAGGTACAGAAAGAAGCTATTCAGGAGTTCTATACCGCTACGGCTGAATTACTCAATACGACTGCCGATACTATTGCAGCTACAGCCAATGCGACCGATGCCTATTCTCGTGCGTTATCGGCGATTCCGTTTCAGCGGGGCGACGTGATTCTGACGACGATCAACGATTACGTTTCGAATCAAATCGCTTTTTTATCCCTACAAAAACGGTTTGGCGTTGCTATCGTTCGGGCGGTAGATGAGCCGACGGGTGGCGTTTCGGTAAACGATATGGCCGATAAAATCAAGTCGTTACGCCCTCGTTTGGTGGCCGTTACGCACATTCCTACCAATTCGGGTCTTGTGCAACCCGTCGAAGCCATTGGGCAACTTTGCCAGGAGCACGATGTATTGTATCTGGTCGACGCCTGCCAATCTGTGGGGCAGTTGCCGATTGATGTACAACAAATACACTGTGATTTTCTGACCGCCACGTGCCGGAAATTTCTGCGTGGCCCGCGTGGAATGGGCTTTCTTTACGTTTCAGATAAGGTTTTATCTCGTGGTATGGCCCCGTTATTTGTGGATTTGCATGGCGCTTCATGGGAATCGGCTGACACCTTTCGTCTTGAACCAACCGCCAAGCGTTTTGAGGATTGGGAGTTCCCATATGCCTTAGTTTTGGGTGCTTCGGAAGCACATCGGTATGCACTAAACGTAGGTCTTGACGCCATTGCCAAACGTAATGCCGAACTTTGCGCTACATTGCGAACCCAACTGACACAGTTGCCGGGCGTCCGTTTATTAGATGAAGGCAGCCATTTGTCGAGCATTATTACCTTGTTCAGTGATCGCCAATCGGCCGACGAGTTGAAAGCTCACTTGGCAACTGAACGCATTAATACATCGATAAGCCCGCACGAAGCCGCCATTCTTGATTTCGATCAAAAAGGTATGAAAACGTCTGCCCTGCGCATTTCGCCCCATTATTTCAATACAGAGGATGAAATTAATACGTTGGTTGAAACATTAAAGAATAAGCTAAACAACTAAAAACTAAACCTATAAGCCGGGCCGCCGATGCGGTTTTAAAACCGCATCGATTTCTATGGGTTAAGCAAGGGCTGATATATAATTTTTGTCATATTTTTCACCCCGACGCACCACCGCACAAACCCGATGAATGAGCTTGTTGCGCACCGCGTTCAAAACCAGCATCGTATGCTTGCCCTCGCCTAACTTGCGTTGGTAGTAATCCTGAAGATCGCCCTTCACCTGAATGGCTGACATGGTGCCGCACCGGCGGCCCGGCCATATGGAGCAACGATTTCAGCCGTTTTCGAGCTTGATGACTGACTCTTGTTTTACCTCGAATGCTGCTACCCGAACGATACTCAAACGGAGCGACCCCAGCATGACAGGCTAACTTTTTAGGGTCGTCAATCGTCTGCATTTCATTGGTGGCAATCAAAAATTCGGTAGCGATCACTGGTCCGATACCAGGTACAGAGATCATTAACTCAAACAATTCTTTCAGCCGAAAATCTGCCTGGATAAGCTGGTGAATCTGCTGATCGATTATTTTTTGTTCTTCTTTTAGGGCCGCCAGCGACTTCTTTACATTACTCTTTAGAGTCTTTTGTAAAGAGCGTCCAACAAAGGTTTCTTGCTCATAAACCGGAACCGCGAGTAGGTTATGTGCTTGAATCAGGCGTTGACGGGTAGCACTGAGAAAAGCCAGTTTCTGGATAACTTCTCTGGGTGGCACCCACAGGCGCATCTGATCACGGAAACGATACGGGGCCGCCCGTGCGGGCATATTGAGCGATTCGTTGAGCATCGACCTTGTCAGTCTTGCCGCGGTGCATTCCGCCCGCCTGCTTGATCTGCGAAGATGATTCCAGCCAGATCGACAAATGCTGCTGGTGAAGCCATTCCAGCAGGTGGGCATTGTAAATGCCGCAGGGCCGCCTGAGCGGTGTGTTCCATACAAAATACGGCCTGTTTGGGATTCCAGTCAGGCAATGCTTTCAGTTCGGCTAAAGCAGACTTGATACCGGCCAGGGTGTTGGGGAGATGGGTACTGAATTGCAAACCATGTTGATTGCAGACAGCCCAGTCGAGGGTATCTTTGGCAATATCAATGCCGATAAAGTAGTAAAAGTCCATGTGCCTATTTAGTTTTGGATACGTAGTCAACATCCTGCTTTTACTCGAACCCTTTCATGGGCCACGAACCCGCTTTTCTATCCGAGTCTTGGCAGGTAAAACAGGGTAGGGGCTGAATCGATGCTTAGGTCTTTTTCCTCGGCGGCCCGTTAGGTTCCCTACTCTGGTTGACTACTGGCAAGCTACCAAATCTTGGAAAATTACCAGTCCATAAACCTAAAGGGCGGCCCGGACAAGATAAAAACTTGAATCTGCAACTGGATGACCTGAAAAAGGCTGGCTGTCAAAGGATCTTCCAAGAGAAGGTATCAGCGGTTAAAGAGCGACCCCAACTACAAAAGCTACTGGAGACTCTTCGCGAAGACGATACAGTCATCGTTTGGAAGCTTGACCGGCTAGGTAGGTCTTTAAAAGACCTTTTCACGCTGATTAACGACTTTCAAGCTAGAGGAATCGGCTTCCGTAGCCTGAACGATGCTATTGATACCACTACGGCCCAGGGTAGACTAATCTTCAATATTTTCGCTTCGCTAGCAGAGTTTGAGCGTGACTTGATCCGGGAGCGGACCAAAGCCGGTTTAGCTGCGGCACGTGCCAGGGGACGAGTGGGCGGCCGTCCGAAAGGGCTTTCGGCTGAAGCCCAAATAAAAGCACGAGCTGTGAAGTCTATGCATGCCCTGAAAACCCATACGATTTTAGAGATTGGTCAGTTGTTTCATCTAAGCCGAGCGACGGTTTATCGGTATTTAGCTTGGCAAGCATCAAAATAACGATTGCTTCAAAAAATGGGCGTTTTTTGAGATCGTACTCTCGCTTAACTCAAAGTAGGTAATTGAATTA
>CAXVWN010000285.1:0-3613 GCA_964263725.1 Spirosoma sp.
GGGGGGGGCCGCCCAAACACACCCCCCCAACGTCATAACTCTTTAGTGGCGGGTTGTTGCTCTCGCCCCCCCCCCCCCGACCCGACACCACCAAAAACGTTAAAAATTCAGGCCGGGGAAATATCCCGTTTCGCCTAACTCTTCCTCAATACGCAATAGTTGGTTGTATTTCGCCATTCGGTCTGAACGCGAAGCCGAACCCGTCTTAATCTGACCTGTATTAAGAGCAACAGCAAGATCGGCAATCGTCGCATCTTCAGTTTCGCCCGAACGGTGTGACATGATGTTCTTGTAAGCGTTACGCTTAGCCAGATTCACAGTGTCGATGGTTTCGGTCAATGAACCAATCTGATTCACTTTTACAAGAATTGCATTGGCAATACCCTTGTCGATACCTTCCTGAAGACGTGTTACATTCGTTACGAACAAATCGTCGCCAACAAGTTGAACCTTCGTGCCTTTCAGTTCGTCGGTATGCATTTTCCAACCAGCCCAGTCATCTTCAGCCATACCATCTTCAATCGACAGAATCGGGTATTTACTAGCCCAATCTTTCCAGAAACCCGCCATTTCAGACGAGGTCAACTTATCGCCAGTTGATTTTTTGAAGTGATAAACACCTGCTTCGGCATCATAAAACTCCGACGAAGCCGCATCCATAGCAATCCAAACATCTTCGCCAGGCCGGTAACCGGCTTTCTCGATCGCTTGAATAATGGTTTGAATGGCTTCTTCGTTCGACTTGATATTGGGAGCAAAACCACCTTCATCACCAACGTTGGTAGCCAGGCCCATCTTTTTCAAAACGCCTTTGAGCGTATGGAAAATTTCGGTACCCATTCGCAACGCTTCCGAGAAACTTGACGCATTGGCAGGCATAACCATAAACTCCTGGAAGTCAATGGAGTTATCGGCATGAGAACCTCCGTTCAGGATGTTCATCATTGGAACAGGCAGCGTATTCGCATTAACACCACCAATATACCGGTAGAGGGGCAAATTAGCTTCCTGTGCGGCTGCTTTGGCTGCGGCCAGAGAAACGCCCAAAATGGCATTCGCACCCAAACGGCCCTTGTTTGGGGTACCGTCTAATTCAAGCATAATTTTATCAATCATGCTTTGTTCAAAGACCGAAATGCCTACCAGTTCCGGATAAATCAGTTCGTTAACGTTCGAAACGGCCTTTAAAACGCCTTTACCTACGTACACCTTTGGATCATTGTCGCGAAGTTCAACAGCTTCGTGGGAGCCAGTCGATGCGCCCGATGGCACAGCGGCACGACCCAGAAATCCATTTTCGGTACGGACGTCCACTTCGACAGTCGGATTACCACGTGAATCCAGAATCTGCCGGGCATGAATGCTTTGGATGGTACTCATTGCAAAGAAATAAGAAGGGTTAACAACGAAATATTTTATCGCTCCGGCGCACCGGTTTATCGGGTTTGACCACCAGGCCCTTAGGCCAGTTAGCTAACCAGCCGCAAAGTAACGAAATACAGGGCAAAACTTTAGAAAAGGAGCAGGATTGGTTCGTGACTTAACGAAATTTTTGGGGTCTAGAGGGTTCTGAAACAGAAGTTCTCAGAAAATGTTGTCTATTTGTGTGCTCATACATTGCCACTAAACCAACCATACCTATGCGGGGGCTCTTATATTTTCTGTTATTTTTATTGGTTATTTTCGGTGTACTCTATGCACTTACAGGCTGGAGCTATAGCGACGGCGAGCGCGCCGGAACCGTCTCAAAATTTAGCCGGCGGGGTTTTGTCTTTAAAACTTATGAAGGTGTTTTGAATGTAGGCGGGTTTTCGGGAGAAACGGGTTCGCTTACACCGCAGTATTTTGACTTCTCGGTAAAAGAAGAAGCTGTAGCCAATCAAATTACCGACGCTGTAAAATCAGGTCAGCGTGTAACGTTACATTACGAAGAAAAGATTCTGAAATTTCCCTGGAATGGCGAAACGAAGTACTACATCACATCCGTAGAAATCGTTGGTCCACCTGCCCGTCCATACGGTGATGGATCAGCTTATCCGGGCTATCAGCAGGGGCAGCCACAACCGGCTCAGCCGCAGCAAACACAACCCCAAAGCCAGTTGCCGGCACCAGCCCAGCAACGCGCCACTGCCGACTCGACGCTGTAAGTAAATCGATCGCTAAAAAGCCTGCCAATTATCCTGTAAACGAGGTAGTTGACGGGCTTTTTTTTTGGTCATTATTTCTTTAGAAAAAGGTCATTAAAAGGCTTAACTATTTTCAAAATCCGTTTGGTAATCTGCCCATTTTTGGGTAATTTTATCTGTTTAAACAACCATCCTAACATGGCAAAATCAGATTCGGCGCAAGCCCTAGCATCTGCTCATGAAAATAAATTAAAAGCCCTCCAGACCACTATTGAGAAGCTGGACAAGGCGTTTGGCAAGGGCACTGTTATGCGCCTGAGCGAAAGCAAAGTTGTTGATGTGCCGGTTATTTCAACAGGCTCACTGGGACTAGATTTGGCCCTTGGTATTGGTGGCTTGCCACGTGGCCGGGTCGTAGAGATTTATGGTCCGGAATCATCAGGTAAGACAACGTTAACGCTGCATGCAATTGCTGAAGCGCAAAAAGCGGGTGGCCTGGCAGCTTTTATTGATGCTGAGCATGCCTTTGATCGTGCTTATGCTGAAAAGCTTGGTATCGATGTTAAGAACCTATTGATCTCACAGCCCGATAACGGCGAACAGGCGCTCGAAATCGCCGAGCACCTGATTAGCTCCGGTGCTATTGATATTATTGTTATTGACTCGGTTGCTGCACTTGTGCCAAAGGCCGAGATCGAAGGTGAAATGGGCGAAAGCAAAATGGGCTTACAGGCTCGTTTAATGTCGCAGGCATTACGGAAGTTGACCGGTACGATCAACAAAACAGGTTGCTGCTGTATTTTCATCAACCAGTTGCGCGAAAAAATCGGTGTTATGTTCGGTAACCCCGAAACCACTACCGGCGGTAACGCTCTGAAATTCTACGCATCGGTTCGTTTGGATATCCGTCGTATTGGTCAGATCAAAGAAGGCACTGACAATGTAGTGGGTAACCGCACGAAGGTGAAGGTTGTCAAAAACAAATTGGCGGCTCCTTTCAAAGTTGTTGAGTTCGATATTATGTATGGCCTTGGCATCTCTAAGGTTGGCGAAATCCTCGACCTAGCCGTTGAAATGGAAATCGTTAAGAAGGCAGGTTCCTGGTTCTCCTATGGCACCAGCCGCCTGGCTCAGGGCCGCGATGCCGTTAAGGAATTACTTTTGGATAATCCTGAACTGATGGCTGAAATTGAAGGAAAGATTCGGGCGAAGATTTCTGAAGATGATACCGTACTTCTTGATCCTGTTCTCGCAGCTACGGCTGCCGACGACGAAGGTGAAATTGATGATTAATTGGTATTGACTTTATTTCCCAACAAAAAGGCGGCATGTCATTGACATGCCGCCTTTTTGTTGGGAAACTATTGGGTTTCGTTCCGTACACCAACTTGGTATGTCCCAAGCTTTGGCAGAATCTGCTATTACTGCTTAACATATCTAAACAAAAAGCGTCGGCCTAGTGGGCCGACGCTTTTTGTTTAGATGCA
>CAXVWN010000286.1:0-3528 GCA_964263725.1 Spirosoma sp.
TGGCACAGGTGGCATGGGTATCGGCGATACGCAAACAGCCTTAATGGTCGATGGTGTTGAAATGGTTGCGGCTTGTGACCTGTATGACGGACGTTTGCGCCGGGCAAAAGAACTGTGGGGCGATGCACTTCCAGTTACGAAAGACTATCGCGAAATACTGGAGCGGAAGGACATTGACGCCGTAATTAATGCGACAACCGACCATTGGCACGAAAAAATATCGTCGGACGCCATGCATAAGGGCAAGCACGTTTACTGCGAAAAGCCTATGGTTCAGAAAGTTGAAGATGGCCATACGCTGATTAAGGTTTCTAAAGAAACGGGTAAAGTTTTTCAGGTTGGCAGCCAGTTTGCCAGTTCGCTGCTCATTGCCAAAGCGCGTGATATTTTGAAAGCCGGTGATATTGGCGAGCTTGTCTTTGCCGAAGCGATCTACGACCGACACAGTGCTATGGGTGCATGGCAGTATTCCATTCCGCCCGATGCATCGCCACAAACCGTTGATTGGGATACATATTTAGGCAGTGCGCCAAAACGCCCCTGGGACCCGCTCCGTTTTTTCCGGTGGCGCAATTACCAAGATTACGGGACCGGTATTGCCGGTGATCTGTATGTCCACCTCCTAACCTCCTTGCATTGTATTACGGGTTCAAAAGGCCCAACCAGAGTATATTCAAGCGGGGGCACTCGCTATTGGAAAGATGGTCGTGATGTGCCGGATATTCAACTTAGTATCTACGACTATCCAAAAACAGCTGAACATCCGGAATTTAACCTGACCACTCGATCCAACTTTGTCGATGGCGGGGGCGGCAATTATTTAGTACGGATTGTAGGTACAGAAGGCGACTTATCGCTTGGCTTCGATTCCCTGACTGTCCACCGGAACAAGTTCCCGAAGGCACCGGGCATGTCAATTGACAATTTCCCGAAAGATCAGAAGGAACTATACGTTCAGGAGTACAACAAATTGTATCCACCGCATCCAGAACTCGAAGGTCCGAAGGAGTTTAAATATGCCTTCCCAAAAGACTATAAAGGCGATCGGTACGAGCATTTCGTTAATTTCTTCAAATCAGTTCGAACAAATTCGCCAAATATTGAGGACGCCACGTTTGGTCTTCGCGCCTGTGGTCCAACGCAGTGTGGCAATATGAGTTTTGCCCAAAAAAGAGCGGTTAGCTGGGACCCAATCAATATGAAAATTTTAGGGGCCGTTTAAGATTGAGGGTAGTCTCTAATAAGAGGAGCTATTTAAACTTTTATTTTTCAAATCGAATTAGCGGTTTTTGTCATTCCGACGAAAGGAGGAATCTTAAGCTTGACTTATAGGAGACTTTGAGATTCCTCCTTTCGTCGGAATGACAAAAAAATCGCTTCTAAAGCATCTTTGAGAAGTTAGAACAGCTTCACAACCAACTTGGCGTGTTTGAAGGTCAGTGGGTCGATTTTCTTTAATCAGGAGATCGACCCACTGACCTTTTACTTTTCAAACAGAAAAGGCATATCATAAAAGAAAGAACAAATAGTTATTTCATCATAAAGAAGTTATTTATTACGACTATATCTATTATCGCCATATATTTATAATGTCTAGATAAAAACATCAAAATAAAATTCCATAGCCTTATGAAAGAGTTTACCAGAATATTCATGGCTATCTATCTTATTCCAACTCTGTTGCTGGCTCAGGGAAAAGAACCAAAGGCATCTAATAAGCGGATAGATGCCCAAATTGAGCAACTAAAAAAGGAAGCGATAACGGCCATTGATCAACGTAAAGATCAGGCTCAGCAAATCAACGATATGCTGTTTAGCTTTGCGGAGCTGGGTTTTCAGGAAGAAGAGTCGTTTAAATACCTGACTACGCTGCTCGAAAAAGAAGGCTTTACAATTCAAAAAGGTATTGCCGGAATGCCCACCGCCTGGATTGCTACCTGGGGCTCGGGCAAACCTGTAATTGCCATTGGCTCCGACGTAGACTGCATTCCCAAAGCCAGTCAGAAACCCGGTGTGGCGTACAAAGATCCTATTGTAGAAGGGGCTCCCGGTCATGGCGAGGGTCATAATTCCGGCCAGGCACTCAACATTGTGGCAGCACTGACGGTGAAACAGCTAATGGAAAAGAATAAGCTTTCAGGAACCCTGATGCTATGGCCCGGTGTGGCCGAGGAATTGCTCGGCGCCAAAGCATTCTACGTTCGTGATGGTTATTTCAAAAATGTTGATGCTTGTATTTTCACCCACGTTGCCGACAATCTGAGCGTTGCTTACGGCGATGCGGGCTACAACGGCATGATCTCGGCTAAGTTTTCATTTGAAGGTCAGGCAGCTCACGCTGCGGCTGCACCCTGGCGCGGTCGTTCTGCACTTGATGCGGTCGAGTTGATGAACATTGGCTGGAATTTTCGGCGCGAACACCTTGAACTTACCCAGCGCTCACATTACGTAATTTCGGATGGTGGCGACCAACCGAACGTTGTTCCGTCGAAGGCCTCCGTCTGGTATTATTTTCGGGAACGGTCGTATCCCAAAATTGTAAAGCTCTTTGAAACAGGTGTAAAAGTAGCCGAAGGGGCTGCCTTGATGACCGATACCAAATTCACCTACGAAATTCTGGGATCAGCCTGGCCGGGCCATTTTAATAAGCCAATAGCTTCGGTGATGTACGACAATATCAAACGAATTGGCTTACCGACTTGGTCTACCGAAGACCAAATGCTGGCAAAGGCAACCCAAAAAGAATTACAATCGCCGAAGCGAGCAGGTTTAGCCATAAAGTTAGATACCATCGGCACACCCGTTGCGTCTGCGCCAACAGTTATGATGGGTGGCCAGTCGATGATACCGCTCGCTGGCGGTTCTGACGACATATCCGACATATCGTGGGTTGTTCCAACGGTAGTCCTTCTTTATCCGTCAAATATACCCGGCTTGCCCGGTCACCATTGGTCCGACGCCATCTCAATGGCGACTCCAATTGCCCACAAAGGTGTTGTGGCTGGTGCCAAAGTTGAAGCCATGACATTACTGGATATGCTGCTGAAACCCGAAATTATTGAGCAGGCTAAAGCTTATTACAAAGATGAGCAGACCAAAGAGACGAAATACACACCATTGATTTCGTCGAAAGAGATTCCGGCTATTTATCTGAACAAAAAAATAATGGCTGAATTCAAACCAAAGCTGGAGAAGTTTTACTACGACCCAACAAAATATAAAACCTATCTGGAGCAGCTTGGCATTAAATACCCAACGCTACGTGACGATCAACGGGCCGATTTGGAGAAGAAACCGACACCCAGCGGCAAATAAAAATCAACAGTCCCTAAGCAGAAAAGCAGTCAGTTGGCTGCTTTTCTGCTTAGGGACTGTTCAGGTTCTAATCAACCCGTACAATTCCCCGGCCTACTCCCGGCATACCACTCATCGTTGCCCCTTCGGCCTGTAGCCGAAGTTCAGTCTTGGCATCAGACGTATAGAAAGAGACCGTTGCTTTCCCTTCGCTGTTGGTCTGGATCATGGGTG
>CAXVWN010000287.1:0-4117 GCA_964263725.1 Spirosoma sp.
AATCGGACTTTCGTTGAAACGGAAGTTCTTAACCGGATGCTTAATCTTGCCATTCTCAATATAAAATGTCCCGTCGCGGGTGAGGCCCGTAAGCAAAATGGTTTGCGGATCAACCGACCGGATGTACCAGAGTTTCGTGACCAATATACCACGCTGGGTACTTTTCATCATATCTTCCAGCGAAGCCGAACCACCCTCCATAATCATGTTATTGGGATCAGGAATGGCTTTTTTGCCTTGTTTCTGGGCCCAATAGCGAGAATATGACAGGTTTTTGACCACGCCCTTTTCAATCCACATTGTTTTTTCCTGCGGCCGTCCATCGCCCGACCAGGGTGAAGCTGGTAGCTCGGTATTGGTTGGATCAGAATAAATTGTGACGCGTTCATCTACGATTTTGTCGCCTATACGGGATTTGCCGCCAGCCTTGCTGAAATAGGAGCGACCCTCATCGGCTGACCGGGCGTCCATATTGAAGAAGATATTTTCGAGGAGAACCACAGCCGCTGTTGGCTCTAGAATGACGGTGTATTTTCCCGGCTCGATAGCACGTGCTTCTGCCGATCCTTTGGCTTTTTGAAGGGCAATTCGGGTAGCCGCTTCTGTATCCAGTTTATTGAAATCACTGTAGCCTCGTGCCACATAACCTGAGCCTTTACCATCGTTGGTGCGGACAGTCAGTGAAAAGTTAACGTTTGTGCTTGGATAATAGGCAAACAGACCTTTGGAGTTCATCATGGCCGAATACCCATAATTGTCCTGCAGAAAACCGGCACCAGCTACATTCTGATCACGGGATAATTTCAGACTTTTGGCGACTACATCGGCCCGTGTGTCGGGGGTGACTTTAGCCGTCGAATCAAAGAATCCATTCGATTTTAGATATTGCTGCGGTCCCAGAATACCAACATATTCGGGATTTTCGGGCGCTAGCTGGGCTAGTTCTTCTGCCCGGCGTACTACTTTTTCAAGCGACGCATCGTCGAACTCGTCAATCGTCGCTACACCGACTTTTTTGCCAAATGCCGACTGCACAACCAGGTTTTTAGTAATTAGCGAACCACTAGTTGAAACTTCATTACGGGCATAACGAAGATTGCCTCGCTCTTCGCCACCAAGATTGACTTCGCATTCATCGGCTTTAGAATAACTGAGAACTTTGGTAAGCAATGCTTTCGCTTCTGCTTCAGTAAGTATGATGGCCATTTTTGATTAGATCGTTGGTCTTGTTGCTAATCTGGCCGGATTGAACGGGAAACTCCGTTCAATCCGGCCAGACTACTATTCTAAATTTTACGGCCGGTATTAATTACGTTAACACCGTTGAAACGGGCCGTGCTGCTACCGTGTGACACAGCACTTGATTGGGAGGGCTGACCTTTGCCATCAAAGAATGAGCCACCGAGTCGGTAGTCGCGATCGTCGCAAACCTGAACACACGAGTTCCAAAATTCCTGTGTATTCGACTGATAAGCAACATCTTTCAGCATGCCGACAATTTGCCCATCTTTAATTTCGTAGAACAACTGGCCGCCAAACTGAAAGTTATAGCGTTGCTGGTCAATGGAGAACGAGCCGTCGCCGATAATATAAATGCCTTTTTTTACATCCTTTATCATATCCTGCACAGATAACGGCGTTTTGCCAGCCGCCAACGATACATTGGCCATGCGTTGAAACTGAACTGAATTCCAGCTATCAGCGTAGCAGCAACCCTGCGACTCTTTCTCGCCAATAATGTGAACCTGATCACGAATGGCCTGATAATTTACCAGAATACCATCCTTTACTAAATCCCACTGCTTGGTTTTTACACCCTCATCGTCGTAGCCAACCGCGCCCAGCGATCCAACCTGTGTTTTATCGGCTATGAGATTTACTTGCTTGCTTCCGTAGTTGAAGTTTTTCGACTGCCATTTGTCAAGCGTAGCAAAACTGGTTCCGGCAAAATTGGCTTCGTAACCCAGCACCCGGTCAAGTTCGAGCGGGTGTCCAACCGACTCGTGAATGGTGAGCCAAAGGTGCGAAGGGTCGAGTACAAGATCATATTTCCCCGCTTCCACCGACTTTGCCGAGTGCTTGGCGCGTGCCTGTTTTGCGGCTGAGGTCACATCCTCAAGCATGTCATATCCCTTGTTGTAGCGGGTGGTAATACCTGCTACTTTGTCGGATGGGTTAGCTTGCAAATATTCGTAGCCCATGCCCATTGGCGAGCTGAGGGTATTCCGGGTTTCAAATTTGCCTGTTTTTGGGTCAATGGCGGTAACAGTAAAGTTGGGCCAGATCCGATGAATATCCTGGTCGGCATACGTACCGTCGGTTGAGGCAAAATACTTCTGCTCGTTAACCATGAACATCACCGAGTTGACGTAGTTGGCCCCGTTTTGCAGGGCAGCGCTGTTCACCGACAAAAGCAGGTCAACTTTTTCTTTGATGGGAACTTCAAACGCATTGCGTTTAATGGGCGCTTTCCAACTCACTTCACCGTAGCCTTTTTGTGGAGCCAGTTGTACAGGCTCTTTCATTAACCGGGCATTGGCTTTGGCGATAGCCACTGCCTTTTCGGCTGCTTTGGCCATGTCTGCTTCACTTTTGGCATCAACCACAGCGGCAAAGCCCCAGCATCCATCGGCAATTACGCGAACGCCCACACCATACGATTCGGTGTTGACAATGTTTTGCACTTTGTCTTCACGGGTGATAACGAACTGATTTAGGTAGCGGCCAATGCGGACATCAGTATACGATGCGCCCTTGCTTTTGGCCGCGTTCATAGCGGCATCGGCCAAGCGTTTCTTCATCGCCACATCAAGTCCAGCTTCTAAAAGAGCTTCGGGGCTGACAGAACGGGAAAATGCAGGAAGATTGGGCAATAGGATGCCAGCGCTTCCCATGCCTATAAGTTGGTTAAAATCTCGACGATTCATTGTTGGTTCTTCGGTTGTAAGTAGGGGCAAAAATGGATAAGAACACGGTGGGGATAAAATTTATCCCCACCGTGTTCCCGTTCTAATTATACAGCGTCTGATAAACTCGTAAACGTAAAGTCCCGAATTTTCATCGGCGGTATTAAATTACCACCTGCCCGAACGGGTTTGCCCAGTGCTTCGAGGTTGTTGAGCATAATAACCGGGCTTTCGTTGAAACGGAAGTTCTTAACCGGAAACTTAATCTGGCCGTTTTCGATGTAGAACGTACCATCACGAGTCAGGCCCGTATACAATTGCGTTTGTGGGTCAACGGCACGTATGTACCAAAAGCGCGTTACTAAAATGCCTTTATCTGTACTCTTGATAAGGTCGGCCAGGGATTGCGTACCACCCAACATGATGAAACCACCAGGAGCTGGAATTGGTTTAACTCCCTTTTTGTCAGCCCAATAGCGTGAATAATACATATTCTTGACAACGCCATTCTCAATCCATGTTCTTTTCTCTTGCGGCAAGCCGTCGCCACCACCTCCGCCGAAACGGCCACCACCACCTCCGCCACCGCCACCTCCTCCGCCAAATGGCGATAGGGGTAATTCGGCGTTCATGGGATCGGAAATGAACGTAACCCGTTCATCAAAGAGTTTTTCATTAAGGCGGGTGCCTCCTCCTTTCTTGCTCAGAAAACTACGCCCTTCATCGGCCGACCGGGCATCCATGCTGCGCATCATATTCTGCAATAATTCGACAGACGCCGTTGGTTCCAGAATGACCGTGTACTTGCCTGGTTCTAAGGCTCTTGCCGTCGCTGATGCCAACGCTTTTCCCATCGCTACCTCGGTAGATGCTTTGGTACTGAGTTTGCTGACGTCATTTACGTCGGGGTTAGCATAGCCAGAACCTAAACCATCGGCCGTACGAACCGTAATCGAAAAGTCAACCGTAGTCGCCCGGTTATAGCCGAACAAACCCTTGCTATTACCGATGGCCGTGAAGCCAGTCGTATCTTCCATATACCCAGCTGCCGTGAGGTTTTTCTGACGGCAGGGATCAAGGCTTTCGAAAGCAGCTTTAGCCCGAAATTCAGGGTCGATCTTAGCTGTATTTTCAGAGTACGTATTAGTCTCTAAATACACTTGTGGCCCCAGCATAGGCATATATTCAGGATTTTCGGGGGCTAGTTTAGC
>CAXVWN010000288.1:0-16727 GCA_964263725.1 Spirosoma sp.
TTATCAGCAAGTTGTCTTAAGTAAATGAATAATAGACAATGGTTAATGAATAATTAGTAACAGGCTGATTATTCATTAACCATTGTCTATTATTCATTTACTTACGCTCCTTCAGCAGGATCATTAGGTGCGCGGGAGCCATCTTCGGCTGTGCGATCACCGGCTTCACTGGCAGCAGACGATTGCGTGTCAGCATCGGGTGCGGTACCATCTGTAACAGCGGTTTTCGTCGTAACGAGTTGTTCTTCGTTCGGATCTGGAGTTGATTCTGAATCTGCCATAGTAGTAATTGAGTAAAGAGATGTAGTGAAATGATTCGACTTGCCGCTAATCGGCCCGTTGACTACTGTTACGAATAGCAGATGATTAATCTATGCTATCGTCATCCAGATCGTCTTCGATGGTGTCGTCGTCTAAATCTTCCTCCAGATCGGCTTCATCGAAGTTATCCTCAATGTCGTCCAAATCATCTGCTCCGTAGCCACTGGCGGCTCCTGAGCCCAGTTCATCGAATTCAGCTCCCTCGTCGTCCAAATCATCTTCATCATCGTCGAAGGCGGCCGTTTCTGGATCGGGGTTAAGCATCAGCACGTCTTCGTCCTGATCAAACGCTGGCTGGTTAATCATGGTAAACAGAGTATAAAAGTTAGTTCAACCCTCTTAACGCGTCTATTTCCCGGAAGGTTTAATCATGGCAAAAACTAATTAAATATTTGTGCAGGAACACTGTATACTGTTTATGAGTTACGGGTTACAGGTGGCATATCTATCAGCTGTAACCCATTATTAATGAGAAGTTATCAACTCCGGCGACTGGCCGACCAACCAATTCTTCAAACGAGTGATGTAAAACCAACTGTTGATGGTTTTGAGGTATTGGGGGCTTTTAACCCGGCAGCCTGTATTTTTAACGATGAAATCATTCTTCTGCTGCGCGTAGCCGAAGCCCCAAAGGCTGAAAAAGGATTCATTATTGTACCATTAATTGAGGAAAAGGATGGTGTACCTACGCTAACGCTCAAGCGCTTTGCTGAACCCAGCGAACCTTATGATCCACGGGTTATAACTCTAAACGGTAAAGTTTATCTCACATCATTAAGCCATCTTCGCCTGGCTCGTAGCCGCGACGGGGTTCATTTTACTATTGACGACGAACCGTTTCTATTTCCAGCCCGGATGGATGAATCATTCGGTATCGAAGACGCCCGAATTACCTTTCTGGAAGGCAACTACTGGATTACATACACTGCCGTATCGGAGCATGGGCCGGGTGTAGGATTAGCCGTCACCACCGATTTTAAAACGGTTAAGCGTATCGGTATGATTTTACCTCCGCCCAACAAAGATGTCGCCCTGTTCCCGCAAAAGATCAACGGAAAGTATATGTTGCTGCATCGGCCAATGGTGTCAGACATTGGGAAACCATCGGTTTGGCTAGCCGAGTCAGAAGATGGAATACACTGGGGAAATCACCGCTTCCTGTTTGGTGGCCGGGGCCAATCCAGCGTTGAATCAGCAAATGATCCTTTTGCTTGGGAAGGTGGCAAAATTGGCGCCGGACCAGAACCGATTCTAACCGACGAGGGCTGGCTGGTCTGTTACCACGGTGCCGACGCAACGCATGCTTACTCGCTGGCGTTAGCTTTGCTTGATAAAAATGACCCATCAAAAGTTTTAGATCGTTCCAACGCACCACTGCTTACACCAGAACTCTCGTGGGAGCGCGAAGGCTTCTTTCCCAATGTAGTTTTCGCGAACGGCTGGGTACAATGGCCTGCTGGCAGCGACAAAGCAGGTCAAATTTGGGTGTATTATGGCGCAGCCGATTCGGGTGTAGGATTGGCAGAATTAGTGACAGTGTAACCTGCAACAAAGAGGCTCATCAACGAATTATGGTTGATGAGCCTCTTTGTGAAACCCCTGAATTACTTAAAAACGTAAGTTTCCTTTACTTCATCAATCGTGATTGCAGGTTCGTAAGCTGCGTTCAGACGGTTGGCGTTCTCCTCTACGGTAAGCTCAAAACCCGCCTGTTTTCGGCGTTCATTTACAGCTTTCGCATTTGCAATGGGCCAGACAAAACAACGCGACTGTTTTGTCTTTTTCAGTTGCCGACACGAAGCTTGCGTACCATACAATTGTGGTTTACCGCCGTACATCAGCGATCGGTCGAGCATCATAGCGTATTGATAAAAAGGCAGCTCCCCCAGATCAGCCGCATTTTTTATCATTGGCAGGTACTTCTCAATTTTGTTAGAGTGCTGAATGATGTAAAAAATTGTCTGGTTGGTGGGCGTACCTACTAAACTCTTTCCGGGATAACCGTGCTGTTTCAGAATGGCTTCGGCACGGGCCAGATTAGTGGTATCAATTTTAGTTTGTTCAGCCCAAAGGATACTAGCTAACTTAGCCCGATCGGTCTTGTATACCGCACTCAAACTGTCGGTTAATGGCTGATTATTACCCAGCTTGGTCAACCATTCCCGGTTGCGCTGATCCAGTACATACATGCTATCCAGCTCTCGCTTGAGCGGATTGGCCTGTTGCCCAAAAGCAGAAATAGACAAACAGGCACAAATAAGTATAAACAATGGTAAGTATCTCATAAGTAATTGTCCGATTTGTTGACGCTAATCCAACAACAGTCTCTTTGTTGTATTTTCGTTGGTAGCTAATTATCCTCTTTCATGAAGCACTTCACTCAATTCTTATTTTGTCTTTTTCTGTCGACTTCGCTCTTGGCTCAAAGCCAGAAACGGCCGCTAACGGGTGCCGATTATGATCGCTGGCAAAGTGTACGATCTGAAAAAATCTCGGATGACGGCCGCTGGATTGCTTACCAGGTCGATCCGCAAGAAGGCGATGGCCGATTAGACGTCACATCCTCTGTTACCAACAACAATCGAACGCACTATGTTTTCCCGCGAGGCTACATGGCGCTGTTCACCGCCGACAGTAAGTTTTTGGTCATGCGGCTCAAAGTTCCTCTGGCTGATACTAGAAAAGCCAAGCTGAAGAAAAAGAAACCGGATGAAATGCCCAAAGACAGTTTACTGGTTTTAAATTTAACTACGGGCAAGTCAACAAAATTGCCCAACGCAAAATCATTTGTATTTGGCAAGGATTCGGGCGCATGGCTGGCCGTGGTGCAGGAACGTAAGGAAGACAAAGAAAAACCAGCGCCGAAAACAGCTTCTCTGAAAGATACCCTCAACCCATCGCCACCCGTTTCGACAACTACGGTAGCCACGAGAAAAGGGCCGTCGAAGAAACCTAAAGGCGACGATCTAACCCTGTTGAACATGGCAGATGGTTCGCGTAAAACAGTCCGTTACGTCTCGAACGTGGTTATTTCCGATAATGGTCAGTCCATATTTTATAGCAAAGAATCGGCGAATGATTCACTAAAAACGGGTGAGATAAGTATTCCTGGCGTGTTTTTGTTTAACACAGCCAACGGTCAAACAATGCTTGTCGATACCAGTGCTAAACGAAAGATTTACAAAGGATTAGCCATTGACAAAGCAGGGCAGCAACTTACATGGATGGCCTCAGCCGATAGCGCCGGGAGCGATGTAAAAGTGTTTACGCTGTATTATAAAAATCTATCGCCAATGGTTGCGGCTAAAGGCAAACGCAGCAAAACCGGAACGGCCGAAGCGCCGTTTAAAATCATAGCCGACACACTGACGGCAGCCTTACCCAAGGGTTGGTCGGTGAATGAGTTTCGCGAACCCAAGTTTGCCGACGATGGCAAACGGCTCTACTTCTCAACGTCGCCGATTGCGCCAAAACCAACAAAGGATACCCTGACGCCCGAGGATGAGAAAGTAAAAATGGACATCTGGACCTGGACGGATAGCCGCTTGCAACCGATGCAGCAACGACGGCTTAAAGAAGAAAAAGAGCGTGGATTTCTGGCCGTTTACGATCTCTCTTCCGGCAAAGTTATTCCCTTAGCTAACCGCGAAATTCCGACAGTTGCCTTTGACCCAAAGACAAGCACGCGGTATTTACTGGGATTGAGCGATTTGCCTTATCAAGTTCAGGCATCGTGGGACCCCGGCCATACAGACTTGTACCTGGTTGACACGCAAACCGGTGATAAAAAGCGAATTGCCAATGATATAATGGCCTCACAGCCCAAACTGTCGCCCGGAGGGAAATACGCCTACTGGTTCGATGAGCGCGATTCGCTTTGGCGGGCCTGGTCGGTGACCGATGGGAAACGCCTGGATCTGACACGTGGCCTGCCCAGTAAATTTTTCGACGAAGAACACGACACGCCTAGTTTGCCCGGCTCTTATGGTTCGGCGGGCTGGACAACCGACGACCGATACCTCTGGCTTTATGACCGGTATGACATCTGGCAAATTGATCCAACAGGAAAAGAAAAACCCACAAACCTGACGGCTAGCTGGGGCCGCAAAAATAAAATTCGGCTACGTCGTGCCGAACTGGACAACGACGATGATGGGCCCGGTCGGCGATCTGGGGGTATCGAAAAAGCGATTGACCCCAAAACCGAATTATTCCTGACGGGCATTTGGGAAAGCGACAAAGCAACCGGCATTTTGAAGAGTAAAAATGGACTGGCCGTCGCCGAACCAACCGTGCTGACGCGTAGTAATCACCGTTATTTTGGGTTGAACAAAGCGAAAAACGCGCCAGTCGTGACGTTCTACAAGGGAAATTATAAAGAACCCATCAACCTTTTCCAAACGGACACGACTCTGGCATCACCCGTACAATTGACCCATACGAACCCGCAACAGGACAGTATTCGGTGGGGAAGTGCGGAAATCGTAAGATGGCTCGGCACCAATGGCATCAAACTCGAGGGAATCCTCTTCAAGCCAGAAGGTTTCGACCCGGCCAAGAAATACCCCATGCTTACCTATTTCTACGAGCGCAACGCCGAAACCTTAAACGATTATCGGGCTCCTTCGCCAAGCCGATCGACTATCAATATTCCTTTTTGCGTCTCGAATGGCTATCTTGTCTTCGTGCCGGATATCGTATACACAACGGGGCAACCAGGTCCTAATGCGTATGACTGCATTGTACCGGGCGTGTTGAGTCTGCTCGATAAAGGTTTCGTAGATCGTGACCGGCTGGGCATTCAGGGGCAAAGCTGGGGCGGTTATCAAACGGCCTACATTATAACCCGAACAAATCTGTTCCGGGCAGCCGAAGCCGGTGCGCCAGTCGCTAACATGACGTCGGCCTACGGTGGAATTCGAGGAGAAACGGGCATGGTTCGGCAATTTCAGTATGAAAAAACGCAAAGCCGCATTGGTGGTACGCTCTGGGAAAAGCCGATGAACTACATCGAAAACTCACCTCTGTTCTACGCAGATCGCGTGCAGACGCCCTTGCTCATCATGAGCAATGATGCGGATGGAGCCGTTCCGCACCAGCAGGGTATTGAGCTGTTTACGGGGCTGCGCCGGTTGGGCAAACCCGTCTGGATGGTCGTCTATAATGGCGAAGGTCATAACCTGACGGGGCGTAACAATGCAAAAGACTTGAGTATTCGGATGTATCAATTCTTTGATTATTACCTCAAAGACGCTCCTGTGCCGATCTGGATGAAGGAAGGTCGTACTGCGGTCGAAAAAGACCGGGGCGAAATGAAATACGGCCGTACAGAGTAGGTTCAACAAGAGAACCTCAAAGAGGTGATGTATTTATAGTAAGGGCTAACCACAATACATTTTAAACCCTGAAGGGGTGATATAATACACCCCTTCAGGGTTTAAAATTTGATCATACTCACATTTCTATAATCCTTTCATCCCTACGGGATTAGAATCACTCTACATCATTCGCCTTACTCAACTTTAGTCAAGTCGATCTTAAAAACTAGGATGGAATTGGCAGGAATGCCGTTCTGCTCCTGCGAACCATACGCCAGACTCGGGGGCAGGTAAAGCGTGATACTGCCACCGGGTGCAACTAAAGGAATGCCTTCCTGCCAGCCAATAACGAGTTGATTCAGGTCGAAGTTAACGCCAGACCCACTATCGAAGGTTTTCCCGTTCGTCAGTTTACCGTTGTAATTGACCGTTACATTAGAGCAAATTGTTGGCTTAGCTCCCGAACCCGGAGACTGGATTGCATAATAAAAACCACGTTCATCGGCTGTAGCGGCTATCTTACTAGAATCAATAAACTGTTTCAGGGCGATAACTTCGTTTTCAGGCGCTTTAGTAGTAACTGGAGCGGAAACGCAGGGAGCCTTTTCGGCTGGCTGGCAACTACCAGCGATTAAGACCCAGGCTAGCAGGGCAAATCTATACTTATTCATTAACAGACGCTTTTCCAGGCAATCTAGCGCTTTTTGCAGAAAACAACTTTACCATCGCCATATCACAAAGGCCAATGGGTTGGATAATAATATGTCATCTAACCCATTGGCCGTATAGTTTACCTTCGCAAACCGTAGATATGTTCTGCGCTAATTCACCAAATCATATTTCGTAAATAATTACTGCCCCGCAGCTTCTTTCACAACTTCGCCTTTGAAGTACAGCGTTTGCGAACCGCCTTCAGCATTTGATTCAACCGTCACGGTTTTGTTGAATGCACCAACAGCAGCCGCATTGAAGGTTGCTTTAATGGTACCCGACTGGCCGGGTAAAACAGGCGCTTTCGGATACTCAACACCGGTACAACCACATGACCCCTGAGCGCGGTTGATAATGAGCGGCAACTCACCTTTATTGGTAAAAGTGAACTCGGCCGTAACGGGTTTTCCCTGAACAATACGTCCAAAATCATGGGTTGACGTTCCCCAGTTAAACAAAGCAGTTGGTACGGTCATTGCAACAGAAGCTGTGAGCAACAAGAACGAAGCAAAAAACAGGATACGTTTCATAAAACAGATGGTTTGATAAGGTTTATTATCGCTTACTCCAACGACGATGCAAACCTACCCTACCCGTTCCCAACCCCGTGTTAAGCGGTTCCTAACGTTTGTTAATGAGTTGTTAACGAACCGAATCAATTGAGCAAATGGGCGAATAACATGTACTTTGCAACCAGAAATCCAATTGGATAAATAGACCCGATCAATCAATCAATAAAAATGTCCCGTCTGAGGTTACTCGTTGTTCTTTCGGTACTGTCCATCATTGGAATCCTGACTGTTCAGGCGATATGGGTCCGCAATGCCTACGCTCTGCGCGAGCGTCAGTTTCGACAGTCGGCTTTTATTGCGTTGCAGGATGTAGCCGATGACGTAGCCCAACTGAATCATTTTACACTCAATCGGTATGCCGTCACGCAACTTTCGGCCGACTATTTTATTGTCAATACCGACGCGCCCATCGACCCGGTAACGCTCGAAATGTTGATTCAGAAGTCGTTACAGGCGCACAATCTCATTACTGATTACGAATATGGTATCTACAATTGCGAGAGCGACCGGATGGTTTACGGGGCTTATGTCAGTACGGGTAGCACAACGGTTACCAAAACAAAAAACCTGCCCAAATTCCCACGTTACACCTACTATTTTGGCATCCGGTTCCCCAATCAAACGGGTTTTGTAGCGGGCCAGTTGAGTGGATGGATATGGTCAACGGTAGCGGTGTTGCTGGTGGTTATTTTCTTTGGTTACACACTGGTCGTCGTCCTGCGACAGCGTCGATTAACGGAGGTGCAACGAGACTTTATCAACAACATTACGCACGAACTTCAGACCCCCGTTTCAACCATTCGGATTGCCGCCGATGTTTTACAATCAGATACTATTGCCCAACAACCTGATCGACTAAAACAATATGCCCGCATTTTGGGGGAAGAAAGCCTGCGGTTACAAAAACAGATTAATGGCGTGCTTCAACTGGCAAGATCTGAGCGCAAAGGTTTCGTGCTGGACCAGACCGAAATTGATTTGCATGGACTGATGACGGCAGCTACTACTGCATTCGCTCCTTCCATTTCGCTCGAACTAAAAGCATCCAATTCTCGGATTTTAGCCGACCGTTATCACCTCGAAACAATACTCAACAACCTGATTGATAATGCGCTAAAATATTCTAATACATCGCCCTGCGTAATTTTGCATACCCTAACCGAAAACGGCCAATTGGTTTGGTCAGTAAGCGACAATGGCATCGGTATTGCGCACGAATATCACAAATCCATTTTCAACCAGTTTTTTCGCGTACCCTCCGGCCATATGCACAATGTCAAAGGCTTTGGACTTGGCTTATATTACGTCCGGCAAGTCGTTCGTGAACACGGCTGGAAACTAACCCTAACCAGCGAATTAGGGCAAGGCAGCACGTTCCAGATTTCGTGTCCGACTTTAAAGAGTGAACGAATGGAAGAGCGAAAGAGTGCCGCCCAGTCCTTGACGCGGATCATCCGCGCACGTTCACTCTTTCGCTCTTTCATTCGTTCGCCCTTTTCACTCTTCCGCCTTTGATACCCGCTCGTATTCTGTTTGTTGAAGATGATGTTAATCTCGGCTTCGTGATCCGTGATACACTTGAAAACGTGCCCTTTGCCGTTGTCCATTGTACCACCGGTTCCGACGCGTGGACCGCCTTTCAGGAGGAACCGTTTGACATATGCCTGCTGGATGTCATGCTTCCTCAAACAGATGGATTCACATTGGCCCGACAGATTCGAGCCATTAATACCCAGATTCCGATTTTATTTCTGAGTGCTATGGGCGATAAACAGGATCGCCTGGAAGGGTTACGCCTTGGGGCTGATGATTACCTGACAAAGCCATTTAGCATTGACGAGTTGATTTTAAAAATCAATGTTTTTCTGCGACGAACAACGACTCAGCCAGCTCCCCAACAGGTTAAACAGCCACTTCTGGATCATAAGAATTTAACGCTTTGCATTAATGGGCAAACACAAATCCTTACCCATCGCGAAGCCGATGTTATGGCTTATTTATTGGATCGGCCCAACACGCTCGTCCGGCGCGACGACCTGTTACAAGCCGTTTGGGGCGACGATGATTATTTCATGGGCCGCAGTCTCGACGTATTTATTTCCAGACTGCGCAAACGGCTTTCCCAGGACCCAACGCTTCGTATTGAAAATGTACATGGCGTAGGGTTCGTTTTACGACAGTAATACGCGAAATTTGCAGCCTTACTTATTCACTGCCTGTCTATTCGCTTATGCATTACCGACTTCCCGTTCTTGTATTAACAACTCTTTTCGTTGCTTATGGGTGTAAAACGGCCAGACTTCCTACCGGGGCTGCCTCAACCACAGCGACCATCACCGAGGAAGGTTTTCTAAATTGCTATCCATCAGGCACATCACTCAATGGCCAGACGGTTTGGTGCGAAGCATCGGCAGTGTTATATGACGGCAAAAGTATCTTCTTTGCCAATGATAAAGACATGCCATCGGGCCTTAGTCCGGTGTTTACTAAAACGCCCGCTACACTGGGAGATTCAACCAAGACGCCAACCTATCTGACACAGGCAGCCTTCTCGGCCGGTAGGAAATACGAAGATTTTGCCCAGACGCCCGACAGACGATTCGTCTTTTTATCGACCGGATTCGACCGAGTGAAACCCGGAAGCCATGACTGGGACGGCTATAATACGATTCTCTACTGGCCCAGTGGCGACGAACAAAATCCTCACGTTCTCGCTCCCGACGACACCAGCCGCACATCAATAGCCTATCGCCAGCGAATTGCTCAGGTTCTGGCAACCGCCGAATTTCCGGGTGCCATTCCTTATTTCAAAGTTGAAGGATTAGCCGCTACAGATAAACAATTGGTGTTCGGCATTCGGGAAGAAGGCAAATCGTACGAGAGTTTCAAGTACCGGGCAAAAATCGTCAGTGTATCGTACCGAATTGAGAAGACCGCGGCTGGCTCAGAACGCATTCGTCTGGCCGATGACTGGAAAATCATCAATGACTTCGATATAGCCAAAGCCGATTCTACCCTACCGAAATCACTGGCGTTGTCAAGTCTGGAGTACGACCCATATCGCGGGCAATTCTGGATGTTAACATCGCTTGAGAGTAACGGGGTGCTTGATGCCTATCTCTGGGCAATTACGCCCGACGACTTGTACGGCAATAAACCCTTTACGCTCGTCCGTACGGCGCAAGGTCAGCCCCTGCATACGCCCGGCCACAAAGCCGAAGATTTAACGCCTTTAGACGCCAATCGGCTCCTGCTTATTAGTGACGATGACCGCGCCCGCACAACCATTGGTACACAAACCCGACAGCCCAATCAGGCTGCTTATACCATTATTACTGTATCGACCCAAAGAAATCATACGTCCCTAAAATAAACGTAAGAATTCCTGTACCGTGGGTCGCTCCCTGAATGGGTATTAGCTGCACATTGGTGGCTCCCCGTTTCTGCATGGCATCGTAGGCATTTTGCGAATTCAGAAAGGCCACAATCTCATCGGCAGTGCCGTGATAAAGCCGGGTTGGGGTCCGGGGTTTCCAATCGTGAACATCGTTGTCCTGTATGGCTGCCAGAAATGTTTTGTCGGTACCGGTATTAACGCCTTGCTTGAAACTATCCGAGAATGCTTGATCCAGACTAACATTGATGGTAACATCTTTGCCCTGGGCCGTAATCTGCGTGGCATACGGTTCTTTAAAATAGTAGGACGCTGGATGGTTAAGCCCATAGATCCGGTCGTACGTCAGCAATACCCAGACATAGAGCCGATTGATATAATCGATGCCTGTCGTTTTTGTATTAATGATTTGCTTCATGAAGGCTGGTTTATCATACGCTCCAGCCCCACAACTCGACGCAACCAGGTTGAATTCGGTCCCGGTTTCTTCTTCAATTTTCTTTTGTAGGGACATGGTCGCGTAACCACCTTCCGAATACCCGGCAATAAACAATCGCTTGTCCCAGTTAACTTTCTGGTCACTCAGGAAATCGCGGGTGGCTCGTAGCATATCAAGTGATGCGGTAGCCAGACCGTTCCTCTGTTCGTATGTATGCGGTAGGGCTTTCGATGATCCATAGCCAATGTAATCGGGAGCGGCAATGATATATCCCTGCGAGGCAAAAACAGATCCATAGCTATAGGCTTCGCTGCTCGTACCAAAATTAGATGGCGCGTCATTCTCACTCGTAATGGTCCCATGTTGCATGCTAAGCAGCGGTAAAGCCGTGGCCACAGTAGGAATTATGAGCGCCCCAGAGGCTTTAATAGTTTTACCATCGCTGTTTGTGGTTGTGTATTCCAGACGATACGCTTTGATACCGTATCGAATAAAAAATTGAAGTGGCGCACTAGCCCCACTAAAACGGCTCCTCAACTGGTCCGTCGAGTATTCGCCAATCAGCGTGCTGTTTACTAGTGTACGAGTCGTGACGGGTGTAACTGCGTCATCGCTGGTAGCTTGCTGGCAACTAGTTGGCGTCACCAGCAGCATGGCCCCAAAAAGAAACAAGACAATTGTTGATTTGAATAGTAACATGTAGAAACGAGAAATGATATAACTAGTATAAT
This sequence comes from Spirosoma sp., assembly GCA_964263725.1. Lineage (GTDB taxonomy): Bacteria > Bacteroidota > Bacteroidia > Cytophagales > Spirosomataceae > Spirosoma. Next base: position 11,487 of record CAXVWN010000288.1, read on the forward strand.
TTTAACGTTTATGACTCAATTTTCGTTTGGTTTAGTTTATTAATATTGATAAACTAAAATCAATAAGTATCTATAAATCAAGATATTATAAATATATAATAGAAATATAATTAAGGCCGAAGAACCACGTATGTAGTACCCTTTTATTGGATTTACCTAAGTAAGTTTATTTACGCAATTTATGTGGAATAGGCTCCACAATAGTAGGCATCTTACTTCCCGCTTACTCTATAAAATAACTTGGCATTTCGACTAGGCAACCCATAAATGAATCTTTCTTTATATCTAACAATCCTTTGTCTATCAGACGATTGGGTTAAGATATTCACTAATTCGTAGTGTTCTGAATTAAACTGGTACAGCGTTTGGGCAGCCAGTTGTATTACCAAACATTCACAACACTATGAATAATCAGTTGAAATCAGCCGGAACAAAATCGTTGGTGATCCTTATGGCCGCCGGAATTTTATCAGGTAGTGTTTTAACAAGTTACGAATCGTCAGCACAGACGTTGAATAAAACCCAGAAGGGTGGCATAGTTGGTGCCAGTGGTGGTGCTGTAATTGGCGGCATGATTGGTAGAGCTAAAGGCAGTACAGCCTTGGGTGCTATTCTTGGCGCCACCGTTGGTGGCGCTGCCGGAGCCGTTATTGGTCACCGTATGGATAAGCAGGCCGAAGAAATAAAGCGTAAAATGCCTAATGCGCAGGTTGAGCGGGTTGGCGAGGGTATAAAAGTGTCGCTTGGTTCTGACATTTTGTTTGATGTCGATTCATATGCGCTGAAGTCAGCTACAAAACAACAATTGATTGACTTTGCAAAATCGCTTAATAGTTACGAGGATACAGATATTCGGGTTGAAGGTCACGCTGATGCGACTGGTTCAGATGCTCATAACCTCAAATTATCTAAACAGCGTGCCGATGCAGTAGGCAGCTTTCTGGAATCTCAAGGTGTAAAGACCTCACGAGTTGACGAAAAAGGATATGGGGAAGCCCAGCCAATTGCTGACAACACAACAGAAGCCGGTCGGCGAAAAAATCGTCGGGTTGATGTAGCTGTTTTTGCGAATAAGAAAATGCAGAACGACGCCAAAAACGGCAAATTGAGCGAATAAAACAGTTTTGAATGGTTGCCAACCAGTGTTCGTAGCCTTCTGAAACGATTATAATTTTGTGTATAACCAAGTAAATAAATCGACAATGGAAAACCTAAAAAAAGGCGACGACGTAACATGGAATTACGGTAAGAGCAAAGCAAAAGGCGTTGTTGATGAGGTTCATAAAGACGATGTCGAACGGACTGTTCAGGGTACTACAGTTAAGCGAAAAGGGTCGACTGAAGAGCCTGCTCTGGTTATAAAACAAGGCAAAAAATCAATTATAAAGTCTGCTAGTGAGGTTACAAAACAGAAAAAATAACTTTGTTAAGCAGACAAGCGGGGAAGGCCCTTTTATCAAGATTAGGGCATAACTCCAAAAAAAAATAGTTCAATTTAGTGGAAACATAAAACCACTGCTGAATTATATTAAACATTTAGGTTGCACTTTCTGATTTACTCAACTATATAGTTCACTGTTCAAATTAACACCCAATTAAACAGAACAACGTTATGAATGTTAAAGAAACACGAGGAGAAATCCTTGATCAACTAAGCCGGCTTCTAACTCTTAGCCACGACGCAGAAAAAGGATACCAGGAAGCATCGGAGAACGTAAAGGACAACGAATTGAAAAGTCTTTTTCTGGGTCAGTCGCGGCAACGGGCAGAGTTTGCTACTGAACTGGATCGCGAAATCCGAGCCTTAGGTGGCGAGCCAGACAATGGAACCAGCATCGCTGCAGATTTACACCGTGCCTGGATTAACATAAAATCGACATTTGCCTCCGACGACGATAAAGCAACCGTACAGGAGTGCCACCGGGGCGATCAGGAAGCCCTTGATACATATAATACCGTGTTGCAGGAAACTGATCTAGTGGCCAGCACACGTGAGCTATTGCTTCGTCAAAAACAGAGCATCGATTCGGCCAATTCTACGATGGCTCGTTTGGCCTTGGTAGTGTAGTGAATGGTGGGATTGGAAAGCCTACTCCTGATAGGGGTAGGCTTTTTTGTGTTAAAGTCAACCGAAAACAATCACTATTCACAGCGCGTTATTCTTAAGTAACATCTATTGAGAACACCTTTATTGTCCTACGCAACTACGTTATGAGTAAAGAATCTAATTCAAACTCCCTGTCTGAATCTATCCAATCCAAACCAGGAAAACCTTATCCATTAGGCGCTACTTATGATGGCGAAGGTGTTAACTTCACTCTTTTTAGCGAAAATGCCACCGCCGTTTCTTTATGTCTATATGACTCCGCTGATCCCAGTCGTGAAACGGCTCGTATTCCGTTAATGGAGCGTACGGATCTGGTGTGGCATATTTATCTTGACGGCTTACAACCCGGTCAACTGTATGGCTTCCGCGTCGATGGAGCGTATGAACCTCAGGCTGGTCATTTCTTCAATCCGAATAAACTTCTGCTTGACCCATACGCTCGAGCGATCAATGCGCCAATCAATCACGACGATTCCTGGTTGGGTTACGATTATAAAAAGAAGGCATCGAAAAATGCGGACACGGCCTTAGCCATGAGCCACGAAGATAGTGGTCCAACCATGCCGAAGAGCGTGGTTGTGGATACAGCATTCGATTGGGAAGACGACACCGCTCCCGGCACCCCTTTGCATCGATCAGTGATTTATGAAGTACACGTAAAAGGATTCTCCTATCAGCACCCAACCATCGACGAATCGGTTCGGGGATCGTATGCAGGACTTGGTACGCCAGAAAGCACCGACTATCTAAAAAAATTAGGAATCACAGCCGTTGAACTGCTACCCGTTCATCAATTTACAGATGAGAGTTATTGGGGCTACAACAGCATTGGATTCTTTGCTCCCCAAAATACTTACTCGTCGTCAGGAATGGCGGGCCAGCAAGTGGTTGAGTTTAAGCAGATGGTTAAGAATCTGCACAAAGCGGGCATTGAAGTGATTTTAGACGTTGTGTACAACCACACCGCCGAAGGAAACCAACTGGGACCTCTGCTTTCGTTTAAAGGCATCGACAATCGGGTGTATTATCACCAAGTTGGCGATAACCCGGAATATTATATGGATTATACGGGTACGGGTAACACCTTCAACCTGAGCCACCCACGCGTTTTGCAATTGGTAATGGATAGCCTGCGCTATTGGGTAACGGATATGCATGTCGATGGATTTCGCTTCGATTTGGCCTCTGCCCTTATTCGGACCGATGAAGAGTTTGGTAGCGTTTCGTCGTTCCTGGACACCATTGCGCAGGATCCGATTCTGGCCCAGGTGAAATTGATTGCAGAACCCTGGGATATTCAATCGTACCACGTTGGCGATTTTCCGGTACGCTGGTCGGAGTGGAACGGCAAATTCCGTGATACACTCCGGTCATTCTGGAAAGGTGAAGACGGTAAAGCTGCCGAAACTGCCACTCGCCTATTGGGTAGCCCCGATCTTTATAACAATGGCGGTCGTTCTCCAGCCAACAGCATTAATTTGATTACAGCTCATGACGGCTTCACCCTTAATGACTTAGTTAGTTATAACGAGAAGCATAATGAGGCTAATGGCGAAGATAACAACGACGGTTCCAACGATAATTTGAGCTGGAATTGTGGCGCTGAAGGTCCCACTGATGATGCGGAAATAAACGACTTGCGCGAACGGCAGAAACGTAATTTCCTGACAACCATGCTGCTAAGCCAGGGAACGCCCATGCTGGTAATGGGTGATGAGTGCGGCCGGACACAACATGGGAATAATAACGGCTACAATCAGGACAGTGAAATTAGCTGGATGAATTGGCATTGGAACGAGACCCAGCAAGCCCTGTATGAGTTTACAAGCCAGCTTACAACTCTGCGTCATGAGATTCCGCTATTAAGCCGACGTCGCTTCTTTGGGAACGAGCAAGTGGCTTATCTGCGCCCTGATGGTGGAGAAATGACCCATGATGATCTGAACAATCCAGATACGCATTGCCTGGCCCTTTTCATCGATGGCATGCGCGTGTCAGAACAAAATGAAGATGGGCAGGACATTGGCGACGAACAGCTAATCTGGATTTTAAATTCGTATTGGGAGGATATCCCGTTTATGCTGCCTAAGATTGGTCGGAAAAGCTCGTCATGGGAAGTTATTGTAGACACCGCAGCCGGGAAGGTTCATCCTGATATGGCTCCTATCAAAGGCGGTCACTCAATTGGTGTTTCCTCTCGTTCGTCAATGTTACTACGGCTTAAATAACCCAGTGTCGTATAACATTAACAAATAAGTAATAGAGCAAATTTTAACCACAGAGGCCCGAAGAGCGCAGAGTTTTAACCCAATAACATCAAGCGGTTTGAAACTCTGTGCTCTTCGGGCCTCTGTGGTTAAAATTTTTCTGGTTCTGCTTAATTATTTATTGACCAAACCTAGCCTAAAATCTATAACACCAGCTTATTTTTTGTCGTCTTCTTTCGGCTTTATCAACGGCAACGAAGGTGATTTCCAGAAATCAGTCGCGCCGTATTTTCCCTTGGCAATATCGCCACCATACAACACCGAATTCAACAAAACACGGTACGTCCCCAATGGCTGACCACGCCACTGCGGTCGGAACCCGTGCAAAATCACGTGACCTTTTCCCTGTTGCACATCCAGCGAAGCCGCATAGCCCTGCAAAAATTTTTCGCCCAGCAAATAGCCCGATCGTAAGGGCGAACCCGACGCAGCAAATTTGGCCAATGCCTGACCTTTGAAACCATCAAGGGTGCTAAAAACCGGACTATCGTCAACAAAGACAACTGCTTTGGCCGGCATACCCGCCATAACCGGGTGCGTGGCATCTGTTTCCACCTCGAGCAGCGAACCTCCGGTGAAGTAATCCTTTGGATTGACACCAGCCACAACATTTTTCACCGGCAAATGGAGGGCTTCGATGGCATAATCACTGCTTTCATTCAGGCAGACCAGCGTTCCGCCCTGGCTAACAAAATTACCAAGGTTTGCAGCACCCAAGGTTCCTAAACCACCTTCATAAGCGGGTGGCACAGCTCCTTTCGCGAAACCGTCTTTTATGTTTCTTGGCCGGTCAGAAGCCATCAGAATTACGTCGAAACGGTCGCTGAGATCACCTGCCAGAACATCGGTATTCGCGATAATGGCGAA
>CAXVWN010000289.1:0-16807 GCA_964263725.1 Spirosoma sp.
GACGTAATCAAACCCATCTTTGAGCAGAAATGCACCAGTTGCCATAGCCCCGACAAGCTAAAAGGCGAGTTGTCTCTGACGGATGCTGAGTCGATCAGGAAAGGTGGCAAAACGGGCAAGCTGTTTGTTGAGGGTAAACCTGAGATCAGTTTGTTATTAAAACGTATACACATACCGGTAGAGGAGAAGAAACATATGCCGCCATCGGGGAAAACCCAGTTAACGACAGATGAAATCAAACTTTTGTCGTTGTGGGTGAAGGGTCGGGCTGAATTCAACAAGAAAGTAATTGAGCTGCCAGCCACCGATTCACTACGTATCATGGCAACTGCTATGGTCAAACCAGCCGCGCAAACTGAACCCGAATTTGCGTTCGATGCGGCTGACGAAGAGACCGTTAAAAAGCTAAATACAGATTACCGAACAATTGCACCTTTGTCAAAAGGATCGCCTGCGTTAGCCGTTAATCTGTACAACAAAGCGACGTATTCACCAGACCAGCTACAGGAACTGAATCCAATCAAAAGTCAGATTATATCGCTGAACCTGAATAAGTTACCCGTAAAGGACTCGGATTTGAAGTTCGTTGGTCAGTTGGAGAACCTGCGAAAACTAGACATGAATTTTACTGATATTACGGGCAAAGGTTTAAAAGAACTGATACCCCTGAAACAGTTGGAAAGTCTGGCACTTTCGGGCACGAAAACAACGTATGCGGATTTGCGGAGTCAGATTGGTGGGTTCAAAAATCTGAAAACGCTGGCGCTGTGGGAAACGGAATTGACGGATAGAGAAATTCAGCAACTACAAATAGCGAATCCGAAAATTCAGTTCATTGCCGGATTTAATGGCGATAAGAGCGAGTCAATCCGGCTTAATATGCCGCAGGTAAAAAACAGTTCTACTATTTTCAGCCAGACAATTATACCGCAATTGAAGCACCCGATAAAAGGTGTTCAAATACGCTACACAACCGACGGAACGGAGCCTGACAGTATTAAATCGCCTTTATTTACCAATAATACGGTTCTTGCCAAGAACACAACAATCAAAGCCAAAGCGTATAAAGCAGGCTGGTTTAGCAGTCCGGTTGCTACATTTAACTTTTATAAAAGCACTTACAAACCCGACAGTATTAATTTGCTGATGCCGCTTAATCAGGTGCATCAGGCCGACGGTGCCAATACGTTTTTTGATCGTAAGCTTGGTACGTTTAGCCCCAATAGTCCCGCTTGGGCCAACAACTGGGCCGGTGTCCGAAAAAATGATCTGGTGCTGGTGTCAGAGTTCAGCAAACCGGTTAGTGTTACATCTGTTTCATTACGAACCATGATTGAGCCGGAAACGGGCATTTTTCCTCCGGCTGCCGTTGAAATCTGGGGGGGCGATAGCCGGAACAAAATGAGGTTGATTGGCACAGTAAAGCCCAATTTGCCCGCCAAAAACAGCGATCCTATTCTGATAGCAATCGAATGTAAATTCAAGCCTCAAACGGTCTCTTACCTGAAAATTATAGCCAAACCAGTACCTAAGCTTCCCGAATGGCATGGCAACAAAGGAAATCAGGCATTACTGCTGGTTGACGAGGTATTTATCAATTAATGAAAAGGCGGCCAGATTAAAATTTTCAAGAAAATAGTCTAATAGTGATAGTGCTGGGTATGTATGGGAAAGTTGTAGTTACGTAAGTGATAATATTTGGCGATTAAATTGTCTTTTTTTTAATACAGTCTACTCTCAAAGCCCTTATCTAACTCAATTATGCCCATGAAAAGACTCTATCAATTAGTAGCACTAATTATGGTAGCAGGCTCACTGACAAGCTTTGCCCAGGAGCCCAAAATAATTCCACAAAAAGAACGAACATTCACCACTGGGCTTATCGCACTAAATGTACCAAAGCATGCACACGAAGCGCCCGCAGACGTTACCGTAACGGGTAAAGTGAGCGACGAGAAAGGAGAGGGATTGCCAGGAGTGAGTGTGGTGGTGAAGGGATCCAACCAGGGCACCACGACCGATGGTACGGGAGGGTTCAAAATCACCGCGCCAACTACTGCCGCGACGCTGGTTTTTAGTTTCGTTGGCTACGGAAGCAAGGAAGTTGTAATTGGTAATCAAACCTCAATAAACGTTACCCTTGCGCCCGACGACCAGACGCTGAACGAAGTGGTTGTCGTGGGCTACGGTAGCCAATTGAAAAAGGAAATTACTGGTGCCGTTCAAACGGTAAGCGCGCAGGAAATTAAAGACTTACCCGTTTCGCAAATCGGCCAAAAATTACAGGGCCGTCTGGCGGGTGTTCAAATTAACCAAACCACCGGCAAGCCTGGACAGGGAATCTCCATCCGTATTCGTGGGCAACAGTCGGTTTCTGCTGGTAGCGATCCATTATATGTGATTGACGGATTTCCGATTACGGGTAGTATTGGGCAAATGAATCCCGATGAGATCGACGATATTACCGTGCTGAAAGATGCGGCATCGACGTCATTATATGGCTCCAGAGCGGCAAACGGGGTCGTACTAATTACGACGAAAAAAGGCAAACCCGGCCAAACAAACATTAGCTTCAACACCTATGCCGGTGCGCAGCAGGTGCCGATGAGAGGGCGCGTAAAAATGCTGAACGCCGTTGAATTCGCTCAGTTCAAAAAAGAATACTATCAGGATCAGGGCCAGGCCGTACCCGTCGAATTTCAAAATCCATCGCAGTATGAAGGCAAAAATAACGACTGGTACAACGCGCTGATACGAGTAGCGCCTGTCCAAAGCTATAATCTGAGTATTTCATCGAACACGGAAAAATCGAATACCTCCTTGGTGGCCGGGGTATTTAATCAGCAGGGCGTCGTGATCAACAATGAGTATAAGCGGTACTCGCTGCGGCTTAACTCGAACTATAACCTGTCTAACAAGGTATCTATAGGTTTCAACGTAGCCCCTTCTTATGTGTTCGATAATACACCTAAAACGGATGGTGATCGGGGAACCGGAATTTTGTTCAACGCCCTGCATACCTGGCCGGTTATGCCCATCTACGATGCAAACGGCGACCTGACCAAGTTCAACAACTTTCCGGGAAGTACGGGCAATATTTTTGCCTACCCGAACTGGGTACGAGCCGCCCAAGAACTGAAAAATGAAACGAGAAATACAAACCTGCTGGCGAACGCCTATGTTCAATACCGGCCGGTTGCTGGGCTAACACTCCGCTCGACTATTAATGTTGAATACTTGAATTCCAAGTATTTCTTCTTTAACCCGTCGACAGCCACCAATTTCATAAACGTTCCGATACCAACCACTGCCGTTTCCATTCGGCAGAATACGGAGAATGTATCGTGGCTAAATGAAAACTTAGCTACCTATTCCAAAACTATTAACCACGATCATAATTTTGAGTTGCTGGCCGGATTTACGCAGCAACGGTTCCACCAGGATTTTACCCAGATTCAGGCCAACACCTATGCCGATGATCGTCTTCCGACCATTCAGGGCGCGCTTAATATAGACCGGCCAAATACCAGAAATGATGTGCAGGAGTGGTCATTGCTTTCCTATCTCTCGCGGTTGACATACAACTACAAAGGCAAATACCTGTTCACTGCCGCTGTACGTAGTGATGGATCGTCGCGTTTTGGTTCGGCCAATCAATTTGGTACGTTCCCATCAGCTTCGGTAGGCTGGGTAATGTCGGACGAGAATTTTCTCAAACCCATCTCGCAGATATCGTTTGCCAAAGTTCGGGCCAGTTATGGTTTAATTGGTAATAACAATATTGGTAATTACAGCCAATATGCCTTGGTCAACAATACGACAAATGCTGTTTTTGGTAGTACTGTCGCTACGGGAGCCGTTGTAAACTCGCTGTCTAACAAAAATTTAGGCTGGGAAACGACCAAGCAGTTTGACATCGGTCTTGACTTGGGTTTGTTTAACGATCGGATTCAGTTCGTGTATGACTTCTACACCAAACGAACCACAAACCTGCTGTATGCTGTACAGATTCCACAGGAATCGGGCTTTACGAACTTCACCGATAACATTGGCGAAATCAAGTTCTGGGGCCATGAATTTTCCATCACGTCTAAAAACACAACTGGAAGACTGCAATGGACGACCAATGCCAATATATCGTTTAACCGGAATGTAGTTGTTTCTCTGGCGCCGGGTATTGACCGCGTATATGGCGACGAACACATCACGCAGGTAGGACAACCATTCGGGATGTTCTATGGCATGGTGAAGCAAGGCTATTATCAAAATGCCGACGACCTCAAAAATTCGCCCATCATTCCGGGCCGGTCGGCTGTCGGGACGATTAAAATGAAGGATGTAAACGGTGATGGTGTTATTACTTACGGTGGTGATAAAGATGATCGGGCGATCATTGGAAGCCCTTTCCCTAAATTCACCTACGGGCTTGTTAACACCTTTCGCTATGGCAAATTCGATGCATCGATTACGGGTTCCGGTTCCTATGGCAACCAACTCTGGGTTCGTCACTTATATAGCACGGCTAATCTGGATGGGGTGTTCAATATGGTGGAAGGCGTAAAAGATCGATTCCGGGTTAGCAGTGACGGTACGGTTATAACACCAGGAAAGGGCATGTTTGGTGCAACCAATGGCGGTGGTAACTACACCGGTGTTGAGCGGGACTGGAACAGTTCTCAATTTGTGGCCGATGCCTCGTATTTCACCATTAAAAATATAACACTTGGCTATACGATACCAGCGGTGAACAGACTTTTCAAATCGGCCAGGGTATATGCATCTGTGCAGCAGGTTTATGTATTTACCAAATACTGGGGCGGGCCAAATCCGGAAACAAGTGCCAATAATGCTGGAACCGGCCCCGGCGATAATTTAAGTCAGGGTGTGGACCTGTCTAATTATCCCGTTCCCCGCACCTATACGATGGGCGTCAATCTGAATTTCTAAGCTGATAAAGCTTATCAAACTTATTTTTTAACATTCTTACGATTCATAAAGGATGAAAACAAGACTTTTAGCTACCTGGCTTTTAGGCGTTGCCCTAACTGGTTGCCAGAACGATTTTTTGACCATTGTTCCTCAAACGGCTCTGAGTTCGGCTACGTTTTTCAAAACGGAATCCGATTTTCTGCAGGCTGTCAATGGGGCCTACGTGCCGCTTCGGGATAGTTTCAACAACCGGGCATGGGTTTTAGAGGAAATGCACTCCGACAATACGTATTACGCCCGTAATACGCTTTATGGTGCCGTAGATCCGACAGAGAACGTCGCTGATTTTGCGGTTCCAACATCTGGCGGAGTCACGGCGAACGACAATGTCCTGCAACAGTACCGGCTCGATTATGTGATTATTTCTCGGGCCAATCAAGTTCTGTCGCTTATCGACGGCTCCGGGATAACGTTTAGTTCAGGCGCATCCAAAAACAATCTGAAGGGGCAGGCTTTATTTCTCAGAGCATTCGCCTACTTCGATTTGGTTCGTTTGTTTGGTAAAGTTCCTCTGCATTTAACGCCTGTTGTGGGTCGCGAAGATGCGGCCTTGCCGTTGTCAAGCACGGAAGATATTTATGCGCAGATCGAGAAAGATGCTACGGCTGCCAGTACTCTGTTGTTGAATAAAGCAACCCAGGAACCTGGTCGGGCAACGTCGGGAGCGGCAAAAACGCTGTTGGCGAATTTGTATATCACGCAGAAAAAATGGGCATTGGCCGAGCCGTTAATGAAATCTGTTATTACCAACGACGGATATATATTGACGCCTGATTATAATATGGCTTTTTCATTCTCAGCGAGCAACAAGAACAACCCGGAGTCGGTTTTTGAAGTTCAGTATATGGAAGGTTCGGCGGGCTATAACGGCAGTTTCATCTATAGCTTTATACCTTCTCCGATAACAATCGCTGAATTGAATCCTATTACCGGTACGTCGAACACGCAGCCTACGTCTCAGGAGAGCAATAATATTCCTACGCCGGATCTTATTGCTGCATATGAAACGGGTGATAAACGGAAAGATATTTCCATCGGTTACGTTACGCTAAGCCAGAGCCTTCGGACCAACCAAACGTATCCGTATATCAAAAAATATGCACGAACGCATGCGCTGCATGGCAATACCGGCACCAACTGGCCTGTTTATCGCTACGCAGAAGTGTTGCTGTTTTTGGCCGAATCGTTGAATGAGCAAGGCAAACCTGGCGAAGCGGCTACGTATATAAACCAGGTACGGGCTCGCGCAGGGCTGGCCCCGACAACGGCGTCGGCGCAGGCCGATATGCGTGAAGCTATCTTCAAGGAAAGAAGGGTTGAACTTGCTTTTGAAAACAAACGCTGGTTCGATTTGACCAGAACAGGTCGTGTGAAAGAGATCATTGGCGCCTATGGTGCTAAAGTAAAAGCGAATCCAGATGCGTATTATTTTCCTAAAGGTGCCGTTCCGCCACCAAATGCGTTCACTGTTTTAGACGATTACTATGGTCTGCCAGCGGTTGAGTCGGCATTGACTCCTAATTTCTGATTTTTCAACAAGTCGGCTCTGGCCTATATCACCCGACTTGTTGACCTAATGTATTGCTCTGGTAGCAATTTTCTCTTCCACAAGAAGAGATGAGTTTTGTGACTTTTTTTGTGAAATCAAGGCTGGTTATCTAGAAGCAGAATCGTTTCGGCTCTGCTTCTATTCTTTCACCTACCTATTGATAGACAAAAAGTCGGTATATCGCCACTCTCTCCTGCTTTATATAGCAGGTTACAGCACGTTTTGACGTCAATAGCCCGCCGAGGCATTGATACTAACTTACTTACTCAATAGTACTATGTTTTTTACGTACAAACCAGCCAAATTACTCCTGACTTTTGCTGCGTTCGTCCTGATTGGAACATCCTGGATTAGTATGCAGGGAGCAGATTCCGTAATTCTCAAGGACGATAATCCGAAGCTCGACAAGCTGAAGCTACAACCCGGTTTCAAAGCGGAGCATTTATATAGCCCCTCCGACAATAAGCAAGGCTCGTGGGTGGCTATGACCTTTGATGACAAAGGCCGAATGATCACATCGGATCAATATGGCTATTTGTACCGGCTCGAAATGCCACCGATTGGCTCCGGCGGTCAACCTAAAATAGAAAAACTACTGGTTGGTGTAGCCGTACCGGGCGACACAACTGTGGGTATGGGCTACGCGCAGGGCTTATTGTATGCCTTCAATAGCCTGTATGTGATGGTGAACAACTGGGAAAACAAAAGCTTCAAAAAAGGGAGTGGGCTCTACCGTTTGCAAGATATTGATGGCGACGACCAGTTCGAAAAAATAACCTTGCTAAAAGCACTGAAAGGTGAGCCGGGCGAACATGGACCCCATAGTATAAAACTCTCGCCCGATAAGAAGTCATTATACGTCATTTCCGGAAACCATACCGACGTGCCGGAAATGGATGCTTATCGTCTGCCGCCTAACTGGAAAGAGGATAACCTGTTCCCGCAAATAAAAGACCCGCGCGGCCATGCTAACAATCGAATGGCTCCCGGCGGATGGGTGGCTAATGTTGATCCGGAAGGAAAGCGCTGGGAACTGATGGGCGCTGGTTTCCGGAATGCCTTTGATATTGCCTTCAATGACGCCGGTGATATGTTTACCTACGATTCTGACATGGAGTGGGATTTTGGTTTGCCCTGGTATCGGCCAACCCGTATTTGCCATGTTACCAGCGGTGCCGAATTTGGCTGGCGTACGGGTAACGGCAAGTGGCTACCGGCAAGTCCCGACAATTTACCACCCGTTTTGAACATTGGGCAGGGATCTCCAACGAACCTTGTTTACGGAAGTACCGCCCGGTTCCCCGAGCGCTATCGTCAGTCGCTATTTGCCTTCGACTGGAGTTTCGGGATCATTTACGCGCTCCATCTGAAGCCTAAAGGGTCAACGTATGAAGCGGAGCGGGAAGAATTTATTTCGGGGTCACCACTTCCGTTAACTGATGGCATGTTCGGACCCGATGGCGCTCTTTATTTCTTAACCGGCGGTCGCCGTCTGGAGTCGGATTTGTATCGGGTTACCTACACCGGCACCGAATCGGTGACGCCCGTGGCCAAGGCCCCCGTTATCACAAAAGAACATCAATTAAGAACCCAACTTGAGCAGTACCATCAGGGCGCTAATCCAGCCGCTATTGCCGCTGCCTGGCCTAACCTTAATAACCCCGATCGTTTTGTTCGGTATGCCGCCCGGATTGCCGTTGAACACCAACCCGTAGCCCAATGGCAGGATCGTGTATTTACCGAAACCGATCCGCAGCGCCTGACACAGTCGGCTATCGCACTTGCCCGGCAGGGAGATGCTGCACAGAAAAGTAAGTTGTTGAACTCACTGCTAACGCTAAAGTATGATCAGTTGCTAGAGTCGCAGCAGTTTGATCTCTGTCGTGCGTTCGAACTGGTTTTCCTGCGGATGGGAATGCCCGAAGGAGCCGATAAAGAAAAAGTAATTGCGTATCTGAACCCACATTATCCAGCTAAAACGGCCTTGATGAATCGGGGACTTAGTAAAGTTCTGATTGCTCTGGAAGCGCCGGGTGTAGTTACCAAAACACTGGCCCTGATGGATATAAAAGACGAACCGGGTAGCCATGATCTTGGCCTCGAAACATCTACGGCCTCGTCTGACCTTATTTTGCGCAACCCGCAATATGGTCTGGATATTGCCAGCATGCTGGAAAAAGTCCCACCGCTGCAACAGACTTTTTACGCGGTTATGTTAAGCCGGGAGGATACTGGCTGGACACCGGAACTTCGGAACAAATACTTCACCTGGTTTGCCAATGCGTTTAAGTTTCAGGGTGGACGAAGCTATGTTGGTTTCATTGATAGAGCCCGTAAACTAGCGCTGGCACACGTACCAAAGGATCAGTTTGAGAAATACAACAAACTGTCCGGCGCCGATTTGCTATCCGCATCGGGTAACGATTTTGTTAGCGACTACTCGCCCAAAGGTCCCGGTCGGCCCTGGAAACTAGATAATGCGGTGGCCGTTGTTGATAGCGGATTGGGAAGCCGGAATTTTGATACGGGTAAAAAAATATACTCGGCTATTCTGTGTAGCCGCTGCCATTCTATGGGTGGTCAAGGGGGAGATATTGGTCCCGAGCTTACACAACTTGGTACGCGATTCTCCAACAAAGATATATTGGAAGCTATCATTAATCCCGACAAAGCCATTTCGGATCAGTACGTGTCTAGCATTTTTACATTAAAAAATGGTCAGTCTATACTAGGCCGTTTGGTCAATGAGGATAAGGGCAATTATTCAATCTCCCAGAATCCATTTGCCCCAGACGATCTGCGGAAAATTCCGAAGAAAGATGTTGTCTCGAAGAAAAATTCGACCGTTTCAATTATGCTTCCGGGCCTGATTAACAGCTTAAATCCCGCTGAACTCAAAGACCTGGTTGCTTATTTGAAAGCCGGTGGAAATCAGAATAATGATGTGTATAAAGCCAATGATGGTACATCGAAAGGGAAGTAAGTAAAGCCTTAAGAAAATATAGCGTACCATGTTTGAAAAAATGAATGCCAAAATTCAGATAGGATTTATACTGGCAGTTGCTCTAACTATCAGTATAAATCCTGCCTGTAGGGCACAAAATAAGAAGGCCAAAAAAGATGGCTTTGTTCAGATATTTGATGGAAAAACGCTCAAGGGTTGGGATGGTGATCCAACCTATTGGCGGGTAGAAAACGGCAATTTGGTCGGTGAGATTACGCCCGCTACGTTGCTGAAAACCAACTCCTTTATTATCTGGAAGGGTGGCGAGCCGGGAGACTTTGAGTTTACCGGCGAGTTCAACATCACCAGCGCGGGCAATTCTGGTATTAACTACCGGAGCGAACAATTAACCGACGTTCCGTTTGCGTTGAAAGGCTATCAGGAAGATATAGATGGCGCAAACCGATACACAGGGCAGAATTATGAAGAGCGCAAACGGACAACGTTAGCCTATCGCGGCCAGAAAACAGTCATAAAAGCCCCCGCTGGCCCGATGACGCCGGAAGATGTAAGGGCAAATGTTAAAAACAATGCCTGGACCGGACTAACGGTGGTTGGGTCGCTGGGTAGTTCAGATTCACTACAGACGTTAATTAAGCCTGAGAATTGGAATACATTCCATTTAGTCGTAAAAGGCAATCATCTGCAACATTACATCAATGATGTACTGATGAGTGATGTTACAGACGATGACGCGGTTAATAGAAAGGAAAAAGGCTTGTTAGGGGTACAGGTACACGTTGGGCCGCCCATGAAAGTGCAGTACCGAAACCTGATGCTGAAGCAGTTGTAAGATTAATTAATATTTCTCTTTTGGACAGGATTACAGCCGGCCCGACGTTCGGATTAACAAGATTTTCTCTTAAACAGAATCTTATTAATCCTGTAATCCTGTCCAAAAAACTTGTCCTTTATCCAATGCGCCGGATTTTAATCCGGCGATAAATTGAATAGTTTTGACTCAACAATCCTGGATAGATAAAGTGTCGAATCACACCCAGATCGGCGGTATAGAAACGTCCGTACTGGATAACGGCACTGGCCGGGGCACCCGCATTGCCTGGATAAATACCGGAACGGGTCTGCGCTACAAAGTGGTCATTGACCGCGCCATGGACATCGCCGATGCCTTTTACAATCAACATAGCCTGGCCTGGCTCAGTCATACGGGCATTACGCCACCCCAGCCTTTTTCGGACAAGGGAGCCGACTGGCTGCGGACGTTTGGCGGAGGCTTACTGACAACTTGCGGACTGTCGCATGTGGGTGGTCCCGAACAGGATGCCTATGGCGAACGGGGTTTGCATGGGCAAATGAGCAATTGCCCGGCCGAAATCGAATCCATTATTCAGCCTGACCCCAGAGCTGGTAAACTGGAAATGAGCATCACCGGCATAATAAAGGAAACGAAAATATTTGGCCCCAGTCTGGAATTAAGACGGACAATATCCGGCACACTTGGACAGCCCTTTATTCGGATTCATGACGAAGTTACAAATCGGGGCAATACGCCAACCCCGCACATGCTGCTTTACCATTTTAATTTCGGCTGGCCTTTAGTCGATGAAGGGACCGATATTATCTGGCGGGGGAATTGGCAGGCGCGGGAAGGCGGTATAAACGCTGAAATCTTCCGGGAGGGCAACGACTTTCGTAAATGCCCCGCTCCGCTGGATACGCACAGCGGCACCGGCGAAGCGGTTGCCTCTATTGACGCCATTCCCGATAGTTCAGGCGTCTGTACCGCTGGATTGTACAATGCTACCCTTGGTATTGCGATGGCTTTGCGGTTTCGAAAAGTGCAATTGCCCTGGTTAATCAATTGGCAGCATTGGGGAAAAGGGGAGTACGTGACGGGTCTGGAACCCGCTACCAATCAGCTGATCGGGCAGGCAAAAGCCCGTGAGCAGAATACGCTTATCTTTTTAGAGCCGGGCGAAACCAGAACCTACAATTTAGACATTGAAATCTTACATGAGAAAGTAGCCATCAGCGACTTTCTGACAATACATGTGTAGCTGACTAATTATAAACCCCTTATGGAAACAACCTCAACACTTAGTGTATTTGAAAAAGCATTAGAACAGGGAAAGGGCGTTTTGCGGCTGACCCCAACCTGGGTTCCCCGGTCGTTTTGCGTACCGGGCCGCCGAATTAAACTTCACCCGGACGACTATTATGTGTTGGGTGGCGAACGGGGCGGCATCGACGAACGTTGGTTCTCCTCAACGACACCGGCCAAAAATGGCCCGTTAACGGGCGAAAACGAAGGCTTGAGTCATGTCGTTTTCAACGATGACGGAAAGGAAGTTCAGTTTCTGTTGAAGGACGCCGTGAGTGAGCTGAAAGGCGAATTAATAGGCGACCGTTTGTGGGATGAGCATGGCGCTTGGCCGATGTACTCCAAGTTTTTTGATAACATGGGTCCACTGCCGCATCACCTCCACCATAATGATGAGCAGGCGGCCTTGATTGGCCAATTGGGTAAACCCGAAGCCTACTACTTTCCGCCCCAGGTCAATAACCACGGGGGTGATTTTCCGTATACGTTTATCGGAATTGCGCCCGGCACGACAAAGGAGCAGATAAAAGAGTGCTTACAAAACTTCACCAAAGGCGATAACAAGATCACCAACTACTCGTCGGCATACCGACTGGAACCCGGAACGGGATGGGATGTGCCGCCCGGCTTACTTCATGCGCCGGGAAGTATGTGTACCTACGAGCCACAAAAAGCGTCTGATGTTTTCGCCATGTACCAATCGCTGGTGAACGAAGCGATCATTCCGGAGGAACTGCTTTGGAATGGGACGCCCAAAGATCGCATTGGTGATTTTGATCAACTGATGGAAGCCATTGACTGGGAGTTGAATACTGACCCGCAAATGATGGCAAACCGATATATGGTTCCAAAACCGGTTCGGGATGCGGAAGAAATGAAAGCGGAAGGCTACAGCGAGGTTTGGGTTTGTTACAAATCTGATGCGTTCAGCGCCAAGGAACTTACCGTTTTTCCGGGCCAAACGGTAACCATAAAAGACAGTGCCGCCTACGGACTGATTATGATGCAGGGACACGGTAAAATGGGCGATTGGGCAATCGAGACACCCGCCCTGATTCGGTACGGTCAATTAACGAATGACGAGTTTTTTGTGAGTGAAAAAGCGGCTCTGGAAGGCGTTACGATTGTTAATACCTCAACAACGGACCCGATTGTCATGCTAAAACACTTCGGTCCCAGCAATCCTGATTTAGTATTATAGAACTATAATCCCTTTCTCATGAACGAGAATAATTATCCCAAACTCCATAATGCCATGTGGCCGGGTGTCGTTGGAAAAGGCCCCGATTCCGAACCCGTTGTTGGTTTCGATACCATGCTGGAGCTGACTGCTGCGGCTGAAGTAGATGGCGTGAAATTCGATGGAGTCGATCTTGCGCTCTTCGAACATATCGACGTCAATATATCAGATGATGAGATTAAAAAACTGGCCGATAAAGTAGGCGGATATAACCTTAAAATTGGCTCGCTGGTAGCACCCATTTGGGGCGGTCCGGCTATGGGCAGTAAAGAAGACCGGGCTAGTTTTGTTGAGATGGTGCGCAAATCTTGTCACATTGGCCAGAAACTGACTGAACTTGGCATTCGTCCAAGTGGCGTGGTTCGTATCGACTCGGCCAGTTCTCCGCACGATTGGGATGCCGACCCGGCCGGGAATACCAAACTCATTGCCCAAACTTTCCGTGAAGCCTGCGATGTGGCGGCTGAATACGGTGAAAAACTAGCGGCCGAGGGTGAAATCTGCTGGGGCGGCATGCACAGTTGGAAAACCATGCTCGAAACGATGGAAGCCGTCGATCGCCCGAATATGGGTTTTCAGGCCGATATGGCGCACACGTTGTTGTACACGTTAGGCTATAACCGCGAACAGGATCGTATTTTGCCTCCTGACTTTGACTGGAACGACCGGGCTACGCTGGAAGAAGCCCTCAAAACCATAACTAAGGCATTACGTCCTTGGACAATCGACTTCCACGTTGCCCAAAACGACGGAACGGTATTTGGTTCAGGCTCACATGATAAGACCGGTCGCCATTGCCAGGCATTAGATCCCAATGGAAAACTCGATGTTGTTCACGATGCGGGGTATTGGCTGCGCGACGAAAGCGGTGTATTGACAAAAGCCTTCAAACACATCTGTTGGGATGGCTGCATGTTCCCCAATTCGGTGATGACTAACCAGCAGACCTGGAACGATATTTTGGCTACCATGATCAACGTCCGAAAAGCACACGGCTGGTACGAAGCATAAAAATGTTAGTCTTCATACAGACCGGTCTAATAATCCTGAACCTGAAAAATGACACCAAAGAAAGAACTAAGAATTGGTTTAATCGGCACCGGTTTAATGGGCCGGACTCATTCTAACGGATATAAACGCATCGGCGACTTTTTCCCTGAACTGGAGTATCGCCCGGTGCTAAAAGTGGTTTGTTCGCGCAACGAAGAAAACGTGCGAAACTTCGCCGATCAGTGGGGGTACGAGTCAATAGAAACCGACTGGCGAGCCGTTATTGCCCGTGATGATGTTGACGCCGTCGATATTTGTACACCAAATGATACACATGCCGAAATAGCAATTGCGGCCGCCGAGGCTGGAAAGATGATTTTGTGCGAAAAGCCGCTCGCTCGTACATTAGCCGAAGCGCAGCGTATGGTGGATGCTGTCGGTAAAGCGGGCGTTCAGAATACAGTCTGGTACAACTATCGTCGGGTCCCGGCTGTTTCGCTGGCCAAACAGATTATCGATTCGGGGAAACTTGGAAAGATATTCCATTTTCGGGCCAACTTTCTTCAGGACTGGACCATCAACGCAGATCTTCCGCAAGGGGGCACGGCTCTCTGGCGACTCGATTCCGACGCGGCCGGGTCTGGCGTTACAGGCGACCTGCTGGCGCACTGTATTGACACGGCCATGTGGCTAAACGGTGGCATCACCGATGTGTCGGCTATGACGGAAACGTTCGTCAAAGAACGCGTTCACCAATCGACGGGAAAAATGCAGAAAGTGGGTATTGATGACGCCTGTATTTTCCATTGTCACTTTGAAAACGGCTCGTTGGGCCTTTTTGAAGCTACCCGTTACGCTCGTGGACACAAAGCGCTGTACACTTTTGAAATCAACGGCGAAAACGCGTCCATTCGGTGGGATTTGCACGATATGAACCGCCTTGAGTATTTCGATTATGCCGATGAATCCATTGTGCGGGGCTGGCGGTCCATCCTCGTAACGGATAGCGACCAGCCTTACATGAAACGCTGGTGGATACCGGGAACGAGCATTGGGTACGAACATACCTTTGTTCACCAGGTGGCTGATTTTCTCAAAAGTTTAGAAACCGGCGAACCTTGTGCCCCAACGTTTCAGGATGCCTTGCAAACCCAAAAAGTTTGCGAAGCAGTTCTGGATTCGGCAGCCTCTAAAAGCTGGAAAGAGACTGGCGCGATAGGTATATAATATGTACGTACGTCATACGTGTAGAAGAGATGGATATTAAATGTATCCATCTCTTCTGCGTTTTGAGTCTATGGGAAGATACATGAGGTATGTTGCCAATACAGATTTATCGTAATTTACTCTTGCCTTGCCTGGCTAATTCGATATAAAAAATGGCTAAAAGCTGGAAAAAAATATTGATAGTTCGGCAGGTAAGATTGAGACTCTATGCCTAAAAGTGCCTAATTTGGTGGTCTTACTTCGACAATCTGACTAAATACCTCTATGATCCAAAAAGTTCTCCATTCGTTTATGTTCACTCTGTTAATGAGCACAATGATCGCTCAGGCGCAGACAATTCCCTCGCCCAAAGAGCACTTTGGTTTTAACATTGGCGACGATTATCAACTCGCTACTTACACCCAGACCGAGGCTTATTTTAGAAAAATAGCCGCTGCCTCCGACCGGGTGAAACTGGTTGATATTGGCATGACCGAAGAAGGTCGTCACCAGTTAATGCTGATCGTTTCGTCGCCGGAAAATCTCAAAAAAATAGACCGGTACAAGGAGATTTCCCAGAAGCTCGCCCGCGCCGAAAACCTCACCGACGAGCAAGCTCACTCGCTGGCTGAAGAAGGCAAAGCTATCGTCTGGATTGACGGTGGCCTTCATGCGACCGAAACCGTTGGAACGCACCAACTTATCGAAACGGTTTATCAACTGGTAAGCCGCAAAGATCCCGAAACAATGCGTATTCTGGATAAGGACATTATCCTGCTTACCCACGCCAATCCCGACGGACAGGAGATTGTTACGAACTGGTACATGCGCGAGCCCAAAGCCGAAAAGCGCGTACTGGACAACTTACCAAGGCTGTATCAGAAATACGTTGGTCACGACAACAACCGCGATTTCTTCATTATGAACATGAAGGAAACCCAGAATATCGGTCGCCAATTGTTTGTCGAATGGATTCCGCAAATCATGTACAATCACCACCAGAGCGGCCCGGCAGGGTCGGTGCTGGCCGGTCCGCCGTATCGCGATCCGTTCAACTACGTATTTGATCCATTGATGGTAACGGGTATCGACGCCCTTGGTGCTGCGATGATAAACCGGATGAATGCCGAGAACAAACCGGGTTTTACGCGTCTTGGTGGTTCTGTTTTTTCGACATGGTACAATGGCGGTTTACGGACAACTACGCACTTTCACAACATGATTGGGCTGTTGACGGAAATCATTGGCGGACCAACCCCGGAGGACATACCGCTCGTTCCGAAACGGCTGATTCCGAACGGCAACACGCCGTTCCCGGTTACGCCACAAAAATGGCATTTCAAGCAGTCAATCGACTATTCGGTATCGCTAAACTATGCCGTACTGAATTACGGGGCTCGTTATGGAGATGAATTGCTGTTCAACATCTATCGAATGGGCAAAAATTCCATTGAGCGCGGTAGTAAAGATTACTGGGCACTTTCGCCAAAACGAATCGACGCTATTGATGAAGCCTTCAAAAACGACCCGAAAAAAGTCGTTCCACCGACTAATGCGGCTCTTGCTCAATATGGCTTTGTGCCCCGTGGTGGTGGTATGCCGCTCAAATATTATGATACTATCATGAAAGCGCCGGTACTGCGCGATCCTCGTGGATTTATCATTCCGGCCAACCAGCCCGATTTCGCAACGGCCGTTAAATTTATCAACGCGCTGGTGAAAACGGGTATCCAGATTCAGCAGGCTACGTCCGATTTCACGGTAGCT
>CAXVWN010000290.1:0-7331 GCA_964263725.1 Spirosoma sp.
ATCCCGACAACGGAGGGATCTCACGCGTTGGATAATTTCAAGATCCCTCCGTTGTCGGGATGACAAAAAAAGGCTCCTAAATTGGGTTTTTTTCGATACGATATTGGAATTCTAAACAACTTTAATCCTGTCTTATCAGAACGTCGGCCCGGCTGTCATCCTGCCTAAAAAAACCTCTACAAATCTTATCGTAGCTTACCCGAATTGACGTAAAAATCAGACAGTAACGATAGAAATTCTTCTTTGCGACGACGTGACACTTCTATTTCGGTATTGTCACTCATCCAGACCTGACCACCGTCACCTTTTACGTATCGCTTGATGTGTTCGAGGTTAACAATATTCGATTGGTGGACGCGGAAAAAGTAAAAATTGTCTAAAATTTCTTCGTACTCCTTTAGCAATCTTGAAACAACAATGGCTGGGCCTTTGACCAGATGAAATTTGGTGTACGAACCCAGCGATTCACACTGAATGATTTCGGTCATCTGTACAAAGTGAATGCCTTCGGCGGTTGGCAAAGCAATGCGCTGATTGTCATTTTTTTTGCGTTCAATCAGTCGGAGACTTTGGGTATTGTCGAGGTGTTCCTGCAAAATCTGGAGTTGCTGAGGATTTACTCCGGCCACCTGCAATTTGAATTTTTCGACAGCCGCCTGCAATTCGTCGGGGTCAATTGGCTTGAGCAAATAGTCAATGGCGCTGAATCGAAATGCCCGAATCGCGTATTCCTGATATGCCGTAGTGAAGATCACGCCAAAATTCACTTTCTCAAAACTCGATAGTAAATCGAAGCCTGTTTTGCCCGGCATCTGAATATCAAGAAAGATTAAATTGGGTTTCTCTTTCTTGATTAATTCGATACCCAGATCCGCGTTTTTAGCCTCACCACAAATTTCTACCTCCGGGCAAAGTATGCGAAGTAAGTTGGACAGAGCCTCGCGGGCATTGGTTTCATCATCAATAATTGCAGCGCGGAGATGTTTCATAATCCAGTAGTTTAAATTGGGATTGTCATTTTCACCCGTGTTCCCGCCGGGTTATTATCAGAATCAACTAAATCAATCAGTTCTATTTTTGCCGTACTGTCTTTACGGCGAAGTGACTCAAAAATCCCCTTTGTCATTTCCTGCCCGCGTGAGATGTGCCCTTCTGTTCGGGGCGCGAACAGGCGTCCTACACCGTTGTCTTCGATAAGGCAAACAATGTGATTTTGCTGAATTTGAGCGCTGATTCTCAGTGATTTTTTTCCCTCTTTTGGCATCAGACCATGCCAAATGGCATTCTCAACGTAGGGTTGCAAAAGCATTGGCGGCAAAAGGGCGTCCAGCAGAATGTCATTTTCTTCGATGTCGAACGAATAGCTGAATTCGTGATTGAAGCGAAAGGACTCAATTTCGACATACATGCGTAATGTGTCGATAATTTTCTCGAACGAGAGATATTGGTGGTTCGAATTCTCCATAATCCGGCGAACCAGCTTCGAAAATTTCGACAGATATTTAGCTCCTTCAATGCCCCGGTTTGTCAGCAGATAATTCTGTACAGAATTAAGGGAATTGAACAGGAAGTGTGGATTCATCTGCGATTGCAGGGCTTTGAGCCGCCATTCGGCTACTTGTAAATCCAGCCGATTCCGTTCGGCGAGGGTGTTTACCCGCCAGCGCATCATGAAAACGATCAGGCCAGCAACGAAAAGACCAACAAGAGTTCTGAAATACCAGGTGTTTGTAAAATAAGGCTTTACCGTCAAGTGGATAGCCAGTGGTTTCTCGCTTTTCAAACCAAAACTGTCGCTGCTTCTTACGCGTAATGTGTAGGACTGAGCGGGTAGATTTGTAAAGGAAACAGTATGCTGATTTCCCAATTCGACCCAGTTGGGGTCAAAACCTTCCAGTTGATAACTGAATAAGTTCTTGGAGACAGGCTCAAAATTCAGCGTCGAAAAATTTAATGTTATTGAGTTTTCATCTGGTTGCAGTACAAGTTCTTTTGTAAGGTCCTGATGGAGCATTTTGCCTTTCACCTCTACTGAACTTAGCGCTATGTGAGGAATGATTTTGGTATGGCTTAAGGCATTGAGATCCAGTATATTTAAGGTATTTATATGGCCTAAAATCAACTGATTCGACTGCGTTTTCAGAAACCCAATGGGTGAGTTGCTGTTCAAACCTTCAATGGTGGTCAGGTATTTAATTTTTCTGGTTTTAAGGTTGGCGATGTGAATACCCTCGTTAGTACTAAACCAGAGATTACCAACCGAATCTTCACAAATATTAGCACAGTAAGTGTCCGTTAGGTTATCATTTTTGTAATCGAACGAAGCCAGAATTTGCCCCGTCGATGAGATTTTATTGACACCGCCCCAACTGGCCACCAACATAGATCCGTTTGTGCCCCGTTGTATGGCGTTGACGCATAGTCCGCTCAAGCTTTTGCCTTTGTTGACCGGTAAATCTCTAATATTAACAAATCTGGAGGTTCCCGAACTGGACCCTCCAGTCCGGGACGGTTTTTCGTCGAAATAATATAACCCATTCGGGCAGGTTGCCACCCAGATTTTCCCATCCGCTCCTTCACTAATCGCTTTTATGTAATTATTCTGACTGAGCTGTTTCCCCACCGATTCAGGCCATAGCTTCAATTCTGTATTAGTCGCCGGGTCAATTACTTTCAAACCTTCAGTGAAATTGGCAAGCCAGAACCGCCCTTTCTTGTCCAGCAGACCATCTCTAAATTCAGCGGATGTAAACAAGCGGGACGCGATGGGCAAAGCCGAAAAACTGCCACTGGTCGAGTTGCCCACAAATACGCCTTTATCGGTGAAGGCAACGGGGCGATTTTGAATCCACCGGAGTTGATTGGTGTATGTATTGATAGGATAAGCCTGTAGACGAAACCGGTTTGTAGACGGCTGCCAATTTAATACACCGGAGTGTGAAAGCCCTAATAGATAATTCCCGTCGGGCATTTGTAAAGAGCTGGTTATCTCAACCTGCGATTGCGTTGCGCTGGCTGGTATATCAATGGTGTGAATGCCCGGATTGCGATATCTATATTTGAATAATCCCTTGCGGGTGCCAATCCAGAGAATGCCGTTTTCTTTATCGTCGTAAATGGCTTTGACATGGGTACCCTTGTTATAAAATTCGGGCAGGTGATAGACTCTCTTTTGGTCTGGATAATAAATACTTAACCCTTTTTCGGTGCCAATGAACAGTAATTTTCTGCCATTCGCATCAACCGATTCCTGACCACAGATTACGTTCTGGTTAGCAAATTCGTTACTCAGAAATTGAAAAGACTCATCACCGGACAATCCGGTTGAGGGTGAAAAACGGATTAGTCCCGCGTCATAAGCGCCAATCCAGATGTTGCCCTGTGTATCTTCAAAGGCCGTTTCCAGACGAACGGGGCGTTTATTTCTTGCCTGACGAGCTTCGTGCCCTAATAAACAGGTGAGCTTATCATGCTGGCGGTCGTATCGGTAAAGGCCTATTTCCGAAATAATCCATAGTCTGCGGTGACTGTCTTCAAAGAAAGTGGCATCCTGATGTGCGTTGCCCGTTGATGAAAGTGGGTACAACCGGAGCTTTTTTCTAGCCAGATCATATCGTTTTACTGATGTGTAATCGGACACCCAGGCTTGATTATACGAATCGACAAAGACCCGCTCATGCATGTCGTTGGTCGGGTCTTTGTCTTCATAACTATTGCGAAGAATTGTCTTTTCTGTTAATGTTAAGGGGTTAATTGCACATAGACCCTGAGTAGCAATTGACGCATAAATCGTGCCTGCCGAATCGGCCGAGATACCGGACGTGTAGCCTAGTTTCTGGTCGTTGAGGGTATGAAACGAATAGCCATCGTAGCGGCAAACACTCCGTCCCGTACCTATCCACAAGAAGCCCTGTTTGTCTTTTGTGATACACCAAACATAGTTAGATGGAAGGCCATCTTTGGTTGTCAGGTGTTCAAACGTCAGCGTGGGCATTTGGGCATAAGCGTCCCAATTGGGCATAAAAACCAACAGGAAAACTACTAGATACCGCATACATTGACGTTTCATGAGCAAATTACACGATTAACGCGTAATATTCTCCGTCCCGAATTGACGGCCGCCACCCATAGCCCATCGGCCGATGCCAACAAATAATTTGGCATCGGCCAGCAGACCTAAACCACTGTAATTTCCTGCCGTTGTTTTCCAGTCTACACCAAATGCCTGTCCTACTTTTGAAATAGTTAAGGAGCCATTGTAAGACTTGCCGTCGCGTAGTTGGGCCTGTTCAATTTGCCAGTTACCATCCTGAGCAAGAAGGGTTTGTGCTGTAAACATGATTGTAAGGGTGAGAGATGCAAAGATATTCACAGAAATGATTGAGGGGTACTAAGGCTTGTTGATTTGTATAACAGCCGCTTGTGCTGCTTACCTGCACTGGTAAGGCTGGTAGTAGTTATCGTTCTGGCGCGACGAAATGATTCGATAGCGGCAGTTTCGATATAGTGCAGCCCTAGTTGCACAGGTTGAGTTTTAGTCACATTTACAGCAAGTATGCCTGACAGCGCCGTTTGTTGTTCAACGGTCGTCGGCTCCAGAATCGAACGGGCGTACTGTTGTTGGCGGTTTACCAGCCGGATGCCCGCTATAAATAAAATAATCAGCACCAGATAAGGAAAGAGTGATTTCATAGCCCGTATTATCGCTCAAAGAGTTGAAAGAATTTAGACATTGTACTGTAGGTTCGCAGAGCCTTCGTCGTGCTGTTCCGGGCATCATCGAGTACTACTTCACCGCGTTCATTGGTCACGTATTCGTATAGGGTCCCCTCATGTGCATGGACCCGGTATTTTCGGAGGGTAATCCAGCATACAATCCCGATCAGGAACAGAATGCCCGCAAACACCAGAATATATATAGTGTCGTTGAGTTGACGCCGGTAGCTGCTGGTTAAGTAAATTGTATCAGACTGTGGATTGTACAGAATAGGAGTGGGGCTACCTTCAGTTACGGCCGCAAACTCCTCCACAGAGATGCCGCCCATTTGGGTACGAACGACCGATTTTCCTGACTTATCGGTGAAACGGACTGCGAGGTTATCGGCTGACTTTTTTAGTACCAGTGCCTGCGTAGCAATGCCGTTTTTCTGGATGTTTTTCAGGGCCTGATCGTCGCTATACCACCAGTAGCAGACGGTGGCACCAATGAAGAAGGACAATGAAAACAGGCGGAATCCCAGCGTGTTATACTTCCGTAGAACGAAGTAATAGTAGGCCATCAGGAAAGCGCCTACACTGAGCATTTGAAGTTTGTCAGTCATGGTAGAGGAATCGTTTAACGAGTCAAACTTAACCGAATCAGAAACTCCCCAAAGCACAACTGTATAACAGGTAGTATTGGACCGAAAAGTGGTGGATTTCGCTTTACTTGTGGTAATAAATTATAAGACAGAATGCGCTTTTTTTGGACAGGATGATAGGATTTTTTCTACTCTTGAATCCTGTCATCTTGTCCAACTTTTTTTTACACTTTCTGTAGTTGCAACGTGTGTTCCCAAAAGAGAATATCGGCACTGCTCGGTATCTGAAAAACGATCTGAAAGATGCCGTATAAAACCAATGCCGGAAAAATTATATTGAGCAAAATAGCGGGTTCGCCGGTTTTGAAGACCTCGGGAATGCCCATAACCATAAAGATCACTATCGGGAAACCAAACAGGAAAAGCACCACCAGCCAAATTGTATGGGGGCGCAGGTTAAGCGTAACCATCATCTTGCCATTGCTGGCTCTATAAAAGCCATCCACATTTGGTCCAAGACCTTGCTTTTTGAAATTGCTGCTCGTTTTTCGCACCGAAAAGCTGTACGGTGTAAAGCCACCATAGTACGGTTTCTTGCTATAGAAACTAAAGCTGGTGATAACGTTTTCGGTTAAGCGCTGACTAATCTGATCGGGAGTTAAATCGGTCTGGTAGTTGATTTGGCGAAAAGGTAACAGGGTGGAGAGCATGAATAAAAAAATACTATTTTGGGTTTGAATAAGCTGAACATTAGGGAAGTAGCATTGGATTCTCGCTAAAATCGGCACTAATCATATCCCTGAATTGAGTAAGACCAGCGGTTGATTTCAGCCGGTTATTTTTCGCAAACAACCATTGAACATTGGGGCAGTCACGTAATGTTTTTAAATCGGTGATCTGATTATTAGACACATCCAGCCGCCCTATTTTTTCTGACTGCAAGCCACTCATATCCGACAACGCGCAATTTCTAAGGTATAAATCGCCCAGAGCAGGCAATTTTGAATAAGGCGCTAGATTTGGAACCGCGTGATTCGACATATCAATGGCGGTTACGTGCCCTTTTTGTACACAAATCCCAAATCGATTCATAGCATTGTTGGTTTTAGATCCGGCCAAGGTCCAGTGCTCGCTAAAAACAGCATTTTCCAATCCTAATCCAGCATCATGCGCGATTTGTGCGACAATAGCTTTTTCTAAGGGATCAAGGTTTGTAAAATCATGATCATACTGCCCTGGAACCGCCATTCCTTTTCCGAATTCCATTGTGAAGGCCAACGCATAAATTCCTAAGCCAAAGGCGCAAAATAACAGCGATATAACAGCACTGATTTTATGATCGCCAAACCCTTTAAACGCCCACCAGGAGGCCAGTAGATACAACAATCCGCAACTCAAAAACAGGGGTATGCTTACCCAATCGGGTAGTTTTTTTATGAAGGAATTTGAATCGGTTAAACCGAAGGTGAAGCAATAGCCTAAAAAGCCTGTAACGGCAAGAGAGAGTAATAAACTGCGAATGGCCATGATGGTAAATGCCTGCTTATTTCAAATTTTTGAGTTATGTAATCGGGTAAGAATCTTTGCCAAACTGGTCTGTCGTGATATGACCCCGATGGGGTCATATCACGGTAATAAATGATTCAGTCTAATTTCGCTTAATTTAGATGCACTCCCATTTTCCTAATTTATCAAATTAGGAAAATGGCCTTTGAGTTGATCGTCTAATTCGTCGGCCCAGAGCTCCATGTCAATAATGCAGGTCGTCAATTCCTGATAGTCCATACCTCGGATATCGCGCTCGTACGTGGCGAATGCTTTCTGCGAGTTAGGCATAATACACAGCTTCACGCCCAATCTCAAGTCATTGAGTTCGAGTAGATGGCGGTAGAAACTCAGTAAATTGGTAGTAGGGATTTCCATGAGTGGAGATCAAATGCGCAGGTAATGACGTCGGTTTCCGCTGGTAAAAACAATTGTCTCAATAAACACTTCGATCAGAGCCGATCCTTTTTTCAGATCCAGTTTTTG
>CAXVWN010000291.1:0-3447 GCA_964263725.1 Spirosoma sp.
GACTCGGTTCATGTCAAGTTACACCAGTAGAACAGTTATTATGCCTAAACGCTATTTGCCAGGAGAGGGACGCAACCAGGATCAAGGTAGGAGAACATTGTCGCGTACTCAACCAGTGAGTTAAGCGTATTGATAAGTAAAGAAAAAACCAAGCATCAATTCATCAATTGACGGTCAATGACAGGTCATCAAAGTAGGCAGTACCTGTCGTCTTGGGCAGATAGATCAGATCAGCATACACCGCATAGAGATCTTTGGGAGCCGAATCACAGGTAAGCGTGTATTCTGTAAACTCCTTGGAGCCCGTAATGGAAACCTTACCTTCCGTAGATGACTTAAAATTGGTTACTACGACATTGTTGACATACCAGAACCCCCCAAAAACGAAGGATATACCATTGCCTTGAATATTAGCCGTTTTAATTTTGACTTTCAGCGTCAACTTAGCCCCCTCTGGAATGGGAACATCTCGGGTGTAAACAACCCGTTCCAACAGTTGGTAGGTAGAGTCGGTCTTTATGGCATCACAACTGACCTTAATCGAATGAACAGGTGAAGTGGCGGCTTCAGTTGAGTAATCGACGGTGTAGCTGGTCGGGTTCGCTTTTGAATCTTTAGCAATGAAAGAGTGCCATAGCGGAATTTGCGTAAACGGATTAGCCTCAAAATCACCATTGATAAGTACATTAACCGGGGCTTGGGGCTGTGTATTATCCTTTGTGCAACTGTTAAACAGAATGGAAAGGAACGCTAAGGATACGACTAAACGAAAAGAGTTCATAACTGCTTACAGAATAAGATGAGGTAAAACAAATGTAGTAGAACGTTGAAATAAATTGTATTAATAAAGGATAAATTAGGGTGTTATTTACTATTGTATTGAATTAATACCGCTTTGAATTTGCTACAATTTCTAATAGCATAGGACTACACCATGACGTATTTCGATGATGGCATTAACGCGGGCTGACCGCCGATGGAGAATCGTCGAAAAACTGATCACTTAAAAGCGGGGGCCAGGTTGACCATCAACATAGTTAGAAACGCTGGCATTGCAGCTTCGTTAATGTAATCAGATCAGCCAGATCGAAACCTGAGACGAATCGGACATCATTGGCATATTGACACCTGGTCGGGCTGATCCTATTTTACCAACCCATCGTACTGACTGCATTGACTTATGAAGAATTCAATTGGCTGTTTCACCCCGCAAAGCTGTTCCCCTAAAACGGGTTGGCTAACTATCTGGGTCTTTCTAACCAGCACGGTGTTTGCCACCCTATGCCTGGCGCAGGGACCTAAAGACAGCCGAAAAACGGTATTGACGGGCGTAGTTTCCGATGCAGTGAATGGAATGCTGATCGACTCGGTCAGCATTTCCACAGGTGGGGTCACGACACGCTCCAATGCCCAGGGCGTTTTTACCCTCGAAATCCCGGTCAAAAAATCGGCTTTGCCCAACGACTACGTACTGACGTTTTCCAGGAAGAACTTCAACACGCTGAAACAGACCGTTTCGGCTGGCAACACAACTCGAATTGAGGCCAAAATGAAATCCCCATACCCGCTACGCAACATCCTTCACCTGTTTACGGACCCCGGCATTCCGGAGCGGGGACCACACGAATCGCCCCCCACGCCAACCTGTGCGGACGTAACCGTCGTACCAGACCTGATTGGGGGGCAGCTGGGTCGACATAACTTTATCTATATTGGCGAAAATCACCGACGCATCTGTCTGGTTATCGACGGGAAACTGGCTTGGCACTACGACACCGAAAATGATTGGGAAGACGATGAAATCTGGCTGCTGTCCAATGGAAATATCCTCCACGCGCACATGAAATACATCGAGGAAATAACGCCCAAAAAAGAGATTGTGTGGCGGTATGACAGCCCCAAAGGCACCGAAATCCATACCTGCCAGCCCATTGGCGTGGATAAAGTGCTTTTTCTCCAGAATCAGAGCGAAGTAGCCCTGGTCAAGTTGTATAACAAAGTCACCGGCAAATACGAGATCGACAAAGAGCTGAAGGAATTAGGCAAAGGCCCTCACGGCCAGTGCCGACGATTTCGCATGACCAGTAAGGGTACCTACGTGGCGGGCACCCTGGGAAGCCACACCTTTTATGAATATGACAAAAATTTCAACCTGATCTGGACGCACGATCCGGGATCTATGTGGGGCGGTGTTCCGCTTAAAAATGGCAATTACCTTTTCCAACGGGAAAATGACATGAATTCAGTCGAGATAAATCGGGCGGGTGCGGTTGTCTGGCAGGTTTCTATTGCCGACATTCAGGATCAACTCACTAAGCTGGCCCCCAAAGCGGGCAAACTAACCGCCACGCAGACCTGCGAGCGGTTATCTAATGGTAATACGGTGCTATTTACGCGGTTCTGTGATGTCAATATACCGCAGGCTATCGAAATTACACCCGACAAAAAAGTGGTCTGGATTCTACAGGACTGGATGCATCTGGGCGACAGTGTGTCGGCCCAATTTCTGGATGAACCCGGCTACCCGGAAGTGCCCGGTGAAACCAACCATTAAAGGCCTTTACTAAATGTTCCTTAGGTGGAGGTTTCGGCTATACTAACCAGTGGCTTTCGGAATGAGTGATCCAATCATACCACACTAAGATTTGGTGGTCAAATGGCTGCGGAATCTTCTGGTTGATGCCTTCGAAATCTTCAGGTTATATCCAGTTCCAGCGGCAGCACCGCGCTGCCATACTTTTCTACCAACTCGGTTAGTTGGCTGCCCTTTTTGGAGGTAACCACAACCTGGTCACCCCGATCCAAGAAAGCTTCCGCCCAAATTCTGCCAAATCCCCGGGATGCGCCCGTAATGAAAATTAGCTTAGCCATTGCCTCTTCTTTTTTTGATGAGGCAAAATTACCCGCCTAACCACCAGCGCTACTTATACAAAACAGCAGAATACGGATACGTTTTTACAAGGAAGGCAACTAAAGACTGTTACAAAGCTGCCTTGTAAAAGAAAGGATGAATAGTGACGTAAGCGTCGCGCAAAACGCCCCATTTCCTGAAGCAGATCCATGAGAATTTTTTTATCTCAAAAAGGAGCCTTTGCCGGGATGGTAATACATTACCCTATTCTTACATGGTTAATGCAGGCCATTTCCGGGAAGTCTATAAAAAGCCACTCCTGTTATGTCAATGAACTTCCTGTAGAAAACGGCTTCTTTGCGCTGGCGACCTGATCCTGTAATGTTCTTTTACCCAGAGCAGGTTTCCCGGCCATTGAAGCGTCACATTGAGCCGAGTTGGCTCGGCTGGAAGCTGGTTGAGCTGACGGGTGATCGCACTGATAACAAAGGCTCGATGATTGAATAACC
The DNA here is from genome assembly GCA_964263725.1 of Spirosoma sp. GTDB lineage: Bacteria > Bacteroidota > Bacteroidia > Cytophagales > Spirosomataceae > Spirosoma. The sequence continues at coordinate 3,361 of CAXVWN010000291.1, forward strand.
AAGGCAACCGGAATCAGGGAAGTAGGTCTGATAAAATTCCGTAGCAGTAAAACCAAACCCAGTAAAATGGCGGGTATACTCAGGAGT
>CAXVWN010000292.1:0-11762 GCA_964263725.1 Spirosoma sp.
AACACCAAAAAAAAAAATTATTTTTTGTCTTAACATCCCCCCAATAAACACAAATACACCATATATTTCTCATCAACCCTCTCCTTCGAATTATTTACAGCCACGGGTGGGTGTGGTATATCCTCCCCCCCCCCCCCCACGTCTCTGTAAACAGCAATACACTAATTAATCTTTCAAACTGCTCAAATACGTCTTGTTGCCGTTCTTGTTGATATAGAATTTACCACCGCGCGGGCCGGTCATAACCTTTTCGCCATTGGGGCCTTTTTTAGACGCATCAACCGGGGCTTTATAGTCTTCAGGGGTTGCTTTCTCTTCTTTAGCCGTACTTTTCGGCGCCTTCGCTACTTTGTCAGACGATTTACTCATTTTATCATCTTTCAAGCCTGTATTCGCAGCAGTACCCGTAGCCGCAGTGCCTGCATTTGCCATTTTATCAGCCTTTTTCGAGGCTTTGTCCGTTGTTGTGACTGCTGTTGTACCATCGGCATCTTTCGCAGCTTTTTTGGCCGCCTTAGCTGCTCTAGCAGCCGCCATCCGGTCAGTGGTTGCCGTTTGTTTTGCCGGGTCAACAGTAGCATCGGCCGTAGTTTTTACGTCTGCTTTAGCCGCCTTGGCAGCATCCTTTGCCGCTTTCTTGTCAGCTTTTGCCTGCGTTTTCGCTGCGTCATCACCAGTAGCGACTGCATCTTTTTTAGCCGATTTAGCGGCATCTTTCGCGGCTTTCTTTTCGGCTTTTGCGGCTGCTTTAGCCGATGCATCGGCCTCGCTCAATTCTTTTTTGGCCTTACTTTTCGATGGTTTCTCATCCTGCGCTATACCGTTGAAGGCAATGAGCAAGCTTAGGGACAGGCACAGGACTAACAGGTTCTTTTTCATGGCAATTAGATTGGGGTTTGTAAGACAATAACGACTATTTTCGCTCTTGAGACGGAAAGGTGAGGATAAAATCACGAATCCGTTAACGAAAATGACTTAAATTTTCCTTAAATTTGAAATAAAGATAGTGGTCTGTTATTCAGGATCAACAGACTTTTTATATAGATAATTTGGTCTGTTTTCACTAACTTGATTACCTGTTCTTCAACAAGTTAATGACCGTTTCAACGCCCCATACCCAGCAACCCGCCGATTACCTCAAACGCTACTATGGATATGACCGCTTCCGGCCCATGCAGGAAGCCATTATTCAGTCTATTCTGAGCGGTCGGGATACGGTGGTGCTTATGCCCACGGGGGGCGGCAAATCGGTTTGTTTTCAAATTCCGGCCCTAATGCTACCGGGCCTGACGGTGGTAGTTTCGCCCCTGATCGCCCTGATGAAAGATCAGGTAGGTGCGCTTCACATGAACGGTATTGAAGCCGCTTTTTACAATAGCACGCAAACCGGCCGGGAACAACGCGACATTGAAGACGACTGTATCAGCGGTAAGCTCAAATTGCTTTACGTTTCGCCGGAGAAGCTACTGACTGAGTCGTTTTACCATTTCCTGAAAAGAGCTAATATATCGCTGTTTGCTATTGACGAAGCGCACTGCATATCCTCTTGGGGCCATGATTTTCGGCCGGAATATACCCAACTACATATTCTGAAAGAGCAGTTTCCGGCTGTGCCAACAATTGCCCTTACCGCCACCGCCGATAAACTCACCCGGCACGATATTGCCACGCGGCTGGGTATGAATGACCCGGCCATATTCGTGGATTCGTTCAACCGGAAAAACCTGAGCTTACAGGTACTTCCCGGCCAGAACCGGATTCAGCAGATTATCCGGCTTCTACAACAGAAACCGGACACATCGGGCATTATTTATTGCCTGAGCCGGAAATCGACGGAATCACTGGCGGCTAAGTTGCAGGAGAAAGGATTCAATGCGGCTTTCTACCATGCCAAAATGGACCCTGCCGACCGCTCGAAAACACAGGAGGCTTTCCTGCGCGACGACGTTCGGATTATGTGCGCGACCATTGCCTTCGGGATGGGCATCGACAAATCGAACGTGCGCTGGGTGATTCATTACAATATGCCCAAAAACATCGAAAGCTTTTACCAGGAAATTGGGCGGGCAGGTCGTGATGGGGCTGCCGCACAAACGGTACTGTTTTACAGCTTTGCCGATGTGGCTACGTATAAAGAGATGCTGGCCGAAAACAGCCCGGCGAACCTCGGCTTGCAGTTAGCCAAACTGGAACGAATGCAGCAATATGCCGACGCGCATACGTGCCGCCGACAGATTTTGCTCTCTTACTTTTCGGAAGAATTGCCCGATCCTTGCGGCAACTGCGACGTTTGCCGTGATCCACGCGTTACCTTCGACGGCACTATTTTAGCCCAAAAAGCGCTGTCGGCAATTATCCGCACCAGCGAACGGGTGCCCATGAACTTACTCATTGACATTTTGCGGGGGTCGCGAAGTCAGCAGGTGTTACAGGGCGGTTATGATCAGGTAAAAACCTACGGGGCGGGCCGCGATCTGCGTTTTGAAGACTGGCGCAATTACCTGCATCAACTCATCAATATTGGCGTAATTGAAATTGCTTACGACCAGCACTACGCTCTGCGCCGGGGAATTCTGGCCGACCAGGTGCTTTATGGGAAGCGGAAAATTGATCTGGTTCGGCCAGACGATGCACCAAAACCGGTGGTCGAGAAGACCAGGACCAAACCCGAAACCCAGCGCGACGATTTGTTCGAACGGTTACGCATCCTTCGCAAACAACTCGCCGACCAACAAAACGTGCCTGCGTATGTTATCTTCACTGATACCACACTCGAAGACATGGCTCGCCAGCGTCCTACCACGCCCGATTCTCTGCGCAATGTGAGTGGTGTTGGTGAACGTAAGCTGCAGCTATTTGGCAAGCAGTTTTTGGCGGAGATTGTGGGCTATGTCCGGGGGCGGGTACAGGCTGGTGAAAAGCCTAAAGGGTCAACTCAATTGGTAACGCTCGATTTGTACAATAACGGGATGACAATTGCCGAGATTGCTGCCGAGCGACAACTAACAACCGGCTCCGTTGCCAGTCATTTAGTACAGCTTTCACGGTCTGGATACGATATTGATTTAGTATCACTTATTGACCCAAATGAACGGCGCGAAATTGAAAAAGCAATTGCTGTTGTGGGTATAGAAGAAGGCCGTTTAAAGCCTGTTTTCGACCATTTAGACGGTCGATATGATTATGGCAAGCTAACCATTGTAGCAGGGCTATCATAAAAGTAAAATCCTGTTTTCGAATGGACCGTTGGATAATTCTTAGAAAATCATTTGGTATATTCCCGACAATCAGCTAAATTCGTATTCTATAATTGGACAAACCCGTGCTTTGGTACGGGTTTTATTGTCTGTATGTATCACAACAACTAATGTTATTTTGATAAAAAAGGTAAGTTTTATATTGCTCATGGCCGCAACAAAACCGGCCCTCGCGCTACCCTCTTTCGGGGCCGATACGAGCCGGTCAAACCTATCGACAAATGGTTTGAATACCCCTGCACTACTGGTCGTTGATTCGACCAAACACCTGTTTCCTATTTATTTTTGTGGAGAAGAAGTACCTGTCGATGAACCTCGGGTATCGCGCCGGTGGTTACAAACGCTTCGTACTTATGGAGCACAGCAGGAATTTCTGCTCGATCTCCGATTACGGGCCTCCACCTTTTTTCCCATTATTGACCCGATTCTTCGGAAGTATAAAATTCCCCGCGATTTTCGATTTATGCCGTTGGCCGAAAGTGCCTTAGACAACAGCAGTGTATCGTATAAAGGCGCGTCAGGTTACTGGCAAATAATGCCGGGTACCGCCCGCGAACTAGGGTTAAAAGTAAATGGTGACGTTGACGAACGCTATGATCTGCAAAAAGCTACTATTGCGGTCTGTCGGCATCTTCACCAATTGTATCGGGAGCTAGGTTCATGGACACTGGTAGCCGCTGCTTATAATGGAGGAATTACCCACGTTCGTAATAAAATGGAACAGCAGGGCCAGTCAAACTATTTCCGACTCCGGCTGCACCGCGAAACCAGCCACTACCTGTTTAGAATTCTGGCGTTTAAAGAACTACTCAGTAACCCACGCCAGTACGCCCTTTTGCTTCGTGGTTCAACTATGGCCGAGCTCATGAAGCCATTGCCGAGTTGGCACAAGCCGCTGGCGTTACCTAAGAAAATCAAAGACGCGCCAACCATTGAACTGGTTGACGAAGACAACTCAATGCTCACCTGGGGACCGCGTCCAAACACGGCGTTAACCAGAACCCTTTCAGATACCGAGCAGTTGATTGCGAGTGCGGCTTTAGTCAAAGAAACCCCCAATGCGCCAATCTCCGATTTGGAGAAGCAAGGCGATCATTTACCCATAAAGAAATTAATGATGGGGCTTATGGTACTCCGATTCCGTCGCCCACGTTTCCTCCAATGGAAAAAAGGCGAAGGTATTCGGCCCTTGCACTTCTGGGATTGGTTATAATTTATACTAATTACCCACCGTCGAAAAGCCGCTTAATAAAGCGGCTTTTTTTATTTACAGCTATAATCTTTACATAAACATATAATATATAATTTATTATTATTTTAAATTCATAGTTTACCTATAACAAGTAAATGGCATATATTTTGCTCCTATCCATCTGAATATATGTTGGCAAATAACAGCCATACAGAGTAACCGTAACTTAATTAGTAAGTCTAAAAGTTATAAATGCTAAAACGTGTACTTGCCTTTTCGACAAAATCCATAACCTCGCTTTTGTGGGTAACAGTGCTCGTTATGGGAAGTGCTTTTTCCCCCAATGCTCCATGGGACATAACTACGGTTCACACTGATTTTACTTCAATAACTGCGTTAACATTTGATCCGAGACTGACAACAGCGCTTCCACCAGTTTATTTCTGCGGTGAATCCGTACCTGTACATGAAGAAATCGTTGCCCGCCGGTTGGTATCAGCATTAATACGAAATACAGCTCAAAATCAGGCCTTACTTCGCATTCGACAGCGAGCGGCTGTTTTCTTCCCAATTATTGAACCCATTCTGGCTCGTCACAGGATACCCCTGGATTTCAAATATCTGCCTTTGGTAGAAAGTGCGCTGCAGGGCTTTGCCGTGTCGCCAAAAGGAGCCGTAGGATATTGGCAGTTTATGCCCGCCACAGCCCGTGAATTAGGCTTAAACGTAGGTCACGGTGTTGACGAACGACAACATTTGGTTAAATCCACCAATGCAGCCTGCCGCTATTTACGCTATCTGTACAACCGATTAGGTTCCTGGACGCTGGCAGCCGCAGCCTACAATAACGGTATTGGTGCACTGCTGAGCAATATTCGACGACAACAACAACGCGATTATTACTACCTGCGACTGAATGCCGAAACGGGAAAATACCTGTATCGGATTCTGGCGTTCAAAGAATTGTTTTCTAATTACCGCTCTTATCAACACCTCATTCCTGAACAGATGATGGCTCGTTTAAGCGAACCCCTTAACGTTAACGAAGGAGACGAACCGGATAGCGATGAGGTACTGCTGCCTGAAGTTGTTATGAACGAAGCTACACAGAAAGCCGTTAATGCACCTATTCAGGAGGGAATACGCCCGGCAAGTGGTCAAACACAAGACATTCCGTTGCCAAATGCAGCCGATGTATTTCGGGGAGGGATTAAAGCGCGGCTGACTGAATTATCGGGTGTGCAGCGCGGTCAGATTTGGGTATTCCACCTTACCCGCGATGGTATGGCCGACGGCCACGAAGTTGAGGAAGGTGATGTATTGTATGCCATTGTTGAAGATGTCGACACAAAAACAGACAAGCTGTACCTGCGGGCCGAGAAGTTGTACTCAGCCAGCGAGAAGCACACTTATAATCTCACACTATCGGCAGTAGATGCCTCTACGGGCCGGATCGGCATTAAATTATCAGATATATCCCAAATAAAATCGGGCTGGATTCTAACCTGGAAAGCGCTTTAGATTAGTTACGCCTATTCCACTTACACATTACCATCTCCGACGAACTAAACCTGGTGCCGCTATCGTTGTCTACAGGTCGAACTAATAGCCGTTTATTTTGATAATATTCACTAAGCATGCTGTCTTGTTGACATTGGGTATTTTACTGCTCAAGCCAACCGTTTCAGCGCAAAAAAAAACGACTCCTGCCAAAAGTAAATCAAGCCAACATTTTTCCGGTCAACAACAGTCGTTGACTGGGCCGGGCCGATTGCACTTTTGTGGTGAAATCGTGCCAACTGAGCAGGGTAATGTATCGGCAAAACTGGCCTTTGCCTTGGCTGGAAGTTCGGGGTATGTAAAACACTTAAATGGCCTAAAAGCCCGCTCAGCTCCTTTTTTCGCCGTTATTGAGCCTATTCTTCATAAGCACAACATTCCCAATGATTTCAAATACCTGCCGCTTATAGAAAGTGCCTGGCATGCCAATGCCGTATCCTCAGCCGGAGCCGTTGGCTACTGGCAGTTTATGGACAATACCGCGCAGGATATGGGCTTATCTATTGCGCCAGGAAATGATGAGCGCACTGACCTGTCTAAATCGACCGAAGCAGCCTGTAAATACCTGAAATTTTTGTACGGCAGGCTTAGTTCATGGACCCTGGTAGCGGCTGCTTACAACGGGGGCGTCGGGATGATGCAACGAAAAATCACGAAAGCGGGCCACCGCGATTACTATTCCATGACCATGAACGCCGAAACCGGCTACTACCTGTACCGGATTCTGGCCATGAAAGAGTTGTTTACTAATCCATCTTACGGGGTAGGATCAGTTGGTATGATGCTGGCATCGAACCCAGCATCGGGAGGAAACCCTTATGAGCAGGAGCGCGAACAGGCCCGGCGTATGGGCTGGCTTCAGGACAAAGAACCGGAGCTGACTGGTGTTCCAATTGAGTCGCTGGACAATTCAGGCGACCTGCCAAGCCGCCTTGGTTCCAGTAGCCGTAATGAAGCTGTTGTCATGGATAGTTTACTGACCGAATTACTCAAAGACAATCCCACAACACCGGCCGTTTTTGTGGGCGATGTGGCCACTCGACTGGTTCAGGCGGGGCAGGCAAGAGTGGGACAAAGCTGGTCGTTTGCTCTTACGGAAAATGTCCAGATTGATGAATATGAACTCAAAACTGGCGATATACTTTATGCCGTTGTCGATGATATCGACACGCGCGGCAATCTATTTTTACGCGTAACCAAAGCCACGTCGGCCCAAACAAACACAACTATTCCACTTACCCTTATCGCTATGAACCCAGCCACCGGTTTGGCTGGTATTCCCCGTCCGAAGGTTATCAAACCCGGTTGGGTTGTACAATGGAAATTGTAAGCTTACCAGCCAAGTGGTTCAGTAATTGCCGCCGAATTGTAGGTATCTCGGCAGTCGCCCGGTGGCAGAATCTGACTAAATACGTAACTAGTCAAAGCGCCATAAAACGTAGCATTGTAGTCAAACTGTCGAAGGCGTTTACGTGTAATAGACGTAACGGCGAAATAACCCCGCGCTAAATCAGTTGGGTCGCTGACATTGACCAGATTGCCGGTAACGGGGGCGGGCAACGGATCGAAAATACTACCGGTGCGAGCGTTTTGCTGCTGGTAGAGTGTCAAGAATTGATAATTCGTTTGTGTGATTCCGTATTGCTGGATTTCAACTAGTTGCGGCCCGATAGCATAAACGGGCAGTTGTAACGCAAATCGGCCGCGAAGAGGATTGCCATTAATTGCGTCATCACTGTATATATTGACATCGCTGTTCGATACGATTACCCAGCAGCGGTTATTGCAGAGAGCTGGACTACTCAAACTACAGCGCACTCCCACCGAAAGTCGATTGGTGTATCCATAGGCAGTCCATCGGTAGTAGTTCTGCTCGTTTGCCGGATCGTTCGTATTGATTGAATAAGAAAAAGCGTAAGGCTTGGCCAAATTGCCTGTCTTTATCAGTTTCGCCGAAATACTATCAATCACAGGCACAGCAGGCATCCGTTCAGGTTTTGTAACATATCGTTTGCCATCGGCCAGAACAACCGATAAACTATATGCCCGACCAACCTGTCCGCGAACGGTTAAATCTGTGGTTTGATACAATCCTGACCCCACCGACACAAAGCGCATCGAGCGTCCCTGATCATCAACCACGCTAACCTGAGCCTCTTTTACATATTGATTATCAGGATTCTGACTTCCATTTCCATAATTACCCGTGTACGTCAGCCGAATGGTGTAGGGCGGGGCTTCGTTCGTAATCTGACCTTCAACAACCAAACGCGGGGCTTCGGTACGAAGAGGCAACTCAACCCGGTCGATGCAGGCAATCAACGCAGTCAGAATGAGAATATAGCTAATAAACTGACGCATATCTAGAAATAGAAATTGTAAGCAATGGACGGAATCATTGTCCCGAATACCGACAGTCGATACGATTCTGTTCGTTGATTGTACCGCGTAAAATAAATGGAATATGGGTTTTTATGGGCGTATACGTTATAGATACCCAGTGTCCAGATACCATACTTACGTTGCCCTTTGTTGAAACGGGTATCTTTCGAGAAAGCGACATCTAACCGATGATAATCGGGAATACGATCAGCATTTCGTCGGGAATAGTCTTGCACAGGTTCGCCATTGTAGGAATATTGCCCGTCGGGATACGTAGCCGGAACGCCAGTGTAATACACGAAATTCGTTGAGAATGTCCAGTTGTGGGACATATCCAGACGAGCCTGCATATTGAATGTATGTGGACGGTCAATGTAGGACGGATAGTAGTCACCGCCATTGATGCGGAGTGCGTCGAACGGCGTTTGTACGGCTATCAGCGAGCGGGCATAGGTGTAGTTAAGTTGACCCGTAAACCGACCGGTATTCTTGCTCAGGCCAAACTCAACACCATAAGCACGACCGGTTGCCTGTAAGAGAGCCGTTTCGAGCGTTGGGTTCAGAATCAGATTAGCCCCATACCGGTATTCAATCTGATTCTGTAATCGCTTATAATATCCTTCTACACTTACCTCAATCGCATTATTTCGAAAGTTCTGAAATACGCCCAGCGATACCTGATCGGCGATTTGGGGCGGCACGTAACGGTCACTTAGTTTCCAGAAATCGAGTGGGGTAATGGCCGTTGTATTCGAGACCAGATTCACGTACTGGCGCGTTCGGCCCGCACTGGCTTTAATAGCCGTATTTTTAGCTACTTGAACCCGCAAGGCCAGCCGTGGCTCCAACCCGGCATACGTTTGCACAGCTTGTCCGCTACCATAACGAACCGAATCGACAACGGTTTCGGGAGAGCGCGGCACATTTTCCGCGTAACTATAAACAGTTTGCGGTCCCAGAAAGGCAAAAGCAGAATACCGTAACCCAGCCATTAAGGTAATGTGGGGGGTTAACTCCCACTCGGTATTTATATATGTACCTACTTCACGCCCCCGCTCTGGGTTAATTTGTCGGGGGTTAATACTGGAATTCTCGCCGGTTGGCTTAACATCACCTGTCTGAATCCCGTACAGGATAGCATTAACACCTATCTGAATTTTGTGCTTCTTATTCAGGGTATAAAACACATCGGCTTTGCCTTCCCGTTGTTCAATGTGCGATGTAAAGCGGAAGCCTAAATTGGGCGTTACGCCATCTACATTCAGATAATAACCGCTATAAAGAGCAGCCAGATTAAATTGTAGGTTAGGCCGAATGAGGTAACTCCAGCGCCCAGTCAGCACGTTCGAGTGCCAGCCGTAAAGCGTATCGCCCGGAAATCGGAAGTTATCCTGGCTGCGGTAGGCCGATAATGAGATGGTGTTACGGTCGTCAGGTGTGTAGGTTAGTTTTAGATTGCCATCATAAAAAAATGCCCGACTATTTTGAACACTCGCCGTTGGAAACAAGCGTAATAAGTAGTTCGGAAAGGCAATACGCCCACCGGCCAAAAGCGTTAATTTTTTACTGATAGGCCCATCCACCACAACCCGCGCACTAACCGGACTAAGCCCGCCCGACACTCGCCAGCCATCTTTATTTCCGTTACGCGTACTCATCAGCAACAACGACGACACCCGCCCGCCATACTGCGCAGAAAAAGCACCTTTGTTCAGGCTCACATCCTGCACCATGTCGGGGTTGATGTTGGTATAGAAGCCCAACAGATGCGACGTATTAAATAAAGGAGCGCCATCCACCAGCACTAAATTCTGATCGGCACGTCCACCCCGAACGTTAAAACCACCGGCACCTTCGCCCGCTGTTGTCACGCCTGCCTGAAGTGTCAGGGCTTTCAGAATATCGGGCTCGCCGAGCACAACCGGCATTCGTTTCAGATCGGGCATACTGAGCTGAATCTGGCCCATCTGAACATTCTTGATATTTTTATCCTCGCGCGTTGCCCGCACATCTACCTCATCCAGATCCGTTGAGCGGGGTTGCAGAAAATATTCGACTCGTTTACTAAAATCTAGCAGTATGGTTTCGCGGCCCCGTATATACCCCACCGCCGACACATACGCCGTCAGAACACCCGGTGGATGATTAATTAAAATAACACCCGCACTATCCGCTCGAGCGCCAGCTTTTGTCTCGGAGATAAATAAACTGGCACCGGGTATGGGCTTTTTAGTAACGCCGTCGCGCACGATAACACTTAAGCGAAGTCCTTGCTGGGCTACTACTGATGAACAAAGAGCAGACAGACAGCAGAAGCAAAACAAAAAGAGCCGCACCTTCATAACGCCGGGCAATGGAATAGTCTATAAAAAGGTCAGAAAGTTACAAAAAGACCATGATTATAAAGTGAGCATCCATGCGATTTTAATGATATAATCTATTCTCAAATTCAACTTTCTACCATGTAATTGATAGTATTTCTACCAGTAGATTAGCAAAAATCCCATTCTTGACGCTCGATTTGATTTAACTGATTTCGGATCAACTATCCCTTAACGGTTGCCAACGCTTTCCGATAGGTATCAATAGCGCGTTGACGGGCCATTGTGTGCTCAACCATTGGCTGAGGGTAACTCGGCTGATCAACATCAGGTACCCAGTAATGAATATACGTTGCTTTTGAATCGAACTTCCGGGCTTGCCTTGTTGGATTGAACACACGAAAATACGGAGCTGCATCGGCGCCCGACCCAGCCGCCCACTGCCAGCCGCCGTTATTGGCCGACAGATCATAATCACGAAGTTTTTTAGCGAAATAGGCTTCGCCCCATCGCCAATCAATAAGCAGGTGTTTACACAGAAAGCTGGCGGTAATCATCCGGACACGGTTGTGCATCCAACCGATGGTATTTAGCTGGCGCATGCCGGCGTCTACGATTGGATAACCTGTTTCGCCCCGGCACCATTTATCAAACTCGTCTTCATTATTTCGCCATTCGATCTGGTCATAGGCAGGTCGGAAGGAGTGTTTCTCGACATGGGGAAAATGATCGAGCACCTGAAAATAAAAATCGCGCCAGCAGAGTTCGGTCAAATACGTTTTGTCATCAGCTTCTATGGCCTGACGGGCAAGATCGCGAATGCTAACCGTGCCAAAGCGCAGGTGCATACTCAATTCACTGGTACCATGTGGCAAAGCAGGAAAATCACGCGTTTTGTTGTAAGTATCTAATACTTTATCGGGGACTGTTCGCGCTGGAAATGGCTCCCCTACCGGCAGAAAACCCATCTCACTCAGTGTAGGTATTTTTTCAGGGCTGGTTTTCCAAAATTGCTCAAAGTAGCGTTCGGTTGGGTACGATTTCAGGTAA
>CAXVWN010000293.1:0-10869 GCA_964263725.1 Spirosoma sp.
CCATCCAGACCGAAAACGCTCGTGGATGGTGATCGCGACCGTAATTATCGCGGGTGAGTTTTCCCTGCGAATAGGCTCCCCGCCCAAATTCTCCACCCCAAATCACAAGCGTATCGTCGAGTAAACCGCGTTGTTTGAGATCCATGATGAGCGCGGCCGAGGGCTGGTCAACACTTTTTGCCTGTGTTTTAATATCGTTAGGTAAGTTGCCGTGCTGGTCCCATCCCTGATGGTATAATTGCACAAACTTCACATCTTTTTCGACCAGTTTGCGCGCCAGGAGGCAATTGGCCGCAAACGTACCGGGCTTACGGCTGTCAGGACCGTACATATCGAAAATATACTCTGGCTCTTTCGAGATGTCGAGAGTTTCGGGCACCGACGTTTGCATTCGGTAGGCCATCTCGTACTGCGCCATCCGGTTGTTGATTTCCGGGTCCAGTACGCGTTTGTACTGTTCCTGATGGAGTTTTGTTAGGTAATCGAGCATACGTCGGCGGCTGGTTCTGTCAACGCCGGGGGGATTGTTGAGGTAATAAACCGGGTCCGGCCCCGAACGAAAAACTACACCCTGATGCACGGATGGCAGAAAACCATTACTCCATAACTTGGCATAAAGCGGCTGATCACCATCGCGTCCTTTGGAAAGAAGCACGACAAAGGCAGGCATATTCTGATTGTCGGACCCTAAACCATAACTTATCCAGGAGCCAAAAGAAGGCCGTCCGGCTTGCTGGCTACCCGTTTGAAAGAACGTAATAGCCGGGTCGTGATTAATAGCCTCCGTGTGTAGCGATCGAACAAAGGTCAAGTCTTCGGCAATGCGGGCGGTGTGCGGCAAGAGTTCACTAAGCCACATTTGACCGGGGCCATACTGCGCAAATTTATACTTTTCTGCCCCAAACGCGAAACGACTCTGTCCGGCACTCATGCCCGTTAAACGTTGGCCATTTCGCACCGATGCAGGCAAATCCTGCCCCCACATCGTTTCGAGTTTTGGCTTATAATCGAACAATTCCAGTTGCGAAGGTGCCCCACTTTGGAATAGATAGATAACGCGCTTTACTTTCGGGGGAAAGTGCGGTTTGCCCACAGCAGGGTTTTCTCCCGGCGAAGACGATGTTCCACCAAATAGATTTGTCGGATTCAGTAACGACGCCAGTGCAATCGTACCTAAGCCCGCACTCGCTTGCCCCAGAAATGTCCGGCGGCTAAGTTGGTCGTGTATTTCGTCCTGAATATCCATTTGTATCGTTGTAAACAACTCATAGTCAGCAAAAAACACTAACTATCGTTTAATTATTGCTTCGTCGAAGTTCATAATCGTGCTGGCTACCACCGTCCAGGCCGCTAACTCGGCCGGTTTGAGTTTTTTGTCAATCGGATATTCTCCTACTGACAGTAACTCTGTTGCTCGCTTAGGGTTCTTTTTGAAATCTGCCAGTTCTTCAGCGTAGAGTTGTTTCATCAGCAACATTTCTTCGGGCCGCGCTGAACGACTGATTACAGCCTTGAAAATAGCGGTAATACCATCTGTCGATAGCACACCATCAGCCCGCTCAGATGATTGTACTGTAGTCGTCTGGGTTTTACGATTGGCTGGAACAATAGGCACTATGCGTTGCGCCAATACTCTGGCAGCTTCAACAAACTGAGGGTCGTTGAGTGTAACAAGGGCCTGAAGGGGCGTACTGGTTTTTTGCCGTTTCACAATGCAAGTATGCCGTTCGGCGGCATCGAAATTAAGCATCATCGGCGCGGGCGACGACCGTTTCCAAATCGTGTATATCGAACGGCGATACAAACTATCACCATGATTCTGAACGTATTTTACGGCATTTCGTGTGGCCAGAGCTTCCCAGATGCCAGCCGGTTGATAGGGCAGCACACTCGGTCCGCCAATGCGTTGTGTTAGTAAACCACTGGCAGCAAGCGCGTTGTCTCGCACCTGCTCAGCCGACATCCGGTAACTTGGGCCACGCGTCAGAAATGTATTATCAAAATCGTCTTCACGCACTTTTTCAGATACAGTCGATGATTGCCGGTACGTGGCCGACATAACAATCAGTTTGTGCATCGCCTTCGTGTTCCAGCCGTGTGACGGGCCACCGTGCGACGGACCGCCAGTTTCGCGAAACTTTATGGCTAGATAATCCAGCAATTCAGGATGGCTTGGCAAGGCACCCTGATTACCAAAGTCGTCGCTATTTTTGGCAAGACCCTGTCCAAAATACTGCTGCCACATCCGATTCACCATAACCCGGCTAAACAGTGGATTTTCGGGAGCCAGCAACCACTTCGCCAACCCAAGTCGGTTTTTAGGCATCGTTTCTGACAATGGATTCAGGCTGTGTAAAACGGCGGGTGTTACCACTTCACCAGGCGCATCATAGGCTCCTCGTTGCAACAGATGCGTTTCGCGTGGCACCGTCCGTTCCTGCATAACCATCACCTGATCGGAATTGGTGTAGAGTTCAATCTGTTCACCACGTAGTTTCATGGCTTTGGCATAGGCTACCCGATAACCAGGATCCTGCGTTTTAACATAATAGCTATACAGGCCCGCGCGCTGTGCCGGTGTCCGGCTGGCGACCGGCGTCTGAAGAGCCGCCAAGAGCGCATCAGACTGACCGGCCAATTTGGGCATTTCCAGTGGAGTCAGGCAACGATTATAGATGCGAAGTTCATCGACGGCAAAATCTTTGTAGAAGTAATCATGCATCCGACCCACATAAAACGCGTGTTGAACCCAATGGCTTCGATTTTTGCCGTACACCATACTATGTAATAAGTGATCGGCAACAACTTTCGTGCGGATAGGCTGGCCGTTCAAATAAAGCGTGATACCCTTTGCCTGACCCGTTCCATCATAAGCAAAAGCGACCTGAAACCACTGATGAACCGGGACTTTATCTACCGACTCAATGTCAATAGCGTTGGCTGGCCAAACATGATTGAAGGCCAGTTTCAGTCGCCCATCGCTCAGCAGATCAAGCTGATAGCCACGTTGCCCATCCATCGGACCAGTGGTGCGCCCCATTAGCGTAAGAGCCATATTGGGCTTTGCCAGATTAAACCAGCTACTCACGGTAAACGGCTCGTTTTGCTCAAAAGCACCGAAACTGCCGGGTAATTGGATAAAACTATCCCCCGCCAAAAACCGGGCCTTCCCGAAACGACCCGGCACAGAATACGGAACTTTGTCAGGATCGCCCCCTAAACGAGCGGGAAGTGTATCATTCACAGTATTGGCAAAAGCATTGCGCGGGTCTTTCCAAAGATCTTCCTTCGTTTTACGCTTGGGTACTTCTTTCTTTTCCGGTTTCTTGCTATCAGTTTTTTTGGTTTCGGGTTCTTTTTTACGCTTCGCGTCTTCAAGTTTCCTTTTTTCGTTTTCAGCCTTCACAAACGCACTAATATCGGTCCGGTCAGTTTCGTCAAACGTATAGTGCGCTAACAGGCCAGAATCGACTGACGAGACCGAACGAGTTTGCGCCAGCCATTGCCCAAAACGATACTGATAATCAGGACGGCTTGGATTAAGCTGTTGCTGGATTGGAGTAAGTTGTTCGCGAATAAATTTTAGTTTTGCCTCCGTTTCAGGCTTCGTTAGTGTAATGGTGGGCGCAGCTTCGCCATTGTACGGAATCTGGCCGCGTTCATTGTTGCTGTTGAAAAACGCAAATAGCGAATAGTAATCCTTTTGACTAATCGGATCGTATTTGTGATCATGGCAGCGGGCACACTCAACCGTTAAGCCCAGCATGGCTTTTCCAAATGTGTTGGTTCGGTCAGCAACATACTCCGTGCGATATTCTTCGTCCACAATGCCGCCTTCCTGGCTTTGCTGGTGATTTCGATTGAAAGCGGTGGCAATCAATTGGTCCCGATTTGGGTTCGGCAATAAATCACCCGCCAACTGCCAGGTAATGAACCGATCGAACGATAGATTTCGGTTGTATGCCCGGATAACCCAATCGCGATAGGGCCACATGGTGCGCAAACCATCGTCCTGATAGCCATCTGTATCAGCATAACGAGCCACATCGAGCCATTCGACCGCCTGCCGTTCGCCATAATGTGGGCTATTGAGCAATCGGTTTACAACGTTCTCGTAGGCATTTGGCGATTTATCAGCCAGAAATGCATCCACTTCGGCAGGCGTGGGCGGTAAGCCGGTTAGGTCAAGGCTAACGCGCCGGAGTAAGGTTGTTTTGTCGGCTTCGGGGGCATGACTTAATTTTTTAGCTTCCTGTTTCGCCAGAACGAACCGGTCAATGTCATTTTTGATCCACTTTTCATCGCTCACCTTCGGAATTTCAGGCATGGTCGGCACCATAAGCGACCAATGTTGTTTGTATTCCGCCCCTTGCTCAACCCAGCGGATAAGCGTCGCTTTTTCTTCCGATGTCAGGGTGAGGTTCGATGTTGGCGTCGGCATCATTTCCTCCGGATCGGTACTGATGATGCGACTAACTAATTCACTCTTGGCAATATTACCCGGCACAATGGCCGTATGCCCGCTTTTTGTTAGTGCTTCATAGGCCCCTTCGGGTGTATCTAAGCGCAAACCAGCTTGTTGCTTGGCTTTGTCCGGTCCATGACACGCGAAGCAGCGATCGGACAAAATAGGCTTTACGTGTAAATTATAATCAATTTTTTCGGGCAAGCTGGCTTCTGCCAAAACAATATCAGCCGATTTCTCAATCGAGCTATGACAGGCTGTCAACCAGATTGAGGCACCAAACAGGGCCGTCGTTGCGCTAAGAAGAACGTATCGAAATCGTATGTCAGACCAATTGGTCATACTAACGAACTAGTTGATTGTGAAATGATTCTACAAAAAATAACCGGATAATCTACGTAAAAATCATACCCTCTTATCTGGTTGTCAGTCTATTTCGGTAATGGGTACTGTTAACCAGGCAGGATTGCTACTTATGCGGTTGAAGTATACGTACAAAGGTATTTACGGAGAACAAAATTAGAAGAGGATTCAGTTCTGTTTAAAACTAAACCACACATAAATATAACTTTTCTCAGCAAAAGTGAAGGTTGGATGGGGTCTATAGCCTACTTTTTCTTCGGATCGCTTATCTTAGATTCAGCCACTGCAGATTTGGCCAATTCAGCAATAGTATGTTCGCTAATTCCGCCGATAACCTCAAGCGAAGGCATGGCTTTTTTCAGATTTTCAATACCCAATTCCGTTACTTTGGTTTGCCACAGATAAACGGTTTTCAGGCTTTTCATTCCTGTCAATTCACTTAAACCAGCATCCGTAACCGCCGTTCCGTAGAGGTTCAGATATTCTAAATTTGCTAAACCTTTTAGCTGTTTCAGGCCGACATCGGTCACTTTCGTTTCTTCCAGATGTAGCTTTTGCAGGTTTTTAAGCTTGGCTATCTGTATCATCGTCGCGTCAGAAATCTGCGTATCACTCAGTTTTAACCAAACGATTTGAGCGCTCAGTTTAGGCAATGTAGCTGCTTGTGCATCAGTAAATGTTCGGGCGTTAACGGCGCTAATTTCCAGTTGATTTTGTTCTTTCGACAAAGGCAACACGAGCAAGCCACTCTTCGTCAATTCATCAATAATTTTTGGGTCGGCGACTGGCACCTTCATGGTCAGGACAGGTGATTCGGGAGCTGGCGACCCATTTACTACCACTGCGTTTCCCTCGTTTGCATTACCAGACCCGCTATTTCCTAAAGAAGCCAGCACAGGACGAATCGCATCGTTCACAGCAAGATCAGCCACTTTTTTGTCGAACGGAGCCCCCTGATTAATCCACCAGCTTAACAAAGCAAGGTCACTTTCTTTTAACTGCGTTTTGCCCTTGGGCGGCATATGATGGTCATCTTCCTCGGGCAGCAGACAAACTTTTATCAAGTCGCTGCTCTTGCTTTTCCCGGATACGAATACCGGCCCATCTTCTGACCCTTTCTTAATCATTTCGGGCGTATCGAGCCGCAAACCTGCCTTCGATTTTTCAGCATTGTGACATTGCACACAACGACTGTGCAGAATTGGATTCACAATTTGTTGGTAAACCATCGCCTGATTCACATCGGTAATTGGCTCAAATTTCACTTCTTTCTGTTTGGGCGACACGCCTGCCAACGTCCGAATCGATACAGGCATGTATTGCGTCAGGTAATCGGACCCGTGCGTCAGGTTACCGCCCTGATGCCCGGCAGCCAGCAATAGCAACAACGACACGCCCAGCGTGGGTAAGTACAGCAACTGCGCAAAAGGTAAAATACGGCCTAAATTCTCTGACTTCACCGACCAGGCAATCCAGGAAAATATGGCCACGCCAATGCCTTCCCACATATGGTCGTTTAGCGTTTCGACCTCATAGCCCCCACCCAACGACAACATGTAGCCAAACACACAGGCCATTGTGGCACTAACAGCCGACCAAAACAGAATCAGGGTAATGGTATGCGGACTAACCGAATTACGGCGAGTCAGCCGGTCTAGTTCGAGTAAACCAGCAATTAACAGAAAACCGATGGGCAGGTGAACAATAAGTGGGTGAAAATGGCCCCAGAATAGTACCCAATCAGGCACAGACGACGTATTTGCTTGTAATAAAATCAACTCACGCATAGATAGGCCACATAATTAGGCAACTCGCTCTAATTTAATAGGATATGTTTTTTTAGAAGCCCATTGAGCAATATAGATACTATCATCTTCATCGACTAACACATCGTGCGGATGTAGAAATATTGAACTGCCACGGTCTTTACGCTGCTCGGCCAGTTTTCCATCCAGATAGGTTGGTTCTGAACCACCGGGCGTTGAAATAACGCGGTCGTTTTTATCTAAAATGGTGATGTAGCCTGAATCTGGATACGCATCGGATGTACTTCGGAACACGGCCCCATAAATGTTGTCGCCATGAATAACGGGGCGGCAGATGTACGAGCCGGGCAGGGCAATGGTAGACACGTATTTCCCATCAAGTGTAAATCGCTTCAGGGCGTTATGCCGACGGTCGGTGATAAGCAATGTTGGATTGGCCGCCACACGGCGATCAACGACAATGCCATGACAACAGTCGAACGTGTCATTAGCCTCCCCTCTGCCACCCCAGTAACGAATGAGTTTGCCTGTTTTATCATACTGCATTACATAATTCAGGCCGTAACCATCTACCACATAAATATCGCCATTGGCGGGATTAATGGCCGTTTCGGTGGGTTTGTACTGGGCTGGATAGTCGTATTTCCCGGTTTCTTTCGGGTATTCCAGCTTCATTAATTCGCGGCCTTTCAAGTCGGTTTTTATAACCTGATGCCGGTCGGTATCGCAAATAAGCAAATACTGGTCATTGCTTTCTCCGCCAAGTGTTAAGCCATGACCACCGGGATAACTATGTCCCCAACTTTCGAGTAATTTGCCCGACTTATCGTAAATAAGAATATTATTTTTCGTCTCGTTCGTCAACAGAATGATTCGCCCTTTGGCATCCTGTACCATTTCGTGGCAGTCATTGACGGGGTTCTTGCCAGCATCTAAAATACCCCAACCCGGCACCACCCGATACCGAAAACCATTATGCCCCAGAACGGTTTGGTCATCATTTTTACGTGATCTGGCCGATAGCAATGTCGGAACAACAATGCTGGTCGCACCAACTAACGATGCCTGCTTGATAAATAGCCGACGTGATAAGGAAGAAGTCATGAAACGAGTGCCCAGATTTCACAGAAAAAGGAAGAAACCAATAAACTTTACTGTATAAGCAATCCATGAGGATTTACTCCTTGTTAAATGAGTGAGCCGGATGCTGAGTGTTAATAACACCCGGCGTCCGGCTCGCTTGTTTAACGACTACCTTAGTTTTGGTCTTTATCGCTGCTGTTTCCGTCAGGACCACCGCGACCTTTGCGCATATGGCCTTTCATGGATTCAAGTTTGGTGAATTGATCGGGCGTAAGAATGCCCTTCAACTTGGCCTTGAAATCATCAGCGTTCGCTTTCAGCGATTGCGCTTTTGCCTTATTATCATCGGAACTAGCCTGAATAGCATCTACTTTCTGGGCGCGGGCCAGCGTAACATCATATACTTTTTGCGACGTGGCCTGATCGAGTCCTAACTGCTGCGTCATACGGTCGGTCATTTTTTTCGCGCGGGTGGCCGGATCTCCCATTTGATGCTGTTGCTGCATGGGCCGATTTTTACCCATTCTGGTATTAACCTGAGCAGGCGCATCGGGAGCAGCCGTTTGTTGTGCGAATAAAGATAACGAGACAAAAGAGAGGAGTAATCCACTCAGGGCGATTTTCTTAAACATGGTTCGTGATAGTTAAATCCGAACATAAGACGACGCACAGAGTCTACGGTTTAAGCGCCATAGTGAATTTAATTGCTTATTAATTACAAGAGCGCTAGTCAGAAGTTTCTGATCAACTTCGCAATCTGTTCCAGGCCCGCTGCGTCAACCCCGCTAAAATCGTTTACTTGGTCACTATCCACATCCAGCACCATCTTTACGTTTCCAGCCTGATCAAATACCGGAACAACTACTTCCGATTTTGAGGCTGAACTACAGGCAATATGCCCCGGAAATTGGTCAACGTCTGGCACCAGAATTGTTTCTTGTCGGGTATATGCAGCCCCACAAACGCCCTTATTGAATGCGATTCGAGTACAGGCAATTGGTCCCTGAAACGGTCCCAGCACCAACTGGTTATCTTTTTTGAGGTAAAACCCAACCCAGAAAAACCCAAAAGCTTCTTTAAGGGCAGCGGCAATATTAGCCAAATTAGCAATCAGGTCCGGTTCGCCTTCAACGAGTGCGGCTATCTGTGGAATCAGGCTATCATAAACGGCCTGCCGGTTTGTAGATTGGGGGATAATTAGTGTTTCAGCCATAATTTTTCATACTAACGCAGGAAGCATAAAAAAACTAACGTTAATTTCTCGTAAAAAACTGAATTAAAACAATGCTAACTGTCGTGAATAATGTGCTGGCTCCTACCCGAATAAGCGTTGGAATAATCAGCGTCAGGCTGCTGGCTTCGATGAAAAAGAGAGCCGTATGATGGATTAAAGCTAATATGAATACGTATCGAAAAAAGGCTCCTACACCCAGTTCTCGCAATGAAAATTCGATTCGAGTTTCTAAACCCGGCACATCAATTTGTGATCGCACAATCAATGGCCGACAGTAGGCCATCAGCACTGTAGCAGCAGCATGCATACCTAATGTATTGTAAAACATGTCGATCGTGATGCCCGTGACGAACGCAATGACCAACAACCACGTCAGGCCAATTTCATTCGGTAAAAGCAGAATGCACGCAATGTAAATAAAGCAGAATGCGTAATCGAACAGGACCAGATTCCGTACCAGAAGAATTTGCAATACCAAGTACAACAAAAATAAAAACGATGTGGACAGAATTTCGCGCAGGGTCATTTTATAGATCAGTGTGTTACGGACTACTGGAGCGGAACATACTTATTTTTCGTTTTCAATTTGTTTTTCTAACTGTTCCTGTTCGGCTTGCAAACGATTATCTACGACGTACACAAACGAGAGATTACTGAAATTCGTTGCCAGATTAAGCGTGATATCGTGGAACGTCTGATTCGGTTGAATGCCGACTGTACGAACGCGACCCACCAGAATACCCGGTGGAAAAGTCGAATTGAACTGTGATGTTACGACCGAATCACCCTTACTGACGGGCTTTGTCAGCGAAATATCATTCAGCTTCATTAAGTGTGGGTCAACACCATCCCATCTGGCGGTTCCCGTTTCGCCTGATTTCACGAGTTGAGAGGAAACCAGATACTCAGAATGCAGAATGGACGTAATGACAGAAAAATGCCGGTTACAGACTTTTACCTTACCCACTACACCCGTCGGTGAAATAACGCCCATGCCAGGCCGGATACCGTCGTCGGTTCCTTTGTCAATGGTAATGTAGTTGTTAGCAAATTGCGTGGTATTATCAACCACTTTGGCCACCGAAAACTTAAACCGGTCGGCAAAGGCGGAATCGGCCTGGTATTCGGCAGGGGCAACAGGTTTGCTTTGTAACAACTTGGTTAGTTGCGTATTGAGCCGTTTGTTTTCGAGGGCAAGGTCAGCATTTACGTTCCGCAGGTTAGCGTATTCGTTAGCCGCATTCGACAACGCCAGCACCTGAGCCGCGTACTGATTTGAGGTATTGAAATACGTGACACTCCAATAGTTGCTCGTGTTGATAATGAAGTAGAAACAAAGCACTTCGAGCAACACAAACAAAATGAAATTTCGGCTTCGGACGAAAAAATCAACTAACTCTCCCATTATAGGGCTTTCTTATAAACGAATAACGCGGCCGGAAGTCCGCGCATTATGGATTGATTGTCACAGCAATAACCACAAAGCACAGACTTCCGGCCGCGTTATAAAATTAACTAATCAGTACCGACCGGTACATTTCTAAATTCTTAATTACTTCACCCGTACCTTTCACTACAGCTTTGAGCGGATCATCGGCAACGTGAATGGGTAACTTGGTTTTAGCCGCCAGACGCTTATCGAGACCGTGCAGAAGCGCACCGCCCCCCGTCAGGTGAATACCATTGGTATAAATATCGGCCGACAATTCGGGTGGCGAAATTTCGAGCGCTTTCATCGTAGCCTCTTCAATTTTCGAGATGGATTTGTCGAGGGCGTAAGCAATTTCACTGTAGGTAACTTTGATTTCTTTCGGGATACCAGTCATCAAATCGCGACCCCGGATTTCGTAATCGGCGGGCGGATTGTCGAGTTCGGGTAATGCTGAACCAACTTCCATTTTGATTTGCTCGGCCGAGCGTTCGCCAATGAGCAGGTTATGTTCCCGACGCATGTAATC
>CAXVWN010000294.1:0-7662 GCA_964263725.1 Spirosoma sp.
GTTGCTACGGCCAGATGTTTAATAACTCCCCGTCTCTTCATAGATGTACCAAAAAATGCTGGACTCATCCTATAAGGCAGCACTACCCTGTGTTTTACTTATTGTTACTGACTGGCTTCCCATTCATAAGTAGATCGACCCGTTGATATGCTCTATTTGTCATGCAACGAAGGACGTTTATTCAGAACACGGGTTTGCTTACGGCAGCCCTCGGCACCGCCGGACCGGAGCTTTTAGCCGCGTCGCAACCGCAGAATGTATCGAAAAACAAACTGCCGAAATGGAAAGGATTCAATCTTCTGGATTTCTTTTCGCCCGATCCCAAAAATAGCCGCCTGGCTACTCAGGAGGATTACTTCAAGTGGATGCAGGATTGGGGATTTGACTTTGTACGGCTCCCGATGGCCTATCCGGCTTATATCAAATTTGACCGGAGCCGGAACATCACACCCGACGAAGTGTACCAAATTGACCAGCAGGCTGTTGACCGAATTGATGCGTTAGTCGCCATGGCGCACAAACATAATTTACATGTTAGTTTGAACCTGCACCGTGCCCCCGGTTACTGCGTCAATTCGGGCTTTAACGAGCCGTACAATCTCTGGACTGACCAGGCCGCACTTGATGCGTTTTGCTTTCACTGGAACATGTGGGCCAAGCGATACAAGAACGTTTCGCCGCAGAAAATCAGCTTCGACCTCCTGAACGAACCCAGTCTGCGGGCCGACATGAACGACCAGCTCTCCAAACGCAGCACCGTTCCGGGCGCAACTTATCGTAAGGTAGCGCTGGCCGCTTCCAACGCTATTCGGAAGGAAAACCCAAAGCACTTAATCATTGCCGATGGGAACGATGTGGGTAGTTCGGTCATTCCGGAAATCACCGATCTCGATATTGCCCAGAGTTGTCGGGGCTACAATCCGGGCATCATTTCGCATTACAAAGCGCCCTGGGCCAACAAAGACCCGGAGCATTTACCCGAACCAAAATGGCCGGGACAAGTGGGTGACAAATACCTGAGTCGCGCCATGCTCGAAACATTCTATCAACCCTGGATTGAGCTGGTCAACAAAGGCGTTGGGGTTCACTGTGGCGAGTGCGGTTGCTGGAACAAAACACCCCACGACGTTTTCCTGGCCTGGTTCGGCGATGTGCTCAACATCCTGTCGAGTAACGGAATTGGCTTTGCGCTCTGGGAGTTTATCGGCGATTTCGGCATTCTGGATTCCAGACGCACCGACGTAGCCTACGAAGATTGGCACGGTCACAAACTCGACCGAAAACTCCTGAATTTGATTATGAAGGCTTAACTGTAAACACGTTCCCAAGAACGGTAGGTGTTCTATAAACATCTTCAACACAAACTCATTCAACCCCGATGGGATGGTCGGCCATTGCTGTCATATCTAAATCCGCGTGCCTATTTTCTATGCGTGTCCCCTCCCTTACGGATGGCTTGCCTCGCCTATTTAAAAAATAAATCACGTCTATCTGTAATGTTTCAATGACTTAGTCGTCTTTGTCATTGAAATGGATCTACAAGCCTTCAAACAACGGATACTGCCTGTTCAGGGACGCCTTTTTCGGCTGGCGCAGTTGTTTCTGCGCAACCGCGAAGAAGCCGAAGATACCTTACAGGATGTGTTGCTGCGGCTTTGGACAAATCGGCAACAACTGGACGCTTATCATAGTGTAGAAGCGCTGGCCGTGCAGATGACCAAGAATATTTGCTTAGATAAGCTGAAAGCGCATTCTAAACAAAAAACGGCCGATGGCGCCGACTTGCTCAATGTACAGGCCAGTGGGTTTTCTCCTTATCAGCAAATGGAATCGGCCGACAGTACCAGTCTTATTTATCGGTTAATTGATGACTTGCCGGATCAGCAGAAACTGATTCTCCACCTACGCGATGTTGAGGAATATTCGTTCGACGAAATTGAACAGGTAACAGGTCTTACTATCAATAACATACGGGTAATTTTATCGCGGGCACGTCAGCGTTTGCGCGACAATTATGTAAAAACCAACGACTATGAAGCAGGATATTGATAAGCTGCTGGAACGATATTACGAGGGCGAAACATCGTTGGCTGAAGAAAAACAGTTGCGGCAATTTTTCCAACAAGAAACGATTCCAGAGCATTTACAGCGCCATGCGGGGCAGTTTCGCTACTTCACCGACGCCCGAAATCAGCAACCTTCGCTGGCGTTCAGTAACCAGCTAGCCGCCAAACTGAATGTTCCGGAAATGGGCCGGGTCATTAGTCTGAGAACTTGGAGTTTGCGAATTGCGGCCAGCGTGGCCTTGCTGATCATTGGGTTTTCTGGGGGGCTGTTTTATACGAATTGGCACTCAGGACAAGCTAATTCGGAGGGAGATGGAGCGCCGGTAATGGAAATGAAAAAAGTGCTGGCCTTCGAGCAACTCCCAAAAACATCGGCTAGTGAACGCATTCAGGCGGTGAATCAGAGTTACGAACTCACTCAGGCCGATCGGGACATTACGCAGTTGCTCATTAACACGCTGAATTTCGATGCCAACGTAAACGTACGACTGGCGGCCTGTCAGGCATTGGCACGCTTCGAGAATGAACCGGATGTGCGTGATGCGCTGATTCAATCGCTTCAGATTCAAACAGATCCAAACGTTCAGATTACGCTTATCGAAGTTCTGGTGGCCATCAAGGAGAAACGAGCCGTCAAGGAAATGCAGCGGCTGGCCCAGAATCAACACGCCATCGACGCCGTACGGCTCAAGGCTGAAGAAGGAATCAGCCGTCTGAACCGAGTCCCCCAGTCACCCTCATAAAGTACAATCCTACCAATTTATATCAATCAAATTATGAACAAGATTCTTTTGTTGAGCGCTGGTTTATTGTGTAGTCTAACGACGATCCAGGCCCAGGAATACAAAACCAAATTGACCAATGCCAAAGACCGTAAAATAACGATTGAGATGGATGCCCTTCATCTTAAAATTGAAGGACACAACAGCGATGACGTTATTATTCAGGCGTCTACGGGTTATGAAGCGCCCCCCGAACGAGCCAAAGGCCTAAAACCTATCTATAACACAACTGTCGATAATTCGGGCATTGGCCTGTCGGTGACGCAGGAAAACGGCGGATTGAAAATTGAAAAAGCCACCCGAAAACCAATCAAATACACCATAAAAGTACCTCGGCAAGCGGCCCTTCTCTATCAGGAGACAAACTGGCAGGGGTCAACTGTCACGATCAGTAATATGGATGGCGATTTGGAAATCCGCACGAACAACTCATCTATGGACCTTAGTAATGTTACCGGTCCCGTAGTAGCGAATACGATTAACGGAGAAGTCAAAATTGTGTATTCGACACTGAGTCAGGAAAAACCCACCGCCATCTCGACGATCAATGGCCCGGTCGATATCACATTACCTGCCAGCACAAAAGCGAATCTAAAACTCCGATCAATTAATGGTGAGATGTACACCGATTTCGATCTGGGGGTAAAAACGTCGAAAGACGGCATGTCGAAAGTAGGCGGTGGCAACGAAATCAACGGTACGACAAACGGCGGTGGTGTCGAAATGCAACTCAAAACGATTAGCAGCAATATCTACATCCGGAAACAAAAGTGATTTCACCTTCCTACTCCTTTAAACTCATGAAAAAAATAATAGGTCTATTCGTAATTAGCCTGCTTATTCGCCCGGCGTTTGCCCAGAAAATCATTGAGAAAACGTTACCGGTTACCACCGATCAACTCGTGAATCTCAACCTGAAATTTGCCGATAGTATTCAGGTTCGTTACTGGGATAAGTCGGATGCGTTGGTCCGCATAGCCGTTACGATCAATTCGGGGAAACTAAACGACGCCCTAGTAGTAACGACTGGTTCTACGGCGCAGGAGGTTAATCTTAAAACTGATTTTGATAAGGAAATGATTAAACAGGGCAACCCGGAAGACTGCCCCGACCAGCACCGTTCCTGGAATAGTTCGCGTGATGGGAAGCACTATTCGGTGTGTAGCAAAATCAATTATCAGGTGTTTCTTCCCCGAAAGGCGCAACTCAAGATCGAAACGATCAGTGGAAATATTGATATTGAAGGCGCAACAGGGCCAGTTTTCGCTAAAACCATCAGTGGCTTCGTTGACATGAACTGGCCTAAATCGAAGGGTGCTAACGTAGCCATGAAAACGATTACAGGCGAGGCCTATTCTGATTTAGATATTGATTTCAAGAGTAAAAAGCAGAAAAACCCCATCGTTGGCTATCTTCTGGAGGGAACGGTAAACGGTGGAGGACCTGCGGTTCATCTGGAATCGATCAGCAATAACGTTTACTTACGGCGCAAAGATTGACCTGAACAGAATTATCAGCGATACCCTTATTCCGTGGATTGTGCCAGTATCTGGAGGCACAGGCCACGGAATTATTTTTTTAATACCCGCCCGCATGAGTAGACATGTGCGTTAGCCCTCCTATTATAATACGGTTTACGTTGGCGATTTTTTATAATTATCGAAACCCTTCGGGGTCAACTATTCATCCTGAAGGGATGACATGTTTATAGAAAAATTGCCAGGCGATTCAGGTTCGACCCCATCGGGGTCGTATCACTTCGATGTCGAAATGTTCTATGAAAATATCATCCCTTCAGGATGAATATTGGCCCTTGGCCTCAACTCTGGCTGGGGCTAACGTTATCGAAGGCGACTTGGTTGTTTCGTTGACGTACACTTAAATCCTCATTATCAACAATTTCCTCTTACATGAATATACGTACCATCACATCTTGTTTAGGGCTATTTTGGTTGGTAACGTCGCATCTCTATGGGCAATCGACGGGGAAAGGTGACCGGATTACGGGGCCTAATTTCGCAACCCGTAGCCCCATATTGGGCCGGCACGGGATGGTTGCCACCAGTCACCCGCTCGCGACACAGATTGGACTGGACATTCTCAAAAAAGGTGGCACTGCGGTCGATGCGGCCATTGCGGCCAATGCAGCGTTAGGCGTTATTGAACCTAATAACGGCGGCATTGGCGGGGATTTGTTCGCGATTGTCTGGTCGGCGAAAGACCGTAAATTATATGGCTTGAACGCCAGCGGACGCTCGCCAAAAGGATTGACGTATGATGCCTTACGGACAGTTCTGGGGAAACGACCACAAATTCCGCTTTATGGCCCACTATCGGTATCGGTTCCCGGTACGGTGGATGGCTGGTTTATGTTACATCAGCGTTTTGGCAAGTTACCCATGCGTAATCTGCTGGCACCCAGCATTCAGTATGCACGCGAAGGCGTTCCCGTTCCACAGGTGATTGCCTATTCGTGGCAGGTAGTGGCTGTCCGGTTGGCCGCAAACGAAGCCATTATTAACGAGTTTGATAATTTCCGCCGAACGTTTCTAATCAATGGTAAAGCACCCGTTGAAGGACAGATATTCCGTAATCCGGATTTAGCGGCTACTTACGAGAAAATAGCCAACGGTGGACGGGACGTTTTTTATAAAGGTGTCGTGGCCAATGCCATTGACGGCTACGCCCGACGAACAGGCATGTATCTGCGCAAAGCCGATCTGGCAACTCATCGGAGTACGTGGATCACCCCTATATCGACTACTTATCGAGGTTATAATGTCCATGAATTACCGCCAAACGGTCAGGGAATTGCCGTTCTGCAAATGTTGAATATCGTTGAGGGCTTCGATCTTAAGAGTTTGGGGCATAACAGTGCCGATTACCTACATCTGTTAGTTGAAGCAAAGAAATTAGCGTTTGAAGACCGAGCCAAATATTATGCCGACCCAGACTTTGCCAAAGACTCCATCAACTGGTTGTTAACCAAAGAATACGCAGCTACCCGACGGAAATTAATTGATCCTAAAAAAGCTTCTGAACATCTGGATGCGGGCGACCCGGCTCTCCGCACTGGCGACACGGTTTATCTGACCGTAGCCGATGATCAGGGCAATATGGTGTCATTAATCCAAAGCAACATGCTGGAGTTTGGCAGCGGTATGGTTCCTGACGGCTTGGGATTTGTCTTTCATAATCGGGGCACCAGTTTTAGTATGCAATCTAACCATGCTAATGTGTACGCACCCGCGAAACGCCCGTTCACGACCATTATTCCCGGTTTTGTCACCAAAAATGGCGAGCCTTTTTTAAGCTTTGGTGTTATGGGCGGTGCCATGCAGCCACAGGGTCATTTGCAGATTTTATGCAACATCATCGACTTTGGTATGAACGTACAGGAAGCAGGCGATGCGGCCCGGTTTAGTCATTCAGGCAGCAGCGAACCAATCGGAACACTCATGACCGATGGTGGTAAACTGGCATTAGAAAGTGGCATTTCTGCCGACGTCAGAACTGATCTTGAAAAACGAGGACATCATTTAGCGTTAACCGATTTCTTTGGCGGGTATCAGGCTATTCAATGGGATGCTGTCAATCGCGTATACTGGGGTGCGACCGAAATGCGAAAAGACGGGCAAGCGGCTGGCTATTAGGATAACCGTTTGTATTTCATCGGAAACATCGAATTTAATTAAGCAGCGTTCGTTATTTAATTTACCCCAATGAGCAACGGGAATGGGGATGAAAATCCGCTACAGATTGTGTAGAAGAATATAACCACATTGCCGGAAATATGTCTACAACTATCAGACAGTCAGCAATTGGCACAGATTTGGTGGTTCTTTTGTTAACAACCTATTTACATTAAATTACTCAAACGTTATGGCAGCCCTGGCAGATAGGATAGCTAGCTTTTTTAGCGGCAATGATTCCGCAACCGATGAAGGATTACGGGACTTATTTATTAGTGAATTGAAGAGCGTTTATTACGCCGAAAAGAGAGCAGTCGATGCGTTGGGCGACCAAGCCGAAGCTAGCACGACAAACGAAGTGGGTACTGCTTTTGTAAATCATCAGAATGAAAGTCGTATTCAGGTAGAGCGATTAGAGGAGATTTTCAGAATCATTGGTATTAAGACCGATGTTCACTCATCAGATGCTATTGACGGCCTAATCAGCGATGCAAAACGGATCGTTTCAGGAACAGAATCGGGTTCGTTGACCCGTGATGCCGGGTTGATTATTGCCGCCCAAAAGATTGAGCATTATGAGATTGCGGCCTATGGATCACTGCTAACGCTGGCGAATATGCTCGATTTTAGTCAGTCGGCAGAGTTGCTGGCGAAGACGCTGGAAGAAGAAAAAGAAACGGATCGGAAGTTGACAGTTCTGGCCGAATCGTTTGTTAACAACCGTTCGAAAGAAGAGGAAGAACAACATCCCGGCAGCCATCATGCCAGCCGCCACACACCCATTAATTCCGATGTTACGCTGGGTGGTCCGCTAGGAATTTAGATTGACGTATGCCTAGTTGGCACAGTTTGACCCCGACGGGGTCAAACTGTATCAGAAGGCTGTGTACTTTCACAACCAACCCAAACGCGGTTTACTGTTGGGCGACTATGTCGTTGTGTTTCTTTTTTGGCAAGGGCGGTGTGCTTTCCGGCGGTTGTCGGTGGTGGGTAGCCTGCTCATACGCGTAGGCCAATCGAATGAGCGTCGGTTCGCTATATGGGCGACCGAAAAACTGCAATCCGGCCGGTAAATGATCGTATGTAAACCCCATCGGCACCGAAAAAGCCGGAAAACCCGTT